>CAZMWZ010000266.1:0-3658 GCA_964570045.1 uncultured Spirochaetaceae bacterium
TGATGGGCAGGCCCGCCTTGGTCCGCCCCCCGACCATGAGCGCCGCCCCGTCCTCGGAGAGGTCCTTGAGCCGGCAGCGCAGGCCCGGGGAGTGTTCCTCGATTTCATTGGCGTCCTGGATGGTCTTCAGTGGATACACGGACCCGGGGTGGTTCATCTTGACGCGCACGGACTGGCGCTTCTGCGTACGCGTCACTTCGTCGGTATGCGCCACGTGGATGATGGGGTATTTCTGGTTCAGGAAATCGTCCTGCACTCTGGTTTTCAGGAAGTACCCGGCGTCCTCCGCACGCCAGAAGTGCATGCCGATCTGCTGGCCTTTCCAGGTGAAGCCATCGGGGGTCTTAGGGCCCTGGGGGTAGGACAGGGCGAAGTACTTCTGGCGGTTCTCGATCACCATCGCCAGAAACGGGCCCAGCCCCGGGAGGGTGATTTTGACCCGCTGGCGGGCTATGATCTCGCGGGTGGACTTGAGCCCCAGCCGGTACTTGGGCAGGTCGAACTCCACTTTCTTGCGCAGCTCGAACATCTTGCCCAGCAGGCGGTTGGATTCCTCGTCGTCGGTCAGGTCCTTGGCCCGCAGCTTGAGGATGATCTCCTTGATCGAGCGGTCCAGCTGCTTGATGGACCAGAACAGGGAGGTGGGGTTTTCCAGCTTGGTTTCGATCGCGATCTTCCGCAGCAGGTGGATCTCGTGCAGGCCGAACCCTGATTCCTTGCCCTTGGCGTAGAACTGGACCCAAGGGAATCGGCCGCGGCCGGCGACCCGCAGCAGAATGAACGCTGCCGCGACCACAGCCGCCACCACGAGTAAGATTATCCACATAGTACAATTATCGATAGCATCCTGATATACTTGACGCCGGAAATCACCCGCTGGCCGCTATATTACTTGCATGATAAGAAATCGCCAAGCCAGGCAGAACCTGTTGGAGCTCGCGCTGGTGTTTGCGGGCTTCTACTTGCCCGGCCTGCTGTGGCCGGACGCGGCCCCGGGGGGGGATTCCCGGGCCCTGGCCCTATACATGGCCCGGTTCCTGGCCGCCGCCGCCCCCCAGGTCCTGCTCCTGGGCTACCTGGTCTGGCTGCGGGGACCGCTCTCACCGGAACGCAGCGTTTGGTCTGAGCTCGGCATCTACAGGCCTCGGCTGGCGGACCTGGGGTGGGCACTGGCCCTGTTGGCCGGCGCTTTCTTTCTGCTGGCCGCAGCCGGGATGCTGCTCAGCCTCCTGCCCGGCGAAGCGCGCCGCCAGCTGGCCGGCGGATTCCGCTGGCGGCTCCTGGACCCCCGCCTGCTCCCCCTGGCCGCGGCGTTCAGCCTGCTCACGGGGTACCGGGAAGAGCTTTTCTTTCGGGCTTACCTGCTCACCCGCCTCCAGCAGGCAGGACTGCCGCCCGCGGCCGGCGTGGCCGTGAGCGGCCTGCTTTTTGCCTGCGGGCATGCCTACCAGGGGCCCGCGGGCCTGGCCGTGGCCCTGGCCCTCGGTGTCTACTTCGCCGTGGCCTTCGTGCGCCTGCGCAACCTGCACCGGGTAGCCTGGGCGCACGGGTTGTACAACCTGGCCGTGCTGGCGGCGACCCTGCTGGCCGACAAACTTCCCTTGCCGGGAGCCTTCCTGCGGTGTACTTTCAGTGCGAGCCTATGAGCCAGAACCTGAACCTGTTTATTGCTTTCCTGGCAGGGGTGCTTTCCTTCCTGTCCCCGTGCGTGCTGCCGCTGATCCCCTCCTATCTGTCCCTGATCGGCGGGGCGGCCTTCGAGGAACACCGGCGGGATGACCGCTCGGCGCGCTTCCCGATCTTCCTCCGCACCCTGCTGTTCGTGGCGGGATTTTCAGTCGTGTTCATCGTCCTGGGGGTCCTGTTCAGCGGCGCCGGCGGCTTTCTCGTCGGCGCCTCGCGCATCGTGAACCTGGTGTCCGGAAGCCTGGTGGTCCTCCTGGGCCTCAACTTCATCTTCAACTTCTGGAAATTCCTCAGCTTCGAGAAAAAGGTGCATCTCGCCTCCTCCCCCCGCGGCCTGGCGGGCTCCCTCGCCCTCGGCATGGCCTTCGGCGCCGGGTGGACCCCGTGCGTCGGCCCCATCCTGGCCTCCATCCTGTTCCTGGCGGGCTCCGGGGGCCGGGTGCTGCAAGGCACCGCCCTGCTGGGCGTGTACTCCCTGGGCCTCGGGCTGCCTTTCCTCCTGGCAGGGCTGTTCTTCTCCCAGTTCATGCGGCAGAAGGACCGGCTGAAGGCCCACTTTCGGCGCTTGAGGATCGCCAGCGGGGCCTTCCTGGTCTTCATCGGGGTGCTGATCCTGTTGGGCCGGCTGCAGCGCTTCAACATCGCGCTGTACCGGCTGGCCGCGGGGCTCGCTTCCTGGCGGGAAGCCAACCCCGCACAGGTGCGCCTCCTGTTCACCCTGCTGCTGGGCGTTCCGGGGCTGCTGCTCCTGGCCTTCTTCCTGCTGGAGCTCGCCCGCGGCCGCGCTTCCGGGCCGGGGCGGGTGCGGCGCCTGGCCCTGCCCCTGGGCTTCGCGCTGGCCTTCCTGGCGCTCGCGGGACTTACCCTCGCGGGGGTGATGAATCCGGCCGGCTTCCTGACTTTCTGGCTGAGCTACCAGGGGATTTAGCTCCCGAAAAAAACAGCCCAATCCCTTTACACGGCCCACCATGAGTGCAATAATGGCGCTTCAACGAGCCTATGGATATTTTCAGCAAGTGCTACGGCTTCAAGCAGGCCGCGGAGGTCCGCGAAAGCGGCTATTACCCCTACTTCATCCCGATCGAGGAGAACCGCGGCAGCCGGGTGGTGATGAAAGGCCGCGAGGTCATCATGATCGGCTCCAACAACTACCTGGGCCTGTCCATGGACCCGCGCGTGAAGGAGGCGGCCAAGAAGGCGGTGGACCGCTTCGGCACCAGCTGCTCCGGCTCGCGCCTGATCAACGGCACCTTCGTGCTGCACGTGGAGCTGGAGAACCGTCTGGCCCGCTTCGTGGGGCGCGAGGCGGCCCTGGTATTCACGGCCGGCTATCTGGCCAACCTGGGCTCCATCTCCGCGATCCTGGGGCGCAAGGAGCACATCCTCAGCGACCGCTACAACCACGCCTCGATCGTGGACGGCATCATGCTGTCCACGGGCCTGACCGGCGGCCAGGTGAAGCTGCACCGCTACCACCACAACAACCCGGAGCATCTGGAAAAGACCCTGGCCGGCCTGCCCGCCGACGAGCCGAAGCTCATCGTGACGGACGGGGTTTTCAGCATGGAGGGGGATATCGCGCGGCTCCCGGATCTGAAGAAGGTCGCCGACAAGTTCGCGGCGCGCATCTACCTGGACGAGGCCCACGCTTTGGGGGTGCTGGGCGCCACCGGCCGCGGCACCGAGGAGCATTACGGCGGGGACAAGTTCGCTGACCTGGTGATGGGTACCTTCTCCAAGTCCTTCGGCGGGATCGGTGGCTTCGTGGCCGGCGATCCCGTGGTCATCGACTACATCAAGCACTTTTCCCGACCGCTGATCTTCACGGCCTCCATGCCCCCGGCGATGATCGGCGCGGTCATGGCCACCTTGGAAATCATCGAGAAGGAGCCGGAGCACACCCACCGCCTGCAGCAGATCGCCCGGTACATGATCAAAGGGTTCAAGGACCTCGGCTTCCAGGTGGGCGTTG
>CAZMWZ010000267.1:0-2310 GCA_964570045.1 uncultured Spirochaetaceae bacterium
AATCGGTGCTTTCAGGCTGGGCGCTGCGAACAGATGAAATCAGTGTAGACAAAACGATATGAAATCAGTAGAATGCGTGGAATTCATGGGGAAGGTGTAAGGGAAATCGCGCCGTAATTCCTTATGGATTAAAATGATCCGCCACTGTAGCTCAGTCGGTAGAGCAGTGGACTGAAAATCCATGTGTCAGCAGTTCGATTCTGCTCGGTGGCACGGGCCCCGCCTTCCGGAGGCGGGGCTTTTTTTAGCCGGCTGGCGAACGCAAAGGAGGCGAACGTGATCAAGTTGGACCCCGCGCTGCTCAAGAAGAACCAGCATTCCGAGATTTCTTCCTACCTGATCGCCGCGGAGGAGATCGAGAAGAGCCTCGAGCACAACCGGCAGGAGCTGTCGCGCCTCGCCTGCTTCATCAAGGAGCAGGCCCCGGACCGTATCCTATTGCTCGGCAGCGGGGCCTCCTGGGTCACCCTGTACACGGGCTACTACTTCCTGCAGACCTGCACCTCCCTGCCGGTGGCTCACCGCTTCGGGCCGGAGTTCCTGGCCGACGAGCCGCGGGAACGCGCGCGGGGCAAGACCGTGGCCATCCTGGCCTCCTACTCCGGGAACACCGCGGACACGGTGAACGCGGCGCGGGCCTGCAGGCAGCGGGGCATCCCGACCATCGCCATCTGCCGCACCCGCAAGGGCAAGCTCATGGAGCAGGCCGACCACCTCGTGACCTACGAATCCGTGTGCCTGTACACTTCGGCCATGGCCAATCTGTTATGGCTGCTGGCCGAGTACGCCGCTCTGGCGGGGGAGACCGCCGAGGCCTCCCGGATGCAGGAGGAGCTGCGGCGCCTGCCCGACAGGCTGCGCGCCTCGCTGGCCAGGAGTGAGGAAGTGGCCGGGGAGGCCGTCGAGCGGCTCAAGGACGAGGAGCTAATCTATGTGCTCGGCGACGGGGCGGTGTGGGCTCTGGCCTACCAGTTCGGCTACACCAACCTCATGGAGTACGGCAAGATCGACGCCGCCTGCCTGCGCGGCTGCGAGTGGCGGCACGGGCCGCTGGAGGTGCTGCCGCGCTCCCCGGCCATGATCCAGTTCGTCGGCACCGACCCCTCGCGGCAGTACGCGCTGGCAGCGCAGAGCTACTGCCGGTCCCGGGGGGCGCGTCTGGCCGTGTTTGACAGCCAGGACTACTTCACCACGCACCCGGTCCTGGCGCCCTTCGCTCTGCACACGGTGAGCCAGTTGTTCCTGATCTACTACTGCACCCTGCACGGGCGCGACATGGACGCCTACGGGGAAATGCACATCCGGCCGTACATCCCCGGCGAGACCTACTTCTAATCCGCGGCGACCCGCAGCCGCGGAATGGTGCGCCCTACTCCCCCAGGACCTGGACCAGGCAGCCGCGCTCCTGGGGGCCGTCCAGCTCCACGAAGTAGATGGTCTGCCGGCCGCCGGTGACCAGGCGGCCCTCCTCGATGGGGAAGAACGCCTGGAAGCCCAGCAGCGCCCCGCGCAAGTGCGAAGGCGCGTTGATGGCCATCTGGCCGTCGGAGTGCAGGAAGCGGGCGTGCCGGTACGGGTGGTCCTCGGGCACCAGGGCCTGCAGGAAGTCGGCGATGTCCCTCTCCAGATCCGGGAGCCCCTCGTTCACGGTTAGCCCGGTGGTGGTGTGCAGGGACAGCACGAACGCCGTGCCGGAGCGCACCCCCGACTCCTCCACCGCCTTGCGCACCTCGGCGGTGATGTCGATGAGCTCCGTCTCCCTCGTCGTGATCAGGGTCAGGCGCTTGAGCACGCTCTTCATGGACGTCCTCCCAGGCCGAGCAGCCCGGCAGCGTTGCCGCGGGCGACGGCTTCCCGCAGGGCAGGGCTGAGCGGCAGGGCGTCCAGGCCCCGGACCGAGCGGCGGATGTCGGCCCGCGGGTAGTTGGAGCCGAACAGCACCTGGTGAGGGAGGCTGCGCTCCAGCACTTCGATGCCGATCTGCCGCTCCAGCACGTGCCGCAGCGCGTCGCGGGGAGCGCCGCTGTACACTATCGAAGTGTCCAGGTACACGTTGCGGTACTTCAAGGCCAGCAACAGGGCCTCCTCGACCCAAGGCCAGCCGAAGTGGGCGACGATGATCGGCAGGGCGGGGAACTCCTGCGCAACTTCTTCCAGGGCCAGTGGGCGGGCGTATTTGGCCTGCCCGAGCAGCGACCAGCTCAGGCCGCAGTGGATGAGCATTGGGATGCCCAGCTCGGAGCAGGCCTGGTACAGCGGCCAGGCGAGCTTTCGGTCGTCGGGGTGGAAGCGCTGCAGCGCCGGGTCCAG
>CAZMWZ010000267.1:2410-3634 GCA_964570045.1 uncultured Spirochaetaceae bacterium
AGCTGGAAGACTTCGCGCACGGCGCGCTCCAGGTCGGGGTCGTCGCGCCGCAGCTCCCGGATCATCACGGGGTGGGTGTGGAAATCGATCATGAGACCTCCGCGAGCAGGGCTTCGACCTGGGCGGCCGCGGGGAAGCGGTCGCGCGGGCGGGCGATGTACAGGGCCGCCGCCGCGCTGCCGGCAGCCAGGCAGGCCTCCAGGGGCCGGCCGTGCAGGCTCCCGTGCAGGAAGCCGGCGTTGAACACGTCGCCGGCCCCGACCGTATCCACCACCTCGGCCGGCAGCGCCGCCTGACGCACCTCTCGCCCGCCCGCGCGCGCGAGGCTCCCGTCACGGCCCAGCTTGACGACGACCAGCTCGGGGCCCAGAGCCGCCAGACGGCGGGCCGCCTCATCCGGCTGGACGGCGCCCGTGACGGCACGGGCCTCGTCCAGGTTGGGCATGAAGATCGAGGTCTGGGCCAGCAGGCCCTGCAGGGCCGCCAGGGTGGGCGGCTGCCAGCCCTCCGGGTCCCAGCCCGTGTCCAGCATGGTGGTCTTGCCGGCCCGCCGGGCGCGGCCGAAGAGCTCCGCGGTGCGCGTCAGGGACAGGCCGGGCCAGCTGAACACCCCCAGCAGCCCCACCAGCCCGGCGCCCTCCACGATGTCCCAGTGGCGGGCCAGCACCGACTCGTCGGCGCGGGCCAGGCAGGCGAAGTCGGACAGGAAGGCCCGCTCCCCGTCGGGCCGCACGGCGGCCACGGTGAGCGCGGTTTGCCCGCCGGGCACGGTCTCCAGCCCGGAGGTATCGACGCCCCGGGCGTTCAGGTCGCACCGGATCCGCTCCCCCCAGTCGTCCTCGCCGACGCAGCCGATCACCGCCACCGGCTCGCCCAGCGCGCGCAGCGCGAAGGCGGTGTAGGTGGTCTGCCCCGAGGTGACCAGCAGGTGATCGTCGCCGGCCACCTCTTGACCCCACTCCGGCAGGCGGGGCACGCCACGAAGGATGAGGTCTATGCAGAAGTTGCCGATCAGGCAGATGCCGCCGGCGGCCATCGGGCTCCAGCTTATAGCGGCCCGCCGCGGCGGTCAAGGCAAAGGGCAGGGCTGAAGGCCGGCGAAGAGCGGCGCGAGAGCCCGGCACAGGCTTACGCTTGACAGCAGGATGGGAAGCCGTCCCAATGGTAGCCGGCAGGAGGCGAGAGCGGTGCTAGCGGCGGTTCTGCATCAGGCGGGGGACGTGC
>CAZMWZ010000268.1:0-3617 GCA_964570045.1 uncultured Spirochaetaceae bacterium
CTGTCGCATACCCGGGCACCCTGTGCTCCGCGGACCAGGAGGTCCACGATCGCCTCCCCCTGCTCAGCCAGCTCCTCCAAGGCTTCCTGCAGCCGCTCCGCGGGCACCCCGAAAAGCCCGCGCACCTCGCCGGGCTCCACCGGGCCGTAGTACCGCAGCCACTCCCCCAGCATCGCCGTGAAGCGCTCCTCCCCGGCGGGCCCTGCGGGTGCCTCCAGCGCCCGCCGCAGGCGCGGCTCGGTTTCGCGCGCCCACACCGCGGGAATCTCCGCGCCCGGCAACAGGCCGCCGGCCAGGCGGGTGCCCAGCTCTTCGAGCAGGACCGCCGGTTCCTGTGCGTGGTCCCGGCGCATCGCCTCCAGCAGCTCCCGCCACTCCCCCTCCGGCAGGACCCAGCGCTCCTTGAGCCAGTCCAGGACCTCGCGCGCATCGCGCGGCGCGTACCCGGGGGCGGTGCGCTGGAGCTTGCGGGTGACCTCGGCGATGAGCTCCGCTTCCAGCAGTGGGCGCAGGCGGGCGGAGGCCAGCGCATCGCGGATCACGTCGGCGCGCAGGGCCGAGCGCGCCTCCGTGGACGGGCTGTCGTCCGCGTACACGGCCTGGTTGATCTGCACCCAGCTCACCCCCTGGGCAAACGGGGACGGGGAGGCGCCCTGCACCTGGCTCACGGCGATCTCGCCCCGGGCCAGCTCCCCGAGCAGGCTTTTGAGCGTCACCAGATCGAACTCGTCCTCCAGGCATTCCCGCCAGGTCTCGGTTAGGACCGGGAAATCCTCGTAGCTCAACACCGCGTGCAGGAGCTTCTTGGAGCGCTGCCGGGTCAGCCAGAGGGGCACCCGGCGGCGGAAGTCCGAGCGCGGCAGGAGCAGGGCCCGCCCCGCGTTCTCGCGGAAGCGAGCGCCGAAGAAGCCGCTGGACTCCAGGCTGCGGCGCAGCAGGCCCTCCAGGGCGTCGGGGCGCAGGCGGCGCAGCAGCAGCCCCAGGTCCTCCTCCTCCGGCATCAGGGCGGCCAGGCAGTCGTCGTCGGCCACGATCTCCAGGCGGCTTGCCTTCTCCCGCTCCCACAGCGCGGACAGCGCCAGGGCCAGGGGCGCGTTCACCCGCCCTCCCCACAGGGTGTGCAGGATCACCCGGCGCAGGCCCCCTGCGGCCGCGGGGTCCCGGACCTTTTCCAGCAGGAGGTGGCGGCGGTGCGGCAGGTCCGCGTGCGTGGCCTGCCGCTGGCGTTTCAGGAATTCCACCAGGGCCAGGGCGGCGGGCTCCTCGAGGAGGTGCTCGCGCTGGAGCTCCGCCGGGAGCCGCGGGTCGCCGAGCCGGGGGTTCCAGCGCTCCAGCGCCTCCCCGATGCGCTCGCAGAAGCGGAAATCCCGCGCCCCCCGCTCCGCCTTCCAGAACACCGTGGTGTTCACGGGCCCGCCCCAGGGGGTCACCTCCACGCTGCGGGAATCGATGCTCCGGATGCGCCAGCCCTGGGTGCCCAGCATGAAGGTGTCCCCCACCCGGCGCTCCCAGACGAACTCCTCGTCCAGCTCCCCGATCTTGGCGCGGGAATCGGCAGTGCGCAGGTCGAAGTAGCCTCGATCCGGGATGGTCCCGCCCGCGCGATACACCAGTGCCAGGGCTCCGCGCCGGGCTTCCACCGTGTTCTCCAGCCGGTCGAGGGACACGCGGCTTTCCAGCTCGCGGATGCGGGAGTCGGCATAGCGCCCGGCCAGCATGTCCAGCACGCGCTCGTACTGCCGGCGGGAAAGCTCGCGATAGGGGTAGCTCGTGCACAACTCCTCATACAGGCGGTCGATGTCCCAGCGCTCCACGCCCGTCATGGACAGGATCACCTGGGCCAGTACGTCCAGGGGGCAGAGCACGGGCCGGATCTCCTCGATGTCCTGTTCCTGCACGGCCCGGGTCATGAGGGCGGCGTCCAGGAGGTCCAGGCCGTGCAGGGGGTGCAACACCCCAAGGCTCACCTGCCGCACCGAATGGCCGGCGCGCCCGATGCGCTGCAGGGTCGAGGCCACGGACAGGGGGGTCTGGATGAGCAGCACCTGGTCCAGCTCCCCGATGTCGATGCCCAGCTCCAGGGAGCTGGTGGCCACGATGGCCTTCAGCTCCCCGCGCTTCAGGCGGCTCTCCACGGCGGCCCGGATCTCGCGCGACAGGCTGCCGTGGTGGGCGTAGGCCAGGATCGCGCCCTCCGCCTCGTTGATCAGCCGGGCCAGCTTCTCCGCGTGACGGCGGGTGTTGGTGAACAGCAGGGTCGAGCGGTGGGCGTGGATGGCCTGGCGGCAGGCGGCGACCAGTCCCGGCCAGACGGATAGTTCCGCACCCGTGAGCGTACTCGCCGCGCTCTCCGTGCCCAGGCCGGCCTCCTGCGGGGCAGCGGCGTAGCGCACCGTGATCGCGAGGCGCTTGGCCGTTGGTGCCTGCAGCACGGTCACCTCCCGCGCCCGGTAGCGCGCGCCGCCATCGCGGGCAGCCTCGCCCCCGCCGCCATCGCGGGCGGCCGCTCCGACCGCCTCCCGCTCCAGCGCGTACCCGCCCACGAAGGCGGCCACGCGCGAGGCAGGCCGCACCGTGGCGGAAAGGGCCAGGCGCTGAAACTCTCCCGCCAGGGGTACCAGCCGCTCCACCGCCGTGGCCAGGTGGGTGCCGCGCTTGGTGGAGGCCACGGCGTGGATCTCATCGAGGATGACCGTTCGCAGACCGGTCAGGATCCCGCGAGCTCGCGGGGAGGCGAGCAGGAGGTTGAGGCTCTCCGGGGTGGTGACCAGGATCTCGGGGGGGCGTCGCAGCATGCGCTGCCGCTCGCTCTGCGGGGTGTCCCCGCTGCGCACCTCCACCCGCAGCTGGGGCACCTGCAGGCCCTGCCCGGCCAGGCGCTCGCCGAGGTGCCGCAGGGGGGCCAGCAGGTTGAGGCGGATGTCGTTGTTCAGCGCCTTGAGCGGCGAGACGTACAGCACCCGGAGCGCGCCCGCGGGCCAGGCGCCGGTCAGGAGCCGGTCCAGGGCCCACAGGAAGGCGCAGAGGGTCTTGCCGCTGCCCGTGGGCGCGACGGCCAGCACGTGCCGCCCGGAGGCGATCGCCGGCCAGGCCAGCGCCTGGATCTCCGTGGGCTCCCCGTAGGTCTCGAGGAACCACGCGCGGATCGCGGGGTGGAATAGCTCCAGCGCTTCAATACTCATTTGCTGGGGATCGCGGCGGTACCTTCGTCAGGTCAAGGGGAAGGAGCCCCGCCTGCCCTTCCTTGACTACATGAACTCAACCGTATTCTCCTTCCTCGCCTTCTCCGCCCGAAAAACCATCAGGTGGCTGTCCAAAGACTCGGAAGGCCCCGAGAGTATTTCACCTTGATTGTGGTTCGCTACGGCGGCAAGAAAGCTGGTTATCAATCCATCATCCCCGCCTGCATGACCGCCGACAAGCGTGAAATCTGAGGCCTCAATGCTGATCTTTTTTTTCCTATCGGTGAGAAAGTCAAAGTGAAGCAGAGTTGACCCATCGCCATAAATTTCGCCATGGGTGCCGAAGATGTGGGTTTTCCTGTCCTGATATTCGGTAAACCCAGTCATGGAAAAGGAAGCAGTTTTGCCTCCCTCGAAGAGCATGTTCACGACCTG
>CAZMWZ010000269.1:0-3613 GCA_964570045.1 uncultured Spirochaetaceae bacterium
TAAAACCCTGCTGCTCAACGAGATCGCCGCGCTCAAGAGCCTGATCCACAGCCTGGACAGCCTGGACACGGGGAGGTTCGCTTCGCAACAGGAGATGTTCAGGGAGGTCGACCGCCTCATTCACGCCAGGACGATGGCGTCAGCCTTTCCGGAAGCCGTTTATAGCCTGGTGAAACGTCGGCTGGACAAGGTGGTGCAATACCTTCAGCAATGAGCGCGGCGCCTAATCAATTCGGGCAAAACCTCCGAAGCTAAAAATGCGGTGACGAATCGGTCGCGACTGCTCATACCTTCCCTGCTGCTGGCCCTGGCCGCCGGGCTGCACGCCCAGCCCTCTACCGCGCCCTGGATTTTGCTGGAAGAGGCTCGGGCGCTCATCGACGACCGGGAGAATCCGGACATGGGCGAGGCGCTGCGGTTGCTCCGTCGGGCGATCGAGCAACAGGCTTATTTCCCGGAAGCCGAGCTTGCCATCGGGGAGATCTACTTCCGGGAGGGCGCCCTGGAGCTGGCCAGGACGCAGTTCCAGAAAGTGCTGCGGCCCGATTACCTGGCAAGCCTGCGAATCCCGGAAGAGCGCTACCGGGTTCTGTATCTGCTGGCTGAGGTCCAGGAAATCCAGGGCCAGTACGCCGACATGCAGAAGAGCCTGGAGGAGATACTGTTGGACCAGCCGGCGTATGCCGACAAGGGCCAGGAGCGCTTTCGCAACGCCTTCCTGAGGTCGTACCTTACGCGCGGGTTGGACCACACTCTCCGGCTTTACCGTCTGGAGGACGCCGGCTTCGCGCTGGCGGCCCACGCCAAACTGGGTTGGTTCGCGTACCGTACCGGGCGCTACGAGCCGGCCTCCATTCAGCACTCGCTGTTTGCCGTGACAATCATCGTGACGGAAGCCATGACGGAGCTGCGGCGGACGTTTCCCACCTACGAGTTTGTCTCCCTGCCTGATTTCCTGCGCACCGCGGTGCAACGCGAGGCGGTGAGGAGCTACCTGACGGAGAGCGGCTTCTTCCGGGTCGCCTATTACCTGGCGGCCGCCTCCTCCGCAACCGGGCATGCCTCCAGGGCCACGGAGCTGTGGCGGGTCCTGGCCGACGGCGGGTTCGATCCCGCGGTTGCAGACAACTACGCCGAGTTGGCCCGCCGTCAGCTGCAAAACCCCACGACCGAGCCCCTCATCAACCCCTCGTCGCGGCGTCTGGATTAATGCATCTGAAGCGCTGCACGGTCGCCAGGCACCGCTTCCCCGGCGAGGACCTCTACCCCTTCAACCTGCGGGTGCTGCGCTCAGGCGAGGCCATCGACTTCGACACGCCGGTCACCTTCTTCGTCGGCGAGAACGGCAGCGGCAAATCCACCTTGCTGCGGGCCATCGCCCGCAGCTGCGGCATCCACATCTGGGAAGATCTGGAGAGGGCGCGCACGAGCCGCAATCCTCATGAGGAGCAGCTCCACCTGTATCTGGAGGCGGAGTGGGTCAACGAGCCGGTGCCGGGCTCATTCTTCTCCGCGGACCGCTTTCGGGCCTTTTCCCAGTCCGTGGACGAATGGGCGATCGAGGATCCCGCGGTGCTGGAAATCTACGGCGGAAAGTCATTGCTCGTGCAGTCCCACGGGCAGAGCCACATGAGCTTTTTCACGCACCGCTTCAGGATCAGGGGACTTTACCTGCTGGACGAGCCGGAGAACGCACTATCCCCGAAGACCCAGGTCGCTCTCCGCCGCGAGTTGGAGGGTTTCACCCGCTCAGGGGAGGCCCAGTTCATCGTCGCTACCCACTCGCCGATCCTGCTCTCCTTGCTCGGGGCCAGGATATTGGATTTTGACGGTGATGCCCCCAGGCCCATCGCCTACGCGGACACGGAGCACTACCGGATCTACAAGTCCTTCTTCGAGGCCCGGGGGCAGTAGCGGTCGTCAGCCGGCTAGGCGGAGGGCTGGGCGGCCGTCTGCGCTGCCGCCTTGTCCAGCATCTCCTTGACCTTCATGTTGCGGATGCGCGCCGCCCTTTCGTCCTCGTCCAGCTTGGCCTGGATGAACTTGCGCGCCCCGTGCAGCTGGGGGATCAGGATATACTCCAGCGCGTTCACCCGGCGCCGGGTCCGCTCGATTTCCTTGGCGAACCTGCGGACCGTCTGTTCCAACTGAACGGCTTTCAGGATCAGGGGCAGCACGTCGACCAGCTCCGCGACCGCACGGTCGAAGAGCTCGGGGGTGGCGAGCAGGCTGTAAAAGGGCCTGGAGCGGTCGATGGCCGCTTCCATGACGGGGACTGCCACCCCCGAACGGCGCTGCTCGCTCACCTCCACCTCGACCCGCAGGCCGGTCTGGGCGAGGGCCGGGCCGAGGCGGTCCTCGCCGACCTCGGCAGCGGCCCTCGCCGTGAAGGCCAGAGCCCGCGGGTAACGTCGGTCCAGCTCCTCCCGCGCCGCTACGTACTCGTCGATCAGGGGGAGGAACTCCTTGATCAGCCCTTCCAGCTTATCCTGCAACAGGCGATGTCCCCGGTGGGCGAGCTCGATGCGCTTCTTCAGGCGCAACAGCTCCATCCGGGTGGGGGCGACCTTGATCTGCATGGCCTACGCTCCCACGGCGATCGCTTCTACCTTGGAGCCGTACTTCTGGATGTACTCGTCGCGCACCCGCTTCAACTCGGTTTTCGGCAGCATGCCCAGCAGGCGCCAGCCGAGGTCCAGGTTGCTCTGGATGTCCCGGTTCTCCTGTTCCCCCTGGGCGATGAAGCGCCGCTCGAACTCGACGGCGAAGCGCACGAAAATACGGTCGACCGGCGTGAGGGCGGCTTCGCCCAGCACCACTGCCATTTCCTGGGCGGTCTTGCCCCGGGCGTAGGCCGCATACAGCTGGTTCATGACCCCGGCGTGATCCTCGCGGGTCTTGCCCTGGCCGATGCCCTTGTCCTTGAGGCGCGACAGGGAAGGCAGCACGTCCACCGGCGGATAGATGCCCTCGTTGTACAGGGAGCGGGACATCAGGATCTGCCCTTCGGTGATGTAGCCGGTAAGGTCGGGCACGGTGTTGGTCTTGTCGTCTTCCGGCATCGTCAGCACCGGCATCTGGGTGATGGAGCCTTTTTTGCCGCGGATGCGCCCGGCGCGTTCGTAGATCGTCGACAGGTCGGTGTACATGTAGCCCGGATAGCCGCGCCTGGAAGGGACCTCCTTGCGAGCAGCGGAAATCTCGCGCAGCGCCTCGCAGTAGTTGGTCATGTCGATCAGGATGACCAGGACGTGCATTTCCAGCTCATAGGCCAGGTACTCAGCACAGGTCAGGGCCATGCGCGGCACCGCGATCCTTTCGATCGGCGGCTGGTCGGCCAAGTTGATGAACAGCACTGCCCGGTTGATAGCCCCGGTCTTGCGGAAGTCGTTGATGAAGAAATCGGACTCCTCGAAGGTGATGCCCATGGCGGCGAACACGACGGCGAAGGCTTCTCCGGTCTTCAGCACCTTGGCCTGGCGCGCGACCTGGGCGGCCAGGCGCGCGTGGGGCAGGCCGGCCCCCGAGAAGATGGGGAGCTTCTGGCCGCGTACCAGGGGATTGAGAACGTCGATCGTGGAGATCCCGGTCTGGATGAACTCGTTAGGGAAAT
>CAZMWZ010000270.1:0-3607 GCA_964570045.1 uncultured Spirochaetaceae bacterium
CCAGGTCCTTGCGGTCCAGCACCAGGTAGTTGTGCTTGGTGATGGGGCGGGTAATCCCTACGATGTCCGCCTCCTGGAAGGCGTCGTTGCCTATCATGTTGCGGGCCACCTGCCCGGTGAAGCAGACGATGGGCACCGAGTCGAAATTGGCGGTGGCCAGCCCCGTGACGGTGTTGGTGGCCCCGGGACCGCTGGTGACCAGGCAGACCCCCGTGCGGCCGGTGGAGCGCGCGTAGCCGTCGGCGGCGTGCACGGCCCCCTGCTCGTGGCGGGTCAGGATGATCTTGATATCGGGCGCCGAGTACAGGGCGTCGAAGATCGGGATGACCACCCCGCCGGGGAAGCCGAAAAGGTGTTGCACCCCTTCTTCCCGCAGGGCTTTGACCAGGAGCTGTGCTCCGGTGATACCGACGTTTTCCTCCACTGCCGATCTCCTTGCAGAAAAAAAGGCCGCTTCCCAGGAAGGGAAGCGGCCTTTCAGGCTTCAGCTTTCGCCTTACCCCCCCGGGGTTCGCGGACAACTCCTAAGAATGAGGATGCCGATGATCTCCGGGAGGTGTAGGGTGGTCGCGGACCTGCCGCTCATGCCACCTCCTTACAGGATTCCGGCGCGAATGTCAAGATGCGGGTATTTTTTTGTTGGGGCGTTGTACCACTGCGGGCTTACCTGTTACTGTAGGGCTATGCCCATGAGCAGGCTGGCAGTCCTGGCCGCTTGCGCCCTGGCGCTCCTGGCGGCGCCGCTGGCGGGAGCACTGGACTGGGAGAGCTCTTTCACCCAGTCCGCCGCCACGACTCCCCCCGCAGGCCCGTGGGAACCTTGCGTCCTGCCCGGCAGCCTCGATGCCTACACCGCCGCCGAGGAGGGATATCTGTGGCTGCGCGCCGAGGTGGCGCTGGTGGAGCCCGCCGGCCTGATCCTCGGCCCGTTGGGTTTCTCCGAGCGGGTCTTCCTGAACGGGACCCAGATCGGCGCGACCGGCGGCGCGGGGCCGGGGTTCGTGGCCCCGGTGGCGCTGTACCGCGGCTACACCCTCCTGCCTGACCATGGCCTGCCCCGCCAGGTCCTGCACATCCGGGTCTACCACCGCTCGCACTCCTGGGTGGAGAAGGGCGTAGAGCTGGTGCGCCTCCAGACCCTGAACCTGCGCCTGTTCCTGCTCAACTTGTGGTACCTGGGCGCACGCTCCGTGCTGCTGCTGTTGATGGCCTTCCTGTTCGTGTACGGCGTGTACATCTTCTCGCTGGAAAGACGGGTCTTCCTGCTGTACCTGGCGCTGGCCAGCCTGTGCACGGCGCTGGCGGGCTTGTTCTCGGCCGTCCTGACCATGGTTCTGCCGTTCGCCACGGTGCTGCGCGTCTTCCCCCTGTTCGAGCTACTGGCCGCCTCCTTCCTGTTGCTGAGCGCCTGGGGATACCTGCTGGAGGCCAGGAGCTCGAAGCTGATTCCCTTTGTCCTGATACTGGTGGCCGCCGGCGCGGCCGGCCTGGCCACCAGGAAGTTCCCGGCGCTGCTTACCGTCCGCACCGTCCAGTACGCCGCACTAGGCCTGGGCCTGCTGGCCGCCGCCGGGCTGGCGGCGGCGGCCATCGTCCGTGGGAAGCGCATCGGCATCCCCCTGCTGGTGCTTTTCTTGCTGGCCTGCGGGAGCCTGCTCCTGCCCCTGTTCGACCCTCTGGGCCGCGTCAGGCTCCTGCAGGCCAGCTACGGTCTGGAGTTCGTGCTGGCGCTGCTGGTGGCCGTGGTCAACGGCTGGGAGCGCTTCCGCATGAGCCGCAGCTTCCGGGAGTCCAGCCGGCAGCTGGAGTCCAAGCTGCTCGCCGACCAGGAGCTGCTGGCCAAGATCCGCGAGGGCAAGGGGCGCCTGGAAAACCGAAATTTAGAGTCCATGATTCTGGCCAGCCGCCTTCTGGAGTCCGCCCAGAAGCAGGCCTTCACCATCGCCCAGATCATGATTTCCATCGAGCAGAGCGCCGCGGCGGAAGGGGAGGTGGTGGCCAAGGAGCGCGACATCCTCGGCTTGACCACCCAGGTGGATTCGCAGATCGGCGGCTTCAGCCGTGAGCTGGGCAGCGCCCTGGAGGAGCTGCAGGCCCTGGAGGTCAAATCCCGGAGCATCACCCAGGCGGTGGCCCAGATCATCGGCATCGCCGACAAGACCCACATGCTCTCCCTGAACGCCTCCATCGAGGCCTCCAAGGCCGGCGAGGCGGGGCGGGGGTTCGCCGTAGTGGCCCAGCAGATCCGCAAGTTGGCCGACGTGACGCGGACGGTGTCCGACCAGGTCAACGGCCTGATCCGCGAGTCCAACCTGGCCATTGTAAGGAACGTCGATACGGCCCAGGGCCTGATGCAGGGCTACGCCGAGATCATGAAGCAGAGCGACCGCATCCGGGCGATGATCGAGCACAATGCCGGGGCGCTGGAGGAAGTGGCCCGCGCCCATTCCGCGGTCAAGGACAACGTGGCCGACGTCGACCGGACCATCAAGACCATCCTGGAGGTGTCCCGCGACCTGCGCCAGATGACCGGCAGCCTCGGCACGGCCTTCTCCTGGTTCGACGAGGCGCTCAGGATCACGGACGCCGCCCGCGGCGAGGAGGGCCGGGACACGGCCCCGCAGCAGGAAGCCGCCGCGCTGGAGGGGACGGATTACGCGCTGCGCCGGACCGAAATGCTGGAGCCGGAGCCCTCCGCGCAGCGCCCGCAGCTGCTGGAGACCCTCCCCGATGCGCAGGCCGCAGCTGCCGCCCCTGCCGTCGAGGCGGAGCCGGCCGCGGAGGACCTCGGCGAGCTGGAGCCCGTGGAGCTGGAGGTAATGGAACCGGAGCCCGCGGAAGCGCAGTCCCCGCAGCCGCTCGCATCGCTGCCCGCGGGGCCGGGCGCGCCCAGCGTCGGGGTCTCCGAAGAGCTGGAGGAACTGGAAGCGCTGGAGGAGTAGGGGGTCAGGCCGCGATAGCGGGTTTCACCCGACCAGGCAGAGCCACTCCGCCTCGGCGGCGATCTCCTCGCCGACGAAGACCTGGCCGGACTGCTTCACCATCTTGGGGCTGACGCGCAGGTTTCGGATCACCACCCGGACCTCTTCGCCCGGCCGGACCTGGCGGCGGAACTTGACCTTGTCCACGGACGCCAGGAAGAACTGCCCGTCCGTCTTGACTTTGCCCAGCTTCTTGATGCCGGCCCCGCCCACCTGGGCCATGGTCTCCAACAGAATCACGCCGGGCACGACCGGGTAGCCGGGGAAATGGCCTTTAAAAAAGAAATCCGCTTCAGTGAAGAGGCGATAACCTATGATCCGCTCGTCCGTGGCCTCCTCCAGCCGTTCCACGAAAAGGAACGGCTCCCGGTGCGGCAGCCACCTCAGGATGTCGCTCATATGATTCCCAGCTTCTTGCCTTCGCGCCCGCAGACGTCGAGGACCTGGTCCAGCTCCGAGTCCGTGTGGATGGACATGTACGAGGTGCGCAGCAGCGAGCGGTCGGGGGGAACAGCGGGGCTCACGATGGGATTGGCGTAGACCCCGTTGTCGAACAGGGCCTTCCAGAACATGAAGGTCTTCTCGTCATTGCCGATGAGCAGCGGCATGATCGGCGTTTCGGCAAC
>CAZMWZ010000271.1:0-3585 GCA_964570045.1 uncultured Spirochaetaceae bacterium
CTGGCGCTGCACGTCGCCGCGGGCCTCTTCCAGGACCTGTTCATCCTCCTGCGGCGGGCGGGGGGTCTGCCGTGAAGACGAGCCGGGTCCTGGTGACCGGCGCCTCCGGCTTCATCGGCGGGTGGATCGCGCGCGGCCTGGCGGCGCGCGGGTACGCGGTGCGCGCCCTGTACCGCCGCGCCCGTCCCCCGGCATTCCTGGAGGCTCTGGCCGCCGGCGGCGCGGAAGTCCAGCGGCGGGACCTGGCCTGGGCGGAGGACCTGCGGGCCGCCGTGCGGGGGGTGGACGCGGTGGTGCACGCCGCCGCGCTGGCCTCGGACTGGGGCGACCCGGAGCTTTTCCGCAGGCAGAACCTGGAGATCACCGTGCGGCTAGTGGAGGAGGCCCTGGCCTCCGGCTGCAGGGTCTTCGTTTTCCTCGGTTCGATCTCGGTGCACGGCTTCGGACCGCACGTGCAGACCAAAGAGGAAGGCCCTTACTACCCCCTGCTCAGCCCGTACCAGAAAACCAAGAAGCAGGCCGAGGAGGAGGTGCTGGCGCGCAACGCGCCCGGCTTCCGGACCACGGTGCTGCGCCCGGCGGACGTGTACGGACCGGGGGACACCACCACCTTCTACCGCCTCCTGAAGGCCCAGGAGCGGGGGATCCGCGGCACCCTGGGCGGGGGGCTGCACCTGACCAGCGTGGTGGCCGTCGAAGACCTGGTCCAGGCGGTGGTCCTGGCCCTGGAGAGCGAGGCGGGCGCAGGCCAGGTGTTCAACATCACGGGCGGAGAGCCCAACACCTGGAGGCAGATCCTCGCCCACACCGCTGCACTCCTGGGCGTGCGCCCTTGGCTGGAGCTGCCACTGTTCCTGGCGCGACCCCTGGCCGCCCTGCTGGCCGCGGTCTACGGTTTCCTCGGCATCCGCCGCGACCCGCCGCTCACTCCCTACCGCGTGGAGCGCGTGGCCTACGACTTCGATTTCTCGATCGAGAAGGCCCAGACCCTGCTGGGCTACGCGCCGGTCGTCGGGTGGAGGGAAGGCCTGGAGCGCACAGTGGCGGCCTACCTCGCGGAGCGCGGGCAGCCCGCGCACCCCGGCTGAAAGCGGTCCGGTTTCGATTACGAAATCGCAGCACAGCCGCAATGACGCTTTTGCAATCGGCAACTGAGTGAAGACGTCATTCCCAGATGCCGGCCGCGCCTGGCGACCCATAATTGCTTAGCCGGTTGAGGGTTATGAATTCAGCCGAATCGGGACTCTTTGGCATGCCCGTTGCAGTCTGATACTCATGGAAAAAATCGATATCCTGGTCAAAGGGGTTCCCGGGCCGACCCACAACATGTTCAAGGGCTTGTGCTCCATGGCGGGCAAGACCGTCAGCGAAGGGGTCATCGAGGCCATGGGCGACTGGATCCGGAAAACCACGGGAGGCGGAGCAGCAGGGCAGGAGGCCGACAAACAGCGCGCCGGCAAGAAGCGCTAGCTCAGGCCCCCGGCGGGGCCTCGGGGAGGGCGGGGCGCACCCGCAGCACGGTTTCCCGACGGATCTGCACGGCGCCCGGCCTGGCGCCGCGCGGCTTGGTGACGTAGCGGGCCTGGGTGCAGGACACGGCCACCAGGCCGCCCGCCCGCGCCTTGCTGTGGTAGGCCGCGACCGCGGCCGCCGCCTTGATCCTTTCGCGGTCCGGCGCTTGCCCCGGGGGACCCTGCAGCACCACATGGCTGCCGGGCTGGCCGCGCACGTGGAACCACCAGTCATCCGGGCGGGCCACCCGCAGGCTCAAGTGATCGTTGTCGGCTTCCGTACGCCCCGCCAGCACCCGCCAGCCGCCCGGCAGGGCGTACTCGAACAGCCGCGGCTCACCCGCAGCGCGCACGCCGCTACCGGCCCCTCGCGACGTAGAAAACGTACCCGTAGCAATCGGAGTATTTCCGGAACAGCTCGATCTCCTGCCGTTCGGCCGCCAGGACCTCCAGCGCCTCCGCGTCGCCGGCGTACCTGGCCTCCAGGGCCCCGAGCTTGCCCTCGATGGGCCGGTAGTACGGCTCCCACCAGGCGCTGTCCGGCAGCGTGAAGCTGGCCAGCAGCTCGTATCCAGCCTCCCGGACCGCGGCCTCGTTTTCGGGGATGGAGCGGATGCCCGGGTAGGCTTCCTTCCAGAACCCCAACAGCTCGGCGGGTATATCGGCCTTCAGCCAGGAGACCTCGGTCACCGCGATGTGGCCGTGCCTGGAGAGCAGCGGACGCCACTCGACCAGCCCCCGGGAGAAGCCGATCAGGTAGATCGACCCTTCGGCCCAGATCAGGTCGAAGGAGCCCGGCTCGAACGGCAGGCTCTTCATGTCGGCGGCCAGCGGGTGCACCCGGTCCGCCAGGCCGTTTTCCAGCACGCGCCGCTGGAGTCCCGCGATGAAGGGCGCGTGGTTGTCCACGGCGATGATCTCTCCCGCGCACAACTCGGCCAGCTCCAGGGTCTGGGCCCCCGGACCGCAGCCCAGGTCCAGGACACGGGGCCGGTCCGGCAGGTCGCGGAGGCAGGCGAAGGCCCGGCGCGTGGACTGCGCGTCGCCTGGACCTTCGCGCGGCAGGCCCGAATGCACCTCGAAGAACACCGCTTCCTGTTTGGGGGTCATGCGGCTACGGTAGCACGGGCGGAACCTCGCCGCCAGGCAGGCGCTCAGGCGGGCTGGTGTATGAGGGCCTTAAACTCCTCGCGGTCCACGACTTCTTTCTCGAGGAGCAGCTTGGCCAGGCGGTCTACCAGGTCCCGCTTCTCTTCGAGGATGCCGCGGGTCTTGTCATGGGTCTCCTCCAGGATGCGGCGCACCTCGTCGTCGATCTCGGCGGCGGTCTTCTCGGAGTATTCCTTTTCCGTGGGCATCCACTCGCCGCCCTTGAGGAAGGGGTTGTGGGGCCGCTCATAGGAGGTGAGGCCCATGCGGCCGCTCATCCCGTACTCCTTGACCATGGCCCGGGCGATGTCGGTGGCGCGGCTCAAGTCGTTCTGCGCGCCGGTGGAAACGTCACCGAAAACCAGCTCCTCGGTCACCCGCCCGGCCAGCAGCACCGCCAGGCGGTCCTCCAGCTCCCGCTTGGTCATCAGGTAGCGGTCCTCGGTCGGGAGCTGGATGGTGTAGCCCAGGGCGGCGATGCCGCGCGGCACGATCGAGATCTTGTGCACCACGTCGGTGTTGGGCAGGGTTTCGGCCACCACCGCGTGACCCGCCTCGTGGTAGGCCACGATCTGCTTTTCCTTGGGGCTGATCAGGCGTTTCTTTTTCTCCAGACCGGCGATCACCCGGTCGATGGCCTCCTCGAACTCGGACATGCCCACGAACTTCTTGCCGCGGCGGGCGGCCAGCAGGGCGGATTCGTTGCAGATGTTGGCCAGGTCCGCACCCACCATGCCCGGGGTGCGCGAGGCGATGACCTTGAGGTCCACCCCCTCGGCGAGCTTCACGCCCTTGCTGTGGATCTGGAGGATCGCCTCCCTGCCTTTCAGGTCGGGGCGATCCACCACCACCTGCCGGTCGAAACGGCCGGGGCGCAGCAGGGCCGGGTCCAGAATCTCCGGGCGGTTGGTGGCGGCCATGATGA
>CAZMWZ010000272.1:0-3556 GCA_964570045.1 uncultured Spirochaetaceae bacterium
CAGATCGATGTCCTCGCGGCGGAGAATGCCCAGCGCCTCCGCGCCCCCTCCGGCCTCCAGCACGATGAAATCCCGCAGCTCCAGGACGTTGCCCAGGCCCTTGCGCAGGCCCGGTTCGTCGTCGACGATCAGGATGCGCCGCTTCACGGTTGAGCCGCCTCCAGCGGCAGCAGCACGGTGATGGTCGTGCCTCCGTTGGAATGCGCGGCGATTTCCCCGCCGGCCCGGGTCACGATGCTGTAGCAGATGGCCAGGCCCAGGCCCAGGCCGGCCCGTCCGCGCCTGGTGGAATTGAAAGGCTCGAATACCCGCTTCAGGTTCTCCTTGCTGATGCCGGGGCCGTCGTCGCTCACGGTCAGTTCGGCCAGCGACTCCAACCGGCGCGTGCGCAGGCGGATCGAGCCCTTGCCGCCGGTGGCTTGCACCGCGTTAGCCAGCAGGTTCAGCACCACCTGCTCCAACAGCCCGAAGGACAGCCGCACGGCGGGCAGGCCGCCTTCCAGCTCGCACTGGAACACGATGCCCCCCGCGTCCAGCTCCCGCCTGGCCAGCTCCAGGGTTTCCTCCACGGCCCGGTTCAGGCCGCAGGAGCCTTGTTGCCCCTGCTCCCCGCGGGCGAAAGCGCGCAGCCTCTCCACGATGTCCGAAATGCGCTGCGCCTCCTTCTGGATCCAGCGCAGAGAATCCCGTTTCTTTTCATCGCCCTCCACGGCGGCCAGGTACTGGGCGTGGGACAGGATGGCGCTGACCGGGTTGTTGATCTCATGGGCCATGCCCGCGGACAGCAGCCCCAGCGAAGTCAGCCGCTCGGCCTGGGCCATCTTTTTCCACAGACGCGCGCTCTGGGTGATGTCTTCCAGGACCACCATGGTCTTGCGCTGGTGGTCGGAGGAGCCCAGGGCAATGATCTTGGCCGTCAGCCTTTTCTCCTCCTCGCCTTCCAGGACGATGCCGTCCAGCCTGCCGCCGTGACGCAGGTCCAGGTTCTGCAGCTCCGCCCCGGCCAAGGCGAAGTGCCGGGACAGGAAGGCGGGGAAGGTCTCGCCCAGCAGGTCCTGGCGTTCGGCCCCCAGCAGCTCGCAAACGTAGTCGTTGCAGTACTCGATGCAGGTCTTGCCGTCCAGCACCAGCACGCCGGCCTGCAGGTTTTTCAGGATGCTCTGGTTGTAGCGGTGCAGGTAGGAGATCTCGCTCAGCTGGTCCTTGACCAGCCGCTCCTCGCGGATGAGCTTGTCCGCCAGGGCATGGAAGGCCCGCGCCAGGTAGCCCACCTCGTCCCGCGACTTGACCTGCCACGCCGGCAGGCGGTTCCCGCGGGTGTAGCCTTCGATCCAATGGCGCAGTCGGCTGAAGGGGGAGATGAAATAGGTGGTCAGAGCCACCGCTAGCAGGCCGGAGAGTGCCAGGGTGAGCAGGAAGGCGAACAGGAAGGAGCGGCTCAGGCGCGCGGTGTAGATCTGCTCCTCGAGGGAGGACTTCAGGCTGACCAGGTACAGGCCGCCTCCCACGTCGGCGGACAGGATGCGGCTGAAGTACTGGAACGGGCCGACCGCCGTGCGCACGCTGCCGGAGGGGCCGAGGCCCCGCCCCTGCGCCAGCTCAAAAGGCGGCAGGTCCGAGCCCAGGTGGCGGTCGCCGGCGAACAAGGCCAGGCTGGTCCCCAGGTCCTGGGCCACGGCGGTGAGCAGGTTTTGGTCTACTGCTTTGACAAGGCACACGAAGCCCAGCCTCTCCCCCAGGCGGTAGATCCAGGTCCCAGTGATCAGGTAAAGGGGGCCGCCCTCCGGGAGGTAAAAGTGGCTGCTAGGGTGGGCGAAGGAAAAGGCGGCCATGAGAGCTCTCATTTCCGGGACGGCCGCCTCCCGGTTGCGGGCGATATCGGCCAGCAGCCTGCCGCCGGCCTCCGCCACCAGGATGCGGTCCACCTCGATGTCGCTTTCCATGTAGCGGATGCTGCGCTCGATGGCCTCGGGATCGCCGGCCAGCTCCCAGTGGTCGCTCACGAACTGGCTGAGGTTGAGCAGAAGCATGAAAGAGCTGTGCTTCAGCTTTTCGAAGTAAGTGCGGGCCCGGGTCCAGGCGGCGGAGAGCTGCGTACGGCTGGACTGGTGCGACTGCTCGAGGAAGGTGTTCAGGGTGAAAAGCCCCGCCACCGCGGCCTGCAGCAGGATCGCCACCAGGATGACCATCATCAGCTTCGAGCGCAGCTTCATATCGTCGGTCCCGAGGCTGATTGTAGGGGATAGCAGAGGGTTCCCGCAAGCGATGGAAGTGTTACCCTGGGTAAGCAGGCTGTGTTTCTCAGGGGTAACAGTTTTCAGAAGAGGGTGTACGCGCGGCCGGCGCCGCTTCTGTAACCTCTCTCCTGCTAATGAATTAGTTTCGGGGCGAGACCTCGGTTACTGGCACGTGATTTGCATCATTGGTTTCATCTCAAGATCATCTCATGAAGGAGGTCGTTACAAAATGAAACGACTCGTGATCGCTGTTCTGCTCCTGGGTCTGCTCGCCTTCAGCGCGACAGCCGGAGAGGTGGAAGTGCTGCACTGGTGGACCTCTGGAGGGGAAGCAGCCGCTGTCGCCGTGCTGAAGCAGCTGCTGGAGAAAGAGGGCCACACCTGGAAGGACTTCGCCGTGGCCGGCGGAGGCGGGGACAACGCCATGACCGTGCTTAAGAGCCGGGCCGTGGCAGGCAACCCTCCCACCGCCGCGCAGGTGAAGGGCCCCCAGATCCAGCTCTGGGGCGACGAAGGGGTGCTGACCAACCTGGACGACGTGGCCAAGGCCGAGAAGTGGGACGCCCTGCTGCCCAAGGTCGTGGCGGACGTCATGAAGTACCAGGGGCACTACGTGGCCGTTCCGGTCAACGTGCACCGGATCAACTGGATGTGGGTCAACCCGGCCGTGTTCAAGAAGGCGGGAGCCAAAATTCCGACCACCTGGGCGGAGTTCGAAACCGCGGCCAAGAAGATCCAGGCGGCGGGCTTCATCCCGGTGGCCTGGGGCGGCGAGCCCTGGCAGGAAGCTACCGTGTTCGAGACCATTGTGGCCGGACTCGGCGGCACCGATTTCTACAAGCAGTCCATGATCGAGGCCAAACCCGAGGCCTTGAACAGCGCCACCATGGTGAAGGTGCTGGAGACCCTTCGGATGGTCACGCAGTACACGGACAAGGGCGCTCCCGGTCGCAGCTGGAACCTGGCCACGGCCATGGTGATCAAGGGCGAGGCGGCCATGCAGTTCATGGGCGACTGGGCCAAGGGTGAGTTCACCGCGGCCGGCAAGAAGCCGGACGTGGATTACATCGCGGCCAGGGCCCCGGGCACCGCCAAACAGTTCCTGTTCAACATCGACAGCTTCATCATGTTCAAGGTCAAGTCCGCGGAGAACGAGAAGGCCCAGAAGGCCATGGCCCGCCTGATCCTGCAGCCCGATTTCCAGAAGGTGTTCAACGTGAACAAGGGCTCGATTCCGGTGCGGATGGGCATGCCGGCGTCGGCTTTCGACATCCCGGCCCAACTTTCAATGAAGGATTTCGCGGCCAGCTCCAAGAGCG
>CAZMWZ010000273.1:0-3555 GCA_964570045.1 uncultured Spirochaetaceae bacterium
GCAGTACACAATACGCTCCGGAGGGACTATAGTAGCAGGGTGAAGCACACGGTCTCTCCGCAGGACGCCGAAACGCGCTACCGCAAGATCTTCGAGGCGGCCGAAGTCGGCCTCTGGGAGGAGGACTACTCCGCGGTCAGACGGGAGATCGAGCGGCTGCGCGGCCAAGGCGTGGCGGACTTCCGGGATTATTTCAGCCGGCGTCCCGATGAGGTGCTGCGCCTGGCGGGCCTGATCCGCGTCCTGGACGCCAACTCCCAAGCCCTGAAGTTCCACGGGGCCACAGCGCTGGCCGAGCTGGGCGGCTCGCTGGAAAACATCTCCGTCCCGGAGGCCCTTCCGGTTTTCCAGGAGGCCCTGACGGCGATCGCCGAGGGAAGGGGATCCTTTGAGAGCGAGGTGCTGGGCAGGACCCTGCAGGGCCAGCCCGTCTACTCGGTCATCCGCTTCGCCATCCCGCGGGAAGTGGAGCAGTACAAGCGGCTGATCGTCAGCACCGTGGACATCACGCGCCGCAAGCAGGCCGAGCTCGCCTTGCTGGAAAGCGAGGACCGTTTCAGGAGGATCTTCGACAGCGCCAAGGTTTCCCTGTGGGAAAACGACTTCTCAGCAGCCTACGACGCCATCGAGGGGCTGAAACGCCGGGGCATCACGGACCTGCGGCGCTACCTCGGGGAGAACCCGTGCTTTATCCGGGAGTGTCTCGGGGTGATCCGTATCCTGGACGTGAACCGGGAAACGATCCGGCTGTACAAAGCCGCCGACAAGGAGCAGTTCCTCGGACCGCTGTCCAGGTTCATCAGCGTCGAGAGCGTTCCTTCCTACGGGGAAGAGCTGCTGGCCCTCGTCGAGGGAAGGGAGCATTTCGAAGGCGAGCAGAAGGACTTCAACTTCGCCGGCGAAGAAATGGACATCCTGGTGAGCTATTCGGTGCCGCGTAACCGGGAGGAGGCCAGGCGCGTCGTCGTGTCGGTTACCGACATTACCGCCCACAAGCGCGCGGAGGCGGAGCGGCTGAAGATCCAGCGGCTGGAGTCCCTGGGGGTCCTGGCCGGGGGCATCGCCCATGACTTCAACAACCTGCTGACCACCATCTTGGGGAACATCAGCCTCCTGAGGGCCGGTGGGCAAGGAGAGGAGTCCCTGGCGGAAACCGAGAAGGCCATCGCCCGCGCCCGCGGTCTCACCGAACAGCTGCTGACCTTTTCCCGCGGCGGCGCGCCGGTGAAAAAGCTCGTGGCGCTGGGGAAGCTGCTGCACGAGACGGTCCTTTTCGCTCTGAGCGGCTCGAACGTGGAAGTGCGGTTCGACCTCGCCCCCGACTTGCTGGCGGTCGAGCTGGACGAAGGACAATTCTCCCAGGTGATCAACAACCTGGTGATCAACGCCCGCCAGGCCATGCCGGAAGGGGGCAGGCTGGAGGTGCAGGCGGCCAACGGCGAGCCCGAGGCCGGCCGCCGATTCGTCCGGGTCGCCTTCCGGGATCACGGCGAGGGCATTCCCCGGGTGCATCTCCCCAGGATCTTCGACCCCTACTTTTCGACCAAGAAGGAGGGCAAAGGCCTGGGTCTTACCGTGGTGTACTCGGTTATCCGCAGTCACGACGGCCGCATCGAGGTGGAGTCGGAGCTGGGCCAGGGCACGGCCTTCACCCTTTACCTGCCCGCTTCCGGGAAGCAGGCCGCGCAGCCCGCGGGCAGGCCGACCGGCGAGGTCAGGGGCCTGCGCGTCCTGGTGATGGACGACGAGGAGACGGTGCGCAAGGTCGCCGGCAGGATGCTCCAGCGCCTGGGCTGCACCGTGTTCGAGGCCGGCGACGGGGGCGAGGCACTGTCGATCTATGAGCAATGGCAGTGCGCGGGAAACCCCCTGGATGTGGTCATCATGGACCTGACCGTCCCCGGCAGGATGGGTGGCCTGGAAGCCATGAGCCGGCTGCGGGAACTGGACCCGCGGGTCCGGGCAGTGGTCTCCAGCGGCTACTCCAACGACCCGGTCCTCGCCTCCCCCCGGGAGCACGGTTTCCGGGGCGTGCTGGCCAAGCCCTACACGCTGGAGGAGTTCCAGAGGGTGCTGACGGAGCTCGCCCGCGAACCCTGAAACTTCGCCTCCCGCCTTGACGCCATCCGGACGGCCGGAATACGGTGAGCCCATGCGCGCAGGGGTCAGCCTCGCAGGCCGCTACCGGCTGGAACAGCTGCTGGGTCGGGGTGCCGCCGGCTCCACCTGGCGAGCCGTGGAGCAGGTCAGCGGGACGCCGGTGGTGGTCAAGGCCCTGGAGCTGCGGCACCTGGAGGGGTGGAAGGACCTCGAGCTGTTCGAGCGGGAGGCCCGGGTCCTGCGCAACCTGGACCACGAGCGGATCCCCCGCTACCTGGACAGCTTCCGGGCCGAGCTGGAGGGCGCCTCACTTTTCGTCCTGGTGCAGGAGTACATCCCCGGACTCAACCTGGAGGCCAGGGTCGGGAGCGGCTGGCGGGGCACCGAGACGGAAATCCGCTGCCTGGGGGCGCAGATCCTGCGCATCCTCGGCTACATCCATTCCCTGCGGCCGCCCATCGTCCACCGCGACCTCAACCCCAGGAACCTGATCCAGCGGGAGGACGGCCAGATATTCCTGGTGGACTTCGGCGGGGTGCAGGACGCCATCCGGCAGGAAGGCAGCGCCACGGTGATCGGCACCCCCGGGTACGTGCCCGTGGAGCAGTACCTGGGGAGGGCTACGGTCCGCTCGGACTACTACGCCTTCGCCGCCACCCTGCTGTTCCTGCTCACCCACCGCAGCCCGGCTGATTTCCCGCTGAAAGAGCTCAAGATCGACCTCAGCGGCCTGACGGACCTGTCGCGCGGCTTGGAGCTGGTTCTGGCCAACTGGCTGGAGCCGGACGAGGTCCGGCGGACCCTGCGCCCGGACAAGGCCCTGGCCCTGCTGGAAGGCCGGGAGCTTGAGGCGGCCCCGCGTTCCGCCCCCGCCGTCCAGAGGCAAGGAGCGCCGCTGCCCTCCAGGGAGGCCCCCCGCCGGCCGCAAGGCTCCAGGGTGGAAGTCGCGGAAACAGCCGACAGCCTGACGATCCGCTTCCGCGAGCGGGGCCGGCGCCAGTTGCCGCTTCTGGGCTTCACGATCTTCTGGCTGGGTTTCGTCGCCGTCTGGGACGCCATCGCCATCAGCCTGCGCGCGCCGTGGGTCTTCCCCCTGTTCTCCCTCCCGTTCTGGGGAGTAGGGTTGTTCCTGCTGCACAAGGTACTTTATGGCCTGTTCGGCAGCGTGAGCCTGGAGCTGTCCGCCGCGGGCGGGTTGCGGTTCGTGCGGAAATTCATTAACGAGAAGCAGACCAGCGTCCCCTTGGCTGACTTGGGGGAGTGCACCATCAGCTCAGCCTACCGCGTCAACAACGTCCCGCAATACGCGCTGGAGTTGGAGGCGGGCACCCGCACGCTCAAGTTCGGCGAGTCCCTGGCCCCGCGGGAGAAGGAGTGGCTCTCGGCCCTGATCAACCGCAAGGTCGAGGAGCTGGCCGACCTGGCGGGGTGAAACCCGGCTACTGCCGGCGTGAA
>CAZMWZ010000274.1:0-3555 GCA_964570045.1 uncultured Spirochaetaceae bacterium
AAGATCACGCTCTCCACGCCTTCCCGCAGCACTGACAGGAACACCAGCAGAAACAGGCCGGACCCCTGGCTATCGCTGGTGGCCAGCCGCCGCTTTACGCCACTCTCCAGGCGGGCGGCCGCGTCCTGCTCTCCGGCCATCCACAGGATCAGGGTGGTGAGCATGGCGGCGCCGGCCAGCATGACCAAGCCCTCGAAGATCGCCTCGCCCCGGCCCTCGAACCCTCCGGCCAGCCGTTGGAAGAGCCAGGCGGTGAGCACACTCGCCGCCGCGCCGGCGGCCACCGCCAGCCACACGGTAAGGCGGTAGCGGGTCTGCTCCGTCCGCGCCAGGTATCCCAGGACGATGCCCACGACGAGCGCGGCCTCCAGGGTTTCCCGAAACAGGATGAGAAGACTCTCGAGCATAGGCGATGATAAATAATATGACTGAATTAGTCAACAATTAGCGGCGGTTGACGATGCGGATGCTGATGTCCCCGCGGGTGTAGCTCTGGCAGGCCAGGCGGTAGCCCGGGCCGGCGGCCAGGGCCAGGAGCCGGCGGGTTTCGGCGGCGCCCGGAGGGTTCAGCCGCTGGGCTCCCTCCTGGACCTGGATCAGGCAGCGGCCGCATTGCGCCCTGCCGCCGCAGACGGTGTGGATGGGTACCGCGGCCCGCTGCAGCAGCACCAGGATTGAGACGGCGGGGCTGGAAGGGACCGCTTCTTCCCTTCCTTCTACGTGAATCATGGCCGCTGAGGCGAACGGCCTCCGGTTTCGGGTCGCCGGAGTTTGAGCACCTCGTCGCGGGTGAAGCGCTGCAAGGCGCGACGAGCCCCCGCGCGCTCCAGCACGACCTTGCCGGAGGCAGCGGTGATCTCCCCGATGGCCGCGGCGGGGATGCCCCGGCGGCTCAACGCGGCGCAGGCCCGCCGGGCCTCAGCGGGGGCGGCGGTGAACAGGAAGACCCCGGAGCTCAGGGCCCCGAAGGGGTCCAGACCGAAGTGCCGGCAGACGGCCCGGGCGTGCGGGTGCACGGGGATGGACTCCTCCCGGACCAGGACGCCCACGCCGGAGCGGGAGGCGATCTCGTGGATTCCCGTGGCGATGCCGCCCTCCGTGGGGTCGTGGCCGGCGCTCAAGCGGAAGCGCTCCAGGATCCTGCCCTCCGGAAGGATCGCGATCCCGGGGGAGTGCAGCCAGCCGAACACCTCGCGGTAGCCGGCGGTCCCCAGCAGGCGGCGGACCTCCGCGGGCCTTTCCCGCGCGATCAGGGTGCCGGCCTCCAGGGCGGCCCACTTGGTCATCACCAGGGTCTGGCCGGGCCGGGCCGCGGAGGTCAGCAGCGGGGGACGGCGCAGGAAGCCGATGGCCTGGGCCGAGATCACCACCCGGGTCACGGCCGAGGTCACCTCGGTGTGCCCTCCGACCCAGAGCACCTCGGCGGCCGCGGCGGCGCGCCCGATCTCGCGGAAGACGGCCGCCAGGCGGGAGGCGGGGAAGCGGAGCGGCAGCAGGAGGGTCGTGGTGAGATAGCGGGGCCTGCCGCCCATGGCCACCACATCGTTGCAGTTCACCGCCACCGCGTAGTAGCCGATGTTTTCCTCGGTGAAGGTAATGGGGTCGGCGGTGACCACCAGCCGCTCGCGGCCGCGCACCACGGCCGCATCCTCGCCGGCCGCCGCGCCGACTAGGACTTCAGGCCTGGAAGCGGCGGTGTGCCGCAAGAGGCGCTCCAGCGCGGCCGGCGACAGCTTGCCCTCGTTCATACCGTGAAGAGCATACCTGAAACCCGCTGCGTGTCAATAATTCGGGCTCGACTTGACTTATTCAAGCAGGTCATTACAATTGAAGCACCTATGTCCGTCTCCCGGGTGCAGGAATACCAGCAGAAATTTGCCTCCGAAACGGTGCGCTTCAACCCCTACGCCGTCAAGAAGATGGGGCTGCTGCCATCCCAGACCCTGCTCAAGCTGGAAGACTACATGCTGATCTGCGCCCCCTACCAGCTCTCTATGACGCGGGTCATCCTCCTGGTCATCCTGACCCCCGATGAGATCAACTTCTTCCAGCAGTTCCGCTCCAAGCTGGCCTCGCTCACCATCGCCTTCCAGAAGCAACCGGCCAAGACGCCCATGAACCTGCTCATCCGCGGGAACCTGGAGCGGATCGGCCCGGTCAAGGGCAAGACCAACGTATGCCTGATGGAAGTCGTCTACAAGAGCTGCCCGAATGACCTGGTGGAGATCATCGGCGATTACGTGCTGTCTTTCGAGGCCCTGAAAACCCAGTTCGACAACTTCAAGGACCGCGCCGTCGAGATCGACCCTGCCGTGGCCCGCACCATGCGCTTCAACAACTACGTGGAGTGCCTGCCCGGGGCCCATAAGGTGCCCGCGCGCCTGCTGTCCCTGGCGGTGAACCGCCTGGTGCTGGAGCTTCCCCTGTCCACCCAGGGGCTGGGTGTGGGCCAGCCCCTGGCCTCCAAGCTGTACTTCCAGACCTACCAGTTCCCGGTCAGCGGCAAAATTGTAGACGGTACGGTCACCGACAAGCAGCGCCGCCGGGTGACCTGCTCCCTGGAGTTTTCCCCCGAGCTGGTGGAGATCATGGACGATTACTTCTTCCGCATGAGCTTCAAGAAAGGGTGACCCCGGACCCCGTCGCCGAGCTGGCCGAGCGCGCCTTCGGCCTGAAATACCTATACCCCGTGCAGCGCCTGGTGATCGCCAACGTCCTGGAAGGCGCCGACCAAATCGTGGTCCTGCCCACCGGGGCAGGCAAGTCGCTGTGCTTCCAGCTGCCCAGCCGGGTGCTCGACGGGGTGACCCTGGTCGTGGTTCCACTGCTCTCGCTGCTGGAGGATCAGCTCGCCCGCTGCCGGAAGCTCGACTTGCCCGCGGAGGCGCTCCGCGGCGGGCAGAATGCCGGCGAACGCCGCCGCATCGCGCAGCGGGCCGCGCGCGGCGAGCTGTGCCTCCTGTACACCACCCCGGAGGCGCTGGCCACCGCGGGGGTTCGCGAGCTGCTGCGGGCCGTGCGGGTGGCGCATGCCGTGGTGGACGAGGCGCACTGCGTGGCCGAGTGGGGACCGGAGTTCCGTCCCGCCTACCTGGAGCTGGGCCGCCGACTGCGGGAGATCGGCACCGGCCGCCTGAGCGCCTTCACGGCCACGGCCAGCCCGGCCACGCTCCAGGCCGTGCGCACACACCTGTTCGGCGGGCGCGAGCCGGTCCTGGTGCAGGGCGAAGCGGACCGTCCCAACCTCCGCTACCGCTTTCCGGAGGTCCTCTCCAAGCAGCGGGCCCTGGCCGAGCTGCTGGCGGGTGCCGGCCGCCCGGCCCTGGTGTTCTGCCGCAGCCGGCCGGTGGCGGAGTCGGCTGCACGGCTCCTGCGCCGCCGCCTGGGCACGGAGGAGGTCTACTTCTACCACGCGGGCCTGGAGGCAGGGGAGCGGCGGCGCGTGGAGTCCTGGTTCCTCCGTTCCCGCGACGGCGTGCTGACCGCCACTTCGGCCTACGGGTTGGGGGTGGACAAGCCGGACATCCGCACCGTCGTGCACCTTGAGGTGCCCTA
>CAZMWZ010000275.1:0-3524 GCA_964570045.1 uncultured Spirochaetaceae bacterium
CCCCCCGCCGATCTGCACTTGCTCCCCGCGGGACACCAGCACCTCGCGCCGGCGGGCGAAGCAGGTCAGGATCAGGAAGAGCGCCGCGGCGTTGTTGTTCACCACCAGGGCCGCCTCCGCGCCGGCGGCCAGCGCGCTCAACTCGGCGGCCAGCCCGCCCCGCAGGCCCCGCCCGCCCGTGGCCAGGTCGAGCTCCAGGTTGGAGTAGCCGGTGTTGGCGGCCTCCGCGGCGCTCCAGGCCTCGCGGGGGAGGGGGGCGCGGCCCAGGTTGGTGTGCAGGATCACGCCGGTGGCGTTGATCACCCGCCCGACGCGCCGGCGCGCGGCCAGGCGGCAGGCGCCCTCCAGTTCCGCCAGCACGCCGGCTTCCACCTCGGCGGGGGATGGGGAGGGGCCCCCGCGCGACTCGCCGCGCAGGGACTGTCGGAAGGAGTCCACCGTCTCGGCGGCCAGGCGGGAGACCAGGGGGCGGCTCAGGCGCTGGAACCAGGGCTCCACGCGGGGGTTGGCCAGCAGACGCTCGATCTGCGGCAGCTTGGAAAGGTCGGTTTCGCTCATGGTTTGCTCCGGAAGAGGCAGGAATCGAACCTGCCGCCGCGCTTTGAGCGCGGCCGACGGTTTTGAAGACCGCGGGGACCACCAGATCCCGTCAGCTTCCGCCCCCGATGATAGGCACGCGGGGCGAGGCTGTCAATGGTGACAGCTGGCTCCCGCGGGCGTGTTATATTATACAGATAGCTGAAAGGATGGTTCCTTGGCTATCGACGTAGAAGCGCTCTACAGGAAGTATGGGCCCATGGTGCTGCGCCGCTGCCGCCAACTGCTGAAGGACGAGGACAAGGCGTTGGACGCGATGCAGGAGAGCTTCGTGCGCCTGCTGCGGCACCGCGAGGGGTTGAACGACGCGGGACCTTCCAGCCTGCTGTACCGCATCGCCACCAACGTGTGCCTGAACGTGCTGCGCAGCGAGCGGCGGCGGCCGCGGGCCGCCGACGAGGAGCTGCTGCTGGCCATCGCCAGCCTGGACGAACACGAGCAGCGCGCCGGCGTCCGGTCGTTCCTGGACCAGCTTTTCGGCGGCGAGCGGGAGTCGACCCGCACCATGGCCGTGCTGCACTACGTGGACGGGCTGACCCTGGGCGAGACGGCGGCGCAGGTGGGCCTGTCGGTTTCCGGGGTGCGCAAACGCCTGCGGGTGCTGCGCGCGAAGGGCCTGACCCTGGAGGGGGGGCAAGGAACATGAAGAAGAACAGTGTTCCCGACATATTGATCGAACAGCTGCTGCTGGGTGAGCTGCCGGAGGCCCGGGCGAGGGAGCTGCGGGCCGACCCGCTGGTCCGCGCCAGGATGGAAGAGCTCTCGGCCTCCAACCGGGAGATCCTGGAGCGCTACCCCCCGGAAGTCATGGGCAAGCGCATCGGCTGGCGCCTGGAGAAGGGGGAGCTCCCGGCGGGGTACAGCCCGGCGATCCCCGGCCTGCGGCGCCGGTGGCTGCCCCGCTTGGTGCCCGCCGCCGCGTTTGCCGTCCTGCTGGTGGCGGTTGGCGTGGTGGCCCTCGCCCCCTGGCGGGAGGGCATTGAGGTCACGCGGGTCAAGGGCGCCCGGCCGCACCTGGTGGTCTACCGCAAGACCGGCGCCGGGGCCGAGGCCCTGGCCGCGGGCATCGGGGTCCGCGCCGGGGACGTGCTGCAGATCGGCTACGTCGCCGCCTCGCGGAAATACGGGGTGATCTTTTCGATCGACGGGCGGGGAGTCCTCACCCTGCATTTCCCGGCCGGCCCGGCCGCCTCCAGCCTCCTGGAAAGGGAGGGGGAAACGATGCTGGACTACGGCTACCAGCTGGACGATGCCCCCGGTTTCGAGCGCTTCTTCCTGGTGACCTCCGACCGGGTGCCCCCGATCGCCGAGGTGCTGGCGGCCGGTCGCCGCCTGGCCTCCGACCCGAGCCAGGCGCGTAAGGCCGAGCTGGCGCTGCCGGCCGGCCTGGAGCAGTGGTCCTTGCTGCTGGCCAAGAGATAACGAAAGGGAATGAAGATGAAACGCATCCTTTGGATCGTGGCCGCCGCCCTGTGCGCGGCCGGGATGGCCTGGACAGCCGAGGACGGCACGCTGCCGCTGCGGCGACTGGCGATGTACATCGGTTCCAACGACGGCGGCCACGGACGGGTTACCCTGCGCTACGCCGAGGAGGACGCCCGCTCCATGGCCGGGGTCATGCTGGAGCTGGGCGGGGTGTCCGGGGAGGACAGCCTGGTGCTGCTGGCTCCCGCCGCCGCGGACGTGCAGAACGGCTTCCGCCAGGTACGGCAGCGGGCCGAGGCGGTGCGCGAGGGCTCCCGCCGGGTCGAGTTCCTGCTGTATTACTCCGGCCACTCCGACGAGCAGGGGCTGCTGCTCGGGGAAGAGCTGTTCGGCTACGCCCAGTTGAAGAACGCCATCCAGGAGGTGCAGGCGGACGTGAACATCGCCATCCTGGACTCCTGCTCCTCCGGGGCCTTCACCCGCCTGAAGGGCGGGACGCGCCAGCCCCCCTTCCTGCTGGACGAGTCCTCCCAGATGCGCGGCCACGCCTTCATTTCCTCCAGCTCCGCCGACGAGGCGGCCCAGGAGTCGGACCGCATCAACGGCTCCTTCTTCACCCACTTCCTGGTCTCCGGGCTGCGCGGGGCCGCGGACTCCACCCGCGACGGGCAGATTTCGCTCAACGAGGTGTATCACTTCGCCTTCAACGAGACCCTGGCGCTGACCGAGAACAGCCAAGGCGGGCCGCAGCACCCGTCGTACAACATCCAGCTCACCGGCACCGGGGACCTGACCCTGACCGACCTGCGCGCCGCCCCCTGCACCCTGAGGATCGAGGAAGGGGTGCGGGGCCGGCTTTTCGTGCGCAACGCCGCCGGCCGGTTGGTGGTGGAGCTGGCCAAGGAGCCCAGCCTGCCCGTGGGGCTGGGCCTGCCTGAAGGCAGCTACCGGGTGAGCCTGGACCAGGGCGAGCGATATTTCGAGACTTCGGTCAACGTGCGCCCCGGCCGCCCCGAGACCCTGGGCATGCGCCAGTTCAAGCCGGCGCGGCGCCAGGCCACGGTGTCCCGCGGGGACGGGTACGAAGAGCAGGCCCTGGAGGAGCCTCGGGAGGAGTCCCTGGAGGACCCGGAGGAGGGCTTCTGGCGCCGCGCGGAGGAGTGGTTTGGCCGCGATGCCCCTCCCGCGTCAACCCCTGAAGCGCCCCTGACCCCCGTCCAGGCGCAGGTCACGAACGTGCCCTTCGCGCTCAGCGTGCTGCCCCTGGTCTCCACCGCCGGGCCGGGCAGGCACGTGCACACCCTCTCCCTGAACCTGCTGGTCGGCAGCTCCTGGGCGATCCACGGGGCCGAGTTCGGCTCGGTGCTCAACATCACGGAGCACGAGGTCCGCGGCCTGCAGGCGGCCGGGGTCGGCAACATCCTCAGCGGGGAACTGGTCGGCCTGCAGGCCGCCGGGGTCTTCAACATCACGACCGGCACGACCCGGGCCTACCAGTCCGC
>CAZMWZ010000276.1:0-3517 GCA_964570045.1 uncultured Spirochaetaceae bacterium
GGCCTGTGCAAGACGCGGCCGCCGCGGGTATGATGTGGTCCCGAGGAGGAGCAAGAGCAGTGGCCAACCGGATCGTGTTGATCGGCGCGGGAAGCGCCCAGTTCGGCTTTGACCTGCTGGGGGACATTTTCCGCTCCCCGGTGCTCGCGGGCAGCCACGTGGTGCTGCACGACATCAACGCCGCCTCCCTGGCCGCCGTGCACGCCGCGGCGGCGACCTTCGTGCGCGAACACGAGCTGCCCTTCAGCCTCTCGGCGACCACGCAGCGCGCGGAGGCCCTGGCGGGGGCCGGGTTCTGCGTGATCGCCATCGAGGTGGGGGACCGCTTCCGCCTGTGGGACCAGGACTGGCGCATCCCGCAGCAGCACGGCATCCGCCAGGTGTACGGGGAGAACGGCGGGCCCGGCGGCCTGTTCCACGCGCTGCGCATCATCCCGCCGATCCTGGCCATCTGCGAGGACGTCATGCGCATCGCCCCGCAGGCCACCGTGTTCAACTACTCCAACCCGATGAGCCGCATCTGCACCACGGTCCAGCGGCGCTTTCCTGATTTGAAGCTCATCGGCATGTGCCACGAAATCGCTTCCCTGGCCCAGCACCTGCCGAGGATGCTCGAGACCCCGCCTGCCGAGCTGGAATACCGGGCCGGCGGCCTGAACCACTTCAGCGTGCTGCTGTCCGTGCGCTACCGCAGCTCCGGGCGCGACGCCTACCCGGAGGTGCGCCGCCTGGCCCCCGCCTACTTCCGCAGCATGCCGGAAACGAAAGACATCCACGCCTTCCCGGAGGCGCACGGCCGGCTGCCCTCCGGCGAAGAGGAAGCCGCCCTGCGCGGCCGGGCCAGGCCCTGGGGCGAACGCGGGCTGTTCCGGGTAATACTGGAAACGTACGGCTACCTGCCCATCACCACGGACAGCCACTTCGGCGAGTACCTCCCGTGGGCGCACGAGGTGGTGGACCACCTGGGCATCCTGAACTTCTACGCCTGGTACCAGGAGGCCAGCCGGAAGAAGGCTTCCTTGAAGCCGGGGACAGGCGAATACCACGAGCGCCTGGTGCCGGTGCTCGAAGGGATCCTCGGCGGTGTCTCCTACGAGGAGCCCGCGGTCAACCTGCCCAACGAAGGGCTCATCGACGGCCTGCCCCGCGACCTCACGGTGGAAGTGCCCGGGCGCGTGGAGGCGCGGGGGGTCGCCGGGGTGCCTCTGGAGAACTACCCCAGGGGCGTCCTGGGCCTGCTGCGCAACCAAGTGGCCGTGCACGACCTGACCGCGGAAGCCGTGCTGCAGGGCTCGCGCGAGCTGGCCCTCCAGGCGCTGCTGGCCGACCCCGTTGTGGACAGCCTCCGCGCCGCACAGGCCAGCCTGGCGGCGATACTAGAAAAGCAGGCCGAGTACCTCGGCTACCTGAAGTGACCTGCGACCTGCTAGTGCTGGGCAGCGGGCCGGCCGGGTACTACTGCGCCCTGGAGGCGGCGCGGGCGGGCTACCGCACCGCGCTGGCTGAGAAGGCGGAGCTGGGCGGCACGGGCTTCCGCTGGGGCTGCCTGCCCGTGAAGATGGCTCTGGATGAGCTGCGGCGGGCGAGTCCGGGCCGCTATCAGTCCACCCGCTCGAGCCGCGCGGCGCTGGTCCGCACCGCCACGCGCCTGCCGGAGGTGGAGCGGCGGCTGGAGGAGGGCCTGCGCGCCGCGGGGGTCGTCCTGCTGCGGGCCGAGGCCTGCTTCCAGGACGCGCACACCCTCGCGGTGGGCGGCGAGCGGGTCCGCGCTCAGATCGTGGTGATCGCCACGGGCACCCGGCCGGCGGCCCCCGCCGGCCTGGCGCTGGACGGGGAGCGGGTCTTGAGCCATGCGGACCTGGTGCGGCAGGCGAGGGTGCCGCGCAGCGTGGCGGTCGTGGGCGCGGACGTGGAGGGCGTGGAGCTGGCCTACCTGCTGGCCGGGATGGGCGCGCGGGTCGAGCTCCTGGAAAAGGAGCCGGAGATCCTGCCGGGACAGGACCGGGACCTGGCGGATCCCGTGCGGGACGCCCTGGAGGCGCGCGGCGTGCGCTTCCGGCTCGGCACGGGGGTCGTTTCGGTCGAGGCCGCGCGGCGCGGTGTGGCGGTGAACCAGGCCGGCGGGCAAACCCTTTTCGCGGAGCGCGCGCTGGTCACCGGCCTGCGCGCGCCCAACCTTCCCGCGGGCCTGCAGGAAGCCGGCGTGGCTTGCGCGGCAGACCGCATCCCCGTGGACGAGAGTTTCCGGACCAGCGTCCCCCACATCTACGCCGTGGGGGACGTCAACGGGCTGTGCGGCATGGCCCATGCCGCCATCCAGCAGGGACTCCTGCTGCCGCGGGCCCTGCGCGGCGGGCGACCGGCCCCGGGGAACTACCCTTCCCTGCCCCGCGCCTTGTTTACGATCCCGGAGATCGCGGGGGCCGGGTTGCAGGAGCGCGAGCTGGAGAGCCGGGGGGTCGTTTTCCAGTGCGGCAAGACCGCCCTGGCGGACACCTGGCGGGGCCTGTCCCACCGGCTGCGGGAGGGCTTCGTCAAGGTGCTGGCCGCACCGGACGGCCGGCTCCTGGGCATCTGGGCCTGCGCGGAAAACGCCTCGGAGCTAGCCGCCCCCTACGGCTCGCTGCTGGACCGGGGGGCCACCGCGGAGGAGGTGCTGCGCGGCCTGTTCATTCACCCGAGCCTGGCGGAGGGCCTGCTGGAGGCGGTTCGCCGGCTATAGCTGCCTGCAGGTTTCAACGCCGCTCAGGCTCGTCTCCTAATCCGAGGCTATTCCCCTTTCAAAGCACCGGCAGTCAAACCACTTACGAAGAATCTCTGTCCAATCAAATAGATTATTACCATCGGCACCATGGAGGCAAAAATGCCTGCTAGTATTACGGGCTGGTCAATCCTGAACCTTCCCTGAAATCGGATAAGCCCCACCACGAGAGTTGTCAGCTCTTCCTTTTGCAGGAAAATAAGCGCGATCAATAGCTCGTTCCAAACCCACAAGACACTTACGACGGTCAGTGTGACAAGTGCAGACGTGCTTAAGGGCAATACTATCCTGAAAAGAATTCCCAAGTCCGAGCATCCATCAATCTTCGCAGAGTCCACAATCGAAACTGGGATCGTAATAAAGAAGTTTCTCAGAAGATAAACGCCAAAGGGCAACATGAGGCCAGTGTAAATAATGATCGCGCTCCAGTACGTATTGACGAGATTGACTCTTGTTGCCAGAACGAACAGAGGAATGATCATCACTATAGGAGGAATTATCATGAGGGCGATGATGAAATTGAAAATTCTCTCCTTTCCTATAAAACTGAATCTGCTGAAGCCATGAGCGGCGAGTGCGCCCAGGAACACGGTGATCGAAACGGAGGCAACCGTTACAATCCCAGAATTCCCAAACCAGATAAGGAGCTTGCCATCCTCCATTAGCCTGCGGTAATTGTCCAGTACAAAAGGGTTCGGAAAGCCTATTTGATTCCTGACATAATCCATCTTGGTCTTGAATGATGCCATCACAATA
>CAZMWZ010000277.1:0-1753 GCA_964570045.1 uncultured Spirochaetaceae bacterium
GCCGCTCCGCCGCGCCCGTGTACAGGCTGGCAGGGCGGTACAGGCGGTTGTCCTTGCGCTGCTCCAGAATGTGCGCCAGCCAGCCGGACACCCGGGCGATGGCGAAAACCGGGGTGAACAGGATCGTGGGGATCCCGAGCAGGCTGTACACCGCGCCGGAGAAAAAGTCCACGTTCGGGTACAGGGGCTTCCCTTTTTCCTCCATGCGCGAGCGAAAGTCCCGCTCCAGCTCCTTGAGGATTTCCAGATAGCGGGTGTCCTTCTTTTTCCCCGCGAGTTCCTCCAGGAACTGCTCCATGATGACCGCCCGCGGGTCCTTGGCCTTGTAGATCCGGTGCCCCATGCCCATGATCTTGTGCGCCCGGTCCAGCTCGTTGTCCAGGAACTTCTTCACGTTCTCCCTGGAACCGATCTCCTCCACCGCTTTCATCACCCTTTCGTTGGCCCCGCCGTGCAGGGAGCCGTAGAGGGCGCCGACGGCCGCGGAGATCGAGCAATAGCAGGTGGACATGGTGGAGGCCACCACCCTGGCGGTGAAGGTCGAGGCGTTGAAGCCATGCTCGGCGTGCAGCACCAGCGCCGTGTCCATGATGCGCCCCTCGTAGGGCTCCGGCTCCCGGCCGCGCAGCATGTATAGGAAGTTGGCGCCGTGCGCCAGGTCCGGCCGCGGCGGCACGTACTCCCGGCCTTCCCGGAAGCGCTGCCAGGCGGCCAGCACGCTGGCCACCTGCGCCACCTGGTGCAGCGTGTCCCGGCAATTGCACGTCGGGGAGTGCTGGATGCGGTGCTGGACGTAGCCGCTGAGGTAGGAGATGACCGACTGCAGCAGCTCCATGGGGTGAGCGGCCTTCGGAAAGCCGCGGATCATGGCCAGCACCTGCTCGGACAGATCGCGCCCCGCGCGCAGCTTGCGTGAGAACTCGGCCAGCTCCTGCCGGTTAGGCAGCCTGCCGTACAATAGCAGGTAGGTGGTCTCCTCGAAGTCGGAGTCGCGGGCCAGCTCCTCGATGGGGTAGCCCAGGTAGTACAGCCGGCCGTTCTGACCGTCGATCCGGCAGATCTCGCTTTCGCCGGCGACGACTCCCTCCAGCCCCTTGGCGTAGGTCGCGTTCTCGGGCATGCCGCTCCTCCTCACGCTGCGCTATTGCTCCAGGAGGAGCCGCTCCGGCTCCTCCACCAGTTGTTTGACCTTCACGAGGAACTGCACCGCTTCCCGCCCGTCGATCAGGCGGTGATCGTAGGAAAGGGCCAGGTACATCATCGGGCGTATGACCACCTGCTCCTCCCGTGCCACCGGCCGGCGCTGGATGGCGTGCATCCCCAAAATCGCCGCCTGCGGGTAGTTGGGCAGCGGCGCGGACAGCAGCGAGCCGAACACCCCACCGTTGGTGATGGTGAACGTGCCCCCGGACAGCTCCTCCGGGCTGATCCTGCGCTCGCGTGCGCGCTGCGCCAGCTCCAGGAGCTTCTTCTCGATGTCCGCGAAACTCAGGGTGTCCGCGTCCCGCAGCACCGGGACCACCAGGCCCCGCTCGGTGGACACGGCCACCCCGATGTCGTAGTAGCGGCAGGTGACGATCTCCTCGCCCTCGATCCGGCTGTTGACCACCGGCAGCGACTCGAGGGCCCGGCAGGAAGCCTTGACGAAGAAGGACATCAGCCCCAGACGCACGCCGTGGCGCTTCTCGAAATCCTCGCCGTAGCGCCGCCGCAGCTCCTGCACCGCCCCCATGTCCGCCTCGTTGAAGGTGGT
>CAZMWZ010000277.1:1853-3481 GCA_964570045.1 uncultured Spirochaetaceae bacterium
CTAGCGCGCCCGAGGACGGGGCTAGCGCCGCCGAGGTTTCCAGGAAGCCGACCACCGCCCCGATCTCCACCTCCGCTCTCGCCTCCACCTGGATGTGCAGGACCCCGGAAGCCGGGGCCGGGACGGCGACCGTGGCCTTGTCCGTCTCCAGCTCGAAAAGCTCATCGCCCTCCTCGACGCTCTCCCCCTCGCGCTTCAGCCAGGAGGCGAGGGTGCCCTGGGTCACCGACTCGCCGACGGACGGAACCAGTATGTTCTCTTTCATGAGCGTTTCCCCCTAGAGGATGAGGAGCGTCGGGTCCCGGAGGCGGTCCTGCCGGCGGGCCCGGCCTGGCCCAAGGCCGCCTCGAGCAGCGCCTGCTGTTCCTGCTGGTGCAGCCGGTGCGAGCCGACCGCGGGGCTGGCGCTGGCGGGCCTGGAGACGAACTCGAAACGCACCCCCGGGAAGCGCTCGGCGAGCTGCAGGCGCAGGTAGCGCAGCGCGCCCCGGTTCTCCGGCTCCTCCTGGACCCACAGGAAGCGCTCGGCCTCCCGGAAGCGCCCCAGCACCCGGGCCAGCTCCTTCTCCGGGAAGGGATACAGCTGCTCCAGGCGTACCAGGGCCGTATCGCTCAGGCCAAGCTCCCTGCGGCGCTCGGCCAGCTCGTAGTAGATCTTGCCGCTGGCCAGCACCAGGCGGCGCACCGTGCCCGGGGCCTCCGCCTCCTCCAGCACCTCGTGGAATCCGCCGCCGGCCAGCTCGGCCAGGGGCGAGACCACCTGGGGGTGGCGCAGTAGGCTCTTGGGGCTCATCAGCACCAGGGGCTTGCGTACCCTGGCCTGGCGCCGCAGCAGGTGGAACAGCTGGGCGGGGGTGGTGACGTTGGCCACCCGGAGGTTATCCCCGGCAGCCAGCTGCAGGAAGCGCTCCAGGTGGGCGTTGGAGTGTTCCGGCCCCTGCCCTTCGTAGCCGTGCGGCAGCAGGAGCACCAGCCCGCTGGACTTGGCCCATTTGGTTTCGGCGGAGGCGATGAAGTTGTCGATGATCACCTGCGCACCGTTGGCGAAGTCCCCGAACTGCGCCTCCCAGACCACCAGGGCGTCCGGCCGGGACAGGGAGTACCCGTACTCGAAGGCCAGCACCGAGTACTCGGAGAGCGGGCTGTCGTAGACCTCGAAGAGAGCCTGGCTCCCGCCCAGGTGGTTGAGCGGCACGTAGCCCTCAGGGTGTTCCGGGGTAAGCGGCACCTCCTCGTGGAGGCCGGCCCGCCCTTGGGTGTCCCACCAGATGGCGTGGCGGTGGGAGAAGGTGCCGCGCCCGCAGTCCTGCCCGCTCAAGCGCACCGCGGTGCCCTCCGCGAGCAGGGTGCCGATAGCCAGGGCCTCGGCCATGGCCCAGTCCACCGCGCCCTCCCGCTCCAGGCGCTGGCGCTTCTCCTCCAGGATGCGCCTCAGCTTGGGGTGGATGCGGAGACCCGCGGGAGCCGTAGTGAGGAGGTCGAAGATGCGCCGCAGCTCCCGCAGGTCCACCGCCGTGGAAACGGGCCTGGGGGCCGCCGGTCGGGAAGCCGGGGGGGCGGGCGGGCGGCCGCTCGTGCGGGCGGCTTTCAGGGCCGCGCGCAGCTCCCCGGCGTACTCCGCCCGCAGCG
>CAZMWZ010000278.1:0-3479 GCA_964570045.1 uncultured Spirochaetaceae bacterium
CGCAGCGGCTTCACCACCACCGCGTCCTGGATGGCGCCCAGGGGGCACACGGCGGCGCAGAAGGTGCGCCCAACCAGCAGGGCCGTAAGCAGGGGCAGGGCGAAGAAGAGCACCACCGTGACCGGGAGTGCGTAGCCGGGGTCCAAGAGGGCGAGCGCCACGTTCTGCAGCGAGCCCACCGGGCAGACGCAGCCCTTGCGGAAGAAGCCGAAGTAGCCGATCGAGAAGGCGCCCAGCAGAAAAATCCCTTCCCGGCTGCGCGCCCTCAAGGCTAGCCAGCTCGCGGCGGCCAGGCAGAGCACCAGCACCGCCACGTCCAGGTATTCCAGGAGGGAGGAGCGGGGCGGCGGGACCTGCAGGTCCGGCAGCTGGTAGCCGGATTGGAACTCCGGCCGCGGGACCCGGTCCACGGCCGCCAGGCCGGCGGGTGCCAGGGCGAGGAGGGCCAGCACCAGGAGCAGTGTCGCCGCCCCCCGGTGGTCAGCCCGGCCGCCAGGGCCGCTCTGCCGGCAGCGGCAGGCGGTCCTCCGCCCCTCAGGCATTGCGCCGCCCGCCTTTCAATAGATATGGGTGCCTGGCGCTGACCCTGCGGAGCGCGCGGGAGGGGCAGTCCCGGGCAATCGAGCAGGCGTTGCAGTTCACGCAGCGGTCGTGGCGGATCTGCAGGAACAGGGAGCCGTTGCCGAAGGCCGTGCAGCCCTTCACGCACTTGCCGCAGGCGATGCACAGCGCCTCGTCGATCGTGTACTCGTAGTAGGGATCCTCGACGAAGCGCCGCCGGATCGCGCCGGTCGGACACAGGCGCGACTCCGCGGAGGTGTCCAGGCGTCTGGCCCCGGGCTGCAGGTAGCCGCTGCACAAGTCGCAGTAGCCGCACACGTCGTAGGCGTGCACCGCCTTGACCGCCGAGGGGGAGAGCACGCATTTGACGGCGCAGTTGCCGCACTGCACGCACACGTCAGGGTCGATCTGCCAGACCGTGCCTGCGCTCGCCGAACGCACGGTGAGCAGTCCGGCCAGCCCGCCCAGCCCCAAGCCGGACAGGGCGCCCAGGCCGGCGCGCAGGAATTGGCGGCGGGTCATGAACGACCCCCGGAGGCAACCCGCTTCGCGGAGAGCGCCGCGGGCAGGCCGCAGCCGGAGTAGGCGGTGCAGCCGCGGCACACCCCCTGGTTCACGCAGGTTTCCCCGGCGCGCGGCAATCTGCCGGCCGGAGCGCCGCGGCCACGCACCAGACGCAGTCCCAGGGCAGCCAGACCGGCCAGCAGGGCCAGGCGCGCGGCGGATTTCAGGAACTCGCGCCGGGAAAGCCCCTCACTCATCGGCCGCCCCGTTCCGGCAGTAGACGCGCACCACCCGCTTGCCCGGGACCAGCACCAGGATCTCCCCGCCGTTGGCCTTGCGGGTCGCCAGGTCCAGGCTCGTCTCGCGGGAATAGAAGTCTTTCGGCAGCGCCACCACCGCCGTCATCTTCCCGTCCGGATCGTACACCTTGACGCGCAGGAGGCCCTTCTCGCTGGTGGCGAGGGATCCGCACGGGAGCACGGTCACGTGAGCGGGGTTGCAGCAGCCGCCGAAGGCGTCGATGTCCAGCGACGCCTTGCCCCAGGCACCCAGCAGCCGGCCCTCTGCCGTGAAATGCCGCATCGTCTGCCGGCCGGTGTCCGCGACCCAGAGCGTGCCGTCCGGGGCAGAGGCCACGTCGAAATATGGGCTGGGAATCAGGTAGTCCGCGCCGACCCTGCCCACGAGCATCCCCCCCGTATCGAAGCGCAGCACCGCCCGGTTGCCGGCGTCGGCTACGAACACAGAGCTGCCGGTGACGACGATCGAGGTGACGATCGCCTGCTCCCCGAGGTCCGGCCAGATGCGGCTGCCGGCGGCGGGGTCCAGAACCTCGAGGTGGTCCTGCAACCCGACGTAGATTGTACCGTCGCTTCCGGCGGCCACGCAAGTCGGTTCGCCTTCCAGCTCGCGACGCTGCACGACGTCCCCGTTGCGGTCCAGCACCAACAGCACCCGGTCGCCGCAGACGTACAGCCGGCCGTCGGGCCCTGCGGCGATCCCCCGCGGCTGCCTCAGCTCGAGGGGGATTTCGCGCAGCAGCCGGTAGCGGAGCAACTCCGAAAAGGCCTCAGCGAGCGGCTGCAGGTCGTAGCGGAATGTCGGGGTAGCGGGGGCCTCCCGGGAGCGGGTGAGCTCGCGGCCGGCAAACAGCCCGATCCCAAAAACTCCGACCAGGGCGACGGCCCCCAGGGCGATTTTCCGCCAGTCCCATCCTGTAGCCGCCATGCCTCACCCCTTGCGGCGCAGGTCCACACACACCAGCTGGTGCGTGTCGCGCGCGAGCAGCCTGCCGTCCACGAGCGCCATGGGGGCCCAGGCGTCCGGCCCCTCCAGGATCTTCGCGCTCCCGAGCGGCCGGAAGCCCTCCACGGTGGCCTCGGCCACCGTGAGCACCCCGTCCTCGTTCAGGAGGAGCAGCTTGCCGTCGGCCAGCAGGTAGGGGCCCAGGCCGAAGCGGCGGGTCTGGCCGCTGGACCAGACGAGCTTCCCCGCAGGGTCCCAGCACACCAGCTCGCTGCGCAGGCTGCCGCCGTCCTTGGGCATGATGCCGAACAAGTGCCCGCCGAACATCACCGGGGTCTGCTGCTCGCAGGCGAAGCCCTGGGCCGGGCGGTGGCGGTACAGGGTTTGCACCACGAAGGACTCACCACTCGCCGTCACCCGTAGCATGATGCTCCCCGCTCCGTAACCGGCGGTCTGGAAGATCCTGCCGCCCCCCGCGTCCACGGGGGAGGGGGCGATCACGGTGGCGTCGAAATCCTTGGACTGCCACAGCAGGCGTCCGCGATCCCGCGCCTCCGCCGACACCCCCACGATCCCGCCGATGGCGGAATATACGTAGGTGCGCACGCCTCCGAGCGTCATCACCATGATTGAAGAATGCGACATGCTCAAGCCCCCGGGGTTGGGCGTCTCCCACAGCACCTGCCCGCCGGCCAGGTCTACGCCTGCCAGCAGCGCCGTGCCGCCCGGTGCGAGCACGGCCTGATCACCGTCGATCAGGGGGCACTGCCCCGTGTACCACAGCGGCACCTCGGTGCCGAAGCGTTCGGCCAGGTCCAGCCCCCAGCGCAGCTTTCCGCTGCCGGCGTCCACGCACATCACGTGGCAGCCGGGGCCGATGCTCACGGCAAACCGCTCGTTCACCGCGGGAATGGTCCGGGAGATGCCGTGGTTGCGTTTTAGGCGCACCGTGTACCACCGCCGCCAGATCTCACGTCCGTCGTCCAGGGACAGGCAGCGCAGGGCGTCGGCCTGTCGCCGCTCGTCGTGGTCCAGCAGGTAGACCCGCCCGTTGGCCACGGCCGGGCCGGCATGCCCCTCGCCGAGCTCCACCCGCCACAGCAGGGGCGGCCCGCCGGCCTCGAAGGAGGAGGAAAGGGGAACCTTCTCGCGGCTGGAGTTGTCCTGGT
>CAZMWZ010000279.1:0-1225 GCA_964570045.1 uncultured Spirochaetaceae bacterium
AACCATGCCGACCGCTGTTCAGCCTGTCAGCAGCGCCCTGACCTGGGCGGACCAGCGCGCGGCGGACATTTGCCGCCGGCTGCGGGCAAGCGCGGACATCACCGGGCTGTACCGGCGCACCGGTTGCCCGCTGCAGCCGATCTACCATATCGCCAAGCTGCGCTGGTGGAGCGAGCGGGCCCCCGCGATCGTCCGCCGGACCGCGCGCTTCGTCACCCTGAAAGATTTCGTGCTGCATCGCCTGAGCGGGGAGTGGACTGCGGACCTGAGCACCTGGTCGGCCACCGGGCTGCTGGACATCCGCCGCTGCCGGTGGGACGAAGAGGCTTTCAGCCTGGCCGGGATCGGCACGAACCGGCTGCCCCCGTTGGCTTCGCCATTCTCCGCAGGTCGCCTGACCGCGTCTGCCGCCCGCCGCACCGGCCTGCCCTCCGGCCTGCCGGTGGTCACCGGGGCGTCGGACGGGGCGCTGGCCAACCTGGGCTCCGGCGTGGCGCAGGCGAGCCAGACCGTGATCACCGTGGGCACTAGCGGCGCGGTCCGCCGCTGGGTGACTGAGCCCCGGCTGGATCCCGCGCAGCGCACCTGGTGCTACCTGCTGGCCGAGGGGCGCTGGTTCGCGGGGGGCGCGGTCAACAACGCCGGCCTGGCGGTGCAGTGGGTCCGCGACCAGTTCTACGCCGATCAGGCGCCCGAGGCGGGGTTCCCGCAGCTTATTGAGGAAGCCTGCCAGGTGCGCCCCGGTGCGGAGGGAGTGCGGTGCCTGCCCTTCTTCGCCGGAGAGCGCAGCCCGTACTGGCGGGCGGAGGCCCGCGCCGCCTTCGTGGGTCTGGGCTGGGAGCACCGGCGCCGCCACCTGGCCCGCGCCGTGCTGGAAGCGGTGGCCTTCCGCCTGGCCGACGTCTGGGAGGCACTGGGCGTGCCTCCCGGAGGCGAGCCGGTCCGGCTCACCGGCGGCATCCTGCGTTCCCCCGCCTGGGCCCAGCTGCTCTGCGATGTGCTGGGCGTCGAGCTAGCCGCGGTGGATGGGGCCGATGCTTCGGCGGTGGGGGCGGCGCTGCTCGCCCAGGCCGCGCTGGATCCGGCCGCCTCCATCGAGGGACTGGCCGCCCGGATCCGCCCCGGGCGGCGGTGGCTTCCCGACGCGGACCGGCAGGCAGTCTACCGCCTCCTGCTGGAGGAGTTCCGCGACCTGTACCGCCGGCTCGTGATCTGATACGCTGGA
>CAZMWZ010000279.1:1325-3465 GCA_964570045.1 uncultured Spirochaetaceae bacterium
GGGTGTGACGCTCTGGGGCCCTTCCCTCACGGAGCTGCTCGGTCTGCTGGCGGTCAGAATGGATGTCCCTGCGGAAATACTGGAAAAAGCCCAAAGCCTCGATCTCTACTACATTCCTGCCCGCTATCCGAACGGATTTCCTTCTGGAAAGCCCGCGGATTATTTCAGCGAGAACAAGGCGCGGGAGGCCCTCGATGCGGCAAGTCGCATCCAAAGGTTCTGCGAAAGCCTTCTATCTTGACCCTGCCCACGTACTGAAGCGGCTGAAGACAGCCGCCCGTCAGGCCATCGTGGCTTTTCCGCAGATCTCGGAGGTTCTCCTTTTCGGGTCTCTCGCGCGCGGCACGCAGACCGGTTTGAGCGACATCGACCTGGCTATCCTGCTGAGTTCGGAATCTGCTCAGGTCGATCCGCTGGAAAGAGCGCGCCCTTACCACCGTTTTTTCTGCGAACGGCTTCCCATGGGCCTGGACGTAGTCGTCTGCCGGGAAGAGGAGCGAGCCGCCCTCGCTGGGCTGCTGGATGGTGCCGTCAGTCTGGCTCGACGGCGCCGCCGGCTGAGCTGAAGGTGATTCCTGCCTGAGCTCACCCCCCGCGCGCCGCCTCCTCGTACATGGCCGCGACGTTTTCCGGCGGCACGTCGGCCTGCAGGTTGTGAATCGGGGCGAACACGAAGCCCCCGCCGGGTGAGAAGATCTCCAGGCGCCGCCGCACATCCGCGCGCACCTCCCGCGGCGTGCCCAGGGGCAGAACGCGCTGCACGTCGGCCCCCCCGCCCCAGAAGACGATCCGCCGCCCGAAGTCGCGCTTCAGACGCTCCGGCTCCATGCCCGCCGCCGAGGTCTGCACCGGGTTCAGGATGTCCACCCCGATCTGGATGAAGTCCTCGATCAGCTCGACCACGGAGCCGCAGGAGTGCAGGAACACCCTGGCGGGGCTGCCGGCGTGGGCCGCCGCGTAAATCCGCGCCAGGTGCGGCTTGACCCGCTCCCGAAACATCGCCGGTGACAGCTGCAAGCCCCCCTGGATGCCGAAGTCATCGCCGAAGCCCACGACCTGGATATACTCGCCCACGGCGCCCAGGTACAGCTTCAGATCCTCCACGGCGGCCTCGGTGAGCTTCGCCAGCAGTCGGTCGGAGAACGAAGGGTCGGCGGCCAGGCGGACCAGGAACTCGTCCCAGCCGCACAGGAACTGGGACTGTTCGAAGATCGACCCGTTGAACCAGCCGAACAAAGCCTTGTCCGTGTCCTCGTACAGGCGCCGAGCGGTGCGGTGCAGGAACTCCAGCTCCTCGGCGGTGATCCGCGGCGGCTGCCAGGCCTCCAGCTCCTCCAGCGTGGCCCCGGCCAGGGGGAAGCGGGCCGGAACGAAGGAGCCGCTCCCGGGGCTCAACGTGCTCGCGACTTGCCCGCCTTCCACGAGCTCCCAGGCGCCGTCCGCGCAGATGCGAGGGGCGAAGCCCTCCGGGAACAGGGCCGGGGACCCGTCCGGCAGGGGGTGCGCCCGCCAGCGGCCGGAAAGCGGCGCGCCGGGGGCGGCGAAGTAGCGGGGCACCGGCAGCACGTCCACGCCCCAGCGGTTGAGAAGCTCCTCCTCGACCTCCGCCAGCAGCAGGATCACGCTGGCCACCCGCACCGGCCCGGCCAGCCCCAGACGGCGCTTGAGCCGGGCGTACCCCATGGCGTTGATGCCGGTCACGATCGAGCCTCCCAGGTCGATCGGGACGCGGTCGGGCTGGCGGTGGTCCAGGGCCGCAAAGACCCTCTCCCGGCTGTTCATTCCTGCTCCTTTTCGTTACTATAGTAATAGAAACCAAAGGAGAATGCATGTCTGAACGTGATGTTTCACCCGGCCGGGTACCCCGGCAGATCACGCCCCGTGTCGTGGTCATCGTGATCGTGGTGATCGTGGCCCTGATCACGATCTTCTCGGGGTTCTTCGTGGTGGACCAGAAGGAGCAGGGAGTGCTGTTGACCTTCGGGCGCTTCACCCGCCTGGCCGAGCCGGGGCTGCACTTCAAGCTGCCCTTCGGCATCCAGCGCAACTACAACGTGCCCACGCAGGTGGTGCTCAAGGACGAGTTCGGCTTCCGCACCGAGCGGCCAGGCATCACCTCCATCCGCGGCAGCGAGGATTA
>CAZMWZ010000280.1:0-1214 GCA_964570045.1 uncultured Spirochaetaceae bacterium
AGCTCCTTGAGCAGCACCGGCTCCGCACGTCCCGAGGTGTGTTTCATGATCTCCCCCATCAGGAAGCCCATGGGCTTGGAGTCCCCGGCGCGGACCTGTTCGACAGCCTGGGGGTGGCCGGCCAGCACCGCGTCGATCACCTGGCCCAGCTCGCCGCGGTCGGTGAGCTGCTCCCAGCCGCGCTCGCGGACGATCGCTTCCGGGTCCTTGTCCTCGGCGAACACCACTTCCAGAACCTGCTTGGCGATCTTGCCGTGGATGCGCCGGTCGGCGATCAGGCGCAGGAGCCCGGCGAAGCGCTCGGCCGTGAGCGGCGAAGCGGGCAAGTCAAGGCCGCCGCGATTGAGGATCTTCTGCACGTCCGAGGCCAGCCACAGGGCGGTGGCCTGCGGATCCGCGCCCAGGTGAACCGCACGCTCGAAGTAGTCGGCGCTGTCCTTCTCCTCGATCAGAAAGTCGGCCTGGCTCTCGCTCACCCTATACTGCTCCAGGAAGCGCTGCCGCCGTGCCTGGGGCAGCTCCACCAGGCCCGCCTCCACCTCTTTCAGGAAATCCGCATCCGGGCGGAAGGGCGGCAGGTCCGGCTCGGGGAAGTAGCGGTAGTCGAAGGCGCTCTCCTTGGCGCGCATCCCCTCGGTGACGTCGCGGTTCTCGTTCCACAGGCGCGTCTCCTGGGTCACGGTGCCGCCCTTTTCTAGTATGTCGGTATGGCGGTCGATCTCGTAGGCGAGGGCCTTGCGCACGAACTTGAAGGAGTTGAGGTTCTTGATCTCCACCTTGCGCCCCAGGCCCTGCCCCTCGCGGTTCACCGAGACGTTGGCGTCACAGCGCAGGGAACCCTCTTCCATGTTCCCGTCGCAGACGCCCAGGTAGCGCACCAGGCGGCGGAAGTGCTGCAGGAACAGCTCCGCCTCCTCCCCCACCTCCAGGTCGGGCTGGGTCACGATCTCCAGGAGCGGCGTGCCGGCGCGGTTGTAGTCCAGAAGGCTCAGGTCGCCGGCGTGGATCATCTTCCCGGCGTCCTCCTCCAGGTGCACCTCCTTGATGCGCACCCGCTTGCGCCGCTTGCGCAGCTCCAGCTCCAGGAAGCCCTCCACGGCGAAGGGGGAGGCGAACTGGGAGATCTGGTAGTTCTTCGGCATGTCCGGGTAGAAGTAGTTCTTGCGCTCGAACACCCCCATCGGGTTCGTGCGGCAGTCCAGGGCGCGGGCCAC
>CAZMWZ010000280.1:1314-3457 GCA_964570045.1 uncultured Spirochaetaceae bacterium
GCCAGGTTGGCCGAGCAGGTGAAGATGTCGGACAGCTTCTGGGTGAAGGGGTCCATGCCCTGGTCCCCTCGGCGGAAGGCCGGGCAGGGGAACACGGGCAGCAGCACCAGGTCCACCTCCGCAAAGGCCCGGTCAAAGTCCTGCCGGAGGCGCGTGCGGATGCGCTGGGCCCTCAGGTAGTACTGGTCCTGGAACCCGGAGCGCAGCACGTAGGTGCCCAGCAGGATGCGCAGCTTCACCTCGTCGCCCAGGCCGCGGCTGCGCGACAGGCGCACCAGCTCCTCCGGGTTCTCCGCTTCCGGCGCGCGCGCCCCGTAGCGGATGCCGTCGAAGCGCGCCAGGTTGGCGCTGGCCTCGGCGCAGGCGATCACGTAGTAGGCCGAGACCACGTATTCCAGACTGGGGATCTCCACCGGCTGAAGCTGAAAGCCCAGCTTGGGCAGGTCCTTGAGCGTCCGCGCCCAGCAGCGCTCCACCGCGGGGTCCAGGGGCACTGCGCTTCCCTCTTTGCCTAAAGGGAGCACCCCGACGCGCAGCGGGCCGGAGAGGGAGCGGCGAAACGGGCGGTACTCGGCGGAGGAGTGGTCGCGCGGGTCGATGCCGTGCATTGCGGCGAAGGCCTCCCGCGCCCAGGCCACGGTCTTGGCCGCCACGCCAATCACATCGAGCGAGGAAGCGTAGGCGGTCAGGCCGTAGCGGGACACCGCCCCGTAGGTGGGCTTCAGTCCGTACACGCCGCAGAAGGCCGCCGGCTGGCGCACCGATCCGCCGGTGTCCGAGCCCAGGGCGAAGGGCACGATCCCGGCGGCCACGGCCGCGGCCGAGCCGCCGCTGGAGCCGCCGGCCACGCGCTCCGGGTCCCAGGGGTTGGAGGTCCTGCCCAGCGCGGAGTTCTCGGTGGAGGAGCCCATGCCGAACTCGTCCAGGTTGGTCTTGCCCACCGCCACCGCGCCCTGGGCCTGCAGGCGCTGGACCGCGGTAGCGGTGTAAGGAGTGATGAAGTCCTTCAAGAGGCGCGAGCCGCAGGTCAAGCGGAAGGGCTTCACGGCGATGAGGTCCTTGACCCCGAACGGCACCCCGGCCAGGGGACCGGAAGCGGCCGCATCCGAGTCAGCCAGGGCCACGGTGGGATCGAACTGCAGGAATGCTCCGACCTTCTGCTCCACCCGGCGGGCGAACGCCTGCCAGCGCTCCAGGCGGTCGGGATGGGAAAAGAGGCCGCGCCAGCGATCGGATTTTTCCATGGTGCGGGCCTTCTACAGTACGTTGGGGATGACGATGAGCCGGTCCTCCAGCTCGGGGGCGTTTGTCAAGAGCGGTTCGGTGTCCCTGGCATCCGCGGCAGTGTCCTCGCGCAGGCGGTTGTCCTGGGCCAGCTGCGTAGTGGGCTCCAGCCCCGTCACGTCCAGCTCCTTCATCTTGGCGAAGTACTCCAGCATCTGGAAGACCGCCTTTTCCAGGCGGTCCGCCTCATCCCTGGAGAGCTCCAGGCGCGCCAGCTGGGCCGTGACGTACAGCTCTTCCCTGTCCATGGCGTCGTGGGCCATTAAACACGCAAGGCTGAACGAGTGTCAAGGTCGACGTGGATCGCAGAGAGGTTCTCAGCCGAGAAGAAACTCCAGCGCCCGCCGCCGTCCCGGCCTCAGGTGGGCGATCGGCAGGCAGGCTCTCAACCAGTCATGAGGGAACTCCCTTAAGAGAGGCCAAGCCGCCGTTCTCAACGCCTCGAGAGTGTACTTCTTCACGGCTGCTGGGTTCGACAGCAACTCCGCCAACTCGCTAGGCGCAGCGTGCTTGAAGATCCCCGGGAACAACGGTAGCTCATAAACCTGTCCGGCAGCGGCCTCGAAGTGGACGGTGCCGATACTGCGGGCGAAGATCATGGTCCGCTTCACGGCTTGCTTCCCTCCCGCAGCCAGCCCAGGAGCAGATCACGGGCTTGCAGGGCGTCACCAGCATCCACATCTTGGTAAGCAGCAAGATCTTCACGCATGGAAGCCACGGTCCACGCCACCAGCCTCTCTATCAGAATCAGCGCGTCCTGGGACCGCACGATCTGCCTGGCTTCATCGGTCAGCTGCGGATGGTAACGCAGCACCGCCGCGATATCGACCAGATCCCGGGCCTCCGAGCGCTCGGCGAT
>CAZMWZ010000281.1:0-3433 GCA_964570045.1 uncultured Spirochaetaceae bacterium
GACGCCGGGGTACCGTCCTGGAGTACTCGCACCGGGTCTATGTTCCCGGACAGCAACCGGGTGGGTCCGATCCTGGCTCGCGCGTCCACGATCAGGGCCATGGAGTCCAGGTCCACGATGTCCGCTTCGACCTCGGCCAGGAGCGGGAACAGGGCGTTGGTGTCGCCGCAGATGTGCAGGCGCACCAGGGCGCCCATCCCATGGATCGCCTCGACGTACCGCTTTTCCACTCCAGCACCACCCCGCGATACAGCTCCGGCCCGATCAGCGAGGAGGCCGCATCCCCCACCCCGATGATGTCCGCTCCGTCCTTCACCTGCTCCCGGGCAAAGCTCATGGCCATCAGGTCCAGCATGACCGTGTTGATGCCGCGCAGGTCCGCGCTCTCGGCCAGCGGCCCCTCCACCCAGCCCTCCACCAGCTTCTCAGCTTCTCGCCCCCGACGAGCTCTTTCAGGCGGCGGATCACCTCCAGGCGCTTGCTCACCTTCGGCTACAGGGCTGGGCTGGGACACTCAAGCCCTCGGCTAGCTCGACCTCCGCGGCGTCGGGGCCGGCACCCCGGGCTCAGTCGCGCGACCGCGCGTCTTGACACCCGAGAGTCTAGTGACTATAATTCTGGTCAGTGAGACGCCGCTCCAGGTACTCCCTGCTGTACGCGCCGGAGGCTAAAGATCAGCTCGACAGCATCCAGCCGAAATACCATGGCTTGATCAAGAGGGCCATCGAGGAACAGCTGGCGTACGCCCCGACCAGGCGCACCCGCAACCGGAAGCCGTTGGAGAACCTCCCGGGTCCGTTTGGCGCGACCTGGGAACTGCGCTTCGGTCCCGACAACCGGCTGCGCGTCTTCTACCAGTTGGCTGCGCAGGAAAAAGCGGTGTGGATACTGGCGATTGGCGTCAAAATCGGCAACCGCTTGCTCGTTGCCGGAGAGGAGTTCGTTCCATGAAGATTGTATCGCTGGCCGAGGTGAAGGCCAAGTTGAGCGCATACCTGCATGAGGCCGAGAAATCCGGCCCCGTCGTAGTGACTCGCAATGGGAAGGCTGTCGCGGTGATCCTCGCTCCAGCTAACGACGATGACCTGGAGCAGCTGCTTCTGTCGCGATCACCGCGCTTTCAGGCGCTGCTCGGCAAGTCCAAGGACAGCATCAGAGCCGGAAACGCCCTGACGCACCGTGAGTTTTGGAGGAGTGTTCGGAACCGAGGGGCGAAAGCTCCCACAGAATAGGTCTTTCCGAAGGGCCAGGAGCGGAGCGACGGTCTACCAGCCGGAAAGTTTCAGTCTACTCCCGGCGGGAGCGGGCGAAGTCCCGCATGGCTAGCAGATTTTCCGGCGGGGTGCCGCGAGGGATCTCGCAGCCGGCGCAGGCCGCGTAGTACTTGCCGCCCGCATCGGCGAAACACTGCGCCAGTGCCTCGGTGACGGACGCCGGGGTACCGTCCTGGAGTACTCGCACCGGGTCTATGTTCCCGGACAGCAGCCGCTCCTGCCCGATCAGCCGACGGGCGTCCACGATCAGGGCCATGGAGTCCAGGTCCACGATGTCCGCCGGAACCTCGGCCAGGAGAGGGAAAAGGGCGTTGGTGTCCCCGCAGATGTGCAGGCGCACCAGGGCGCCCATCCCGTGGATCGCCTCGACGTACCGCTTTTCCCACTCCAGCACCACCCCGCGATACAGCTCCGGCCCGATCAGCGAGGAGGCCGCGTCCCCCACCCCGATGACGTCCGCTCCGGCCTTCACCTGCTCCCGGGCGAAGTTCATGGCATTTTCATAAATAAAGGCCATCAGGTCCCGCACGAAACCGGGGTCGTCATACAGGTCCAGCATGACCGTGTTGATGCCGCGCAGGTCGGCGCTCTCGGCCAGGGGTCCCTCCACCCAGCCCTCCACCAGTTTTTCCCCGCCCACGCGCTCCTTCAGGAGGCGGACCACTTCCAGGCGCTTGCTCATGCGCCGGCCGGAGCCGGGGTCCTGGACCTTGAGCTTCCGCAGCTTCCGCCTGTCGGCCAGCAAGGCGTTGGCCTCGTCCACGGCCGGGGGCTGGTCCGGGTAGTAGATGATCGCGGCCCCCAGGTCGGCGGCTTCCGTGGTCGGGCAGGAGATCGCCGACACGTGGTCGATGTCGTACCTTCCGGCGAACTCCACTTGTCCCCGCACATGGACATCGGCGTCCAGCACGTACTTGCCGTAGGTCTCGCCGACCGCGTCGGCGGCGATCATCATGGAGATGGGGATGTGCGGCAGCGAGTCCACCGGCTCGCCCCGCAGCGCCTTGAAGATGCGCTCGCGTCCGGTCATGCCTGCCCGCTTACATCCTGACCCAGCGGCCGGCGCGCGAGCTCTCCACGCACTTGTGGATGAAGCGCATACCCTGCGCCCCGTCGGCCACGTCCGGGTACTCCAGCTCGGCCAGGCCCACCTTCTCGCCGCGCTTCTTTCGCGACAGGGCGTTCATAAAAGCCGCGTACACGTTGGCGAAGGCCTCATAGGTGCCGTCCGGGTGCCCGGGGGGCGTGCGGTTGTACTTAAGCCCCGCCGGACTCAGGTAGCCGCTGCCCTTGGACAGCAGCTGGGTGGGCCCGTTCAGCATGGTCAGCCTCAGGTGGTTGGGCTCTTCCTGGTGCCAGTCGATGGCTCCCTTGGTGCCGAAAACCCGGAGGCGCAGGTCGTTGTCGTGCCCGATGGCGATCTGCGAGCTCCAGTACATGCCGGCAGCCCCACCCTTGTATTTCAATAGTATCGAACCGTTGGTATCGAGCTTGCGGCCCTCGCCGATGATGTCTAGTTTGGCGCATAGCTCCTCGATCTGCAGGCCGGTGACGTAGGAGACCAGATTTTCCAGATGGCTGCCGTTGTCCGCCACGCTGCAGGAAACTCCTGCCTGGGCCGGGTCGGTGCGCCAGGCCACCTTCAGGCCGGTTTTCTCCACCAGGTCGGCCAGCCAGCCTTGGGCGTACTCGCCCATGACCATGCGGATCTCGCCGATCTCCCCTCCGCGCACCAGCTCGCGGGCGTGCTTGATGAGGGGGTAGCCAGGGTTAAGGTAGGTCACGCAGAACAGCAGATCTTTTTCCCGGGCAAGGCGCTCCAGCTCCTCGGCCTCCTCCACCGTGAGGGTGAGCGGCTTGTCGCACACCACGTGGATGCCGCTCTGCAGCAGGGCCTTGGCCGCCGGGAAGTGGGCGGCATTCGGCGTCACGATGATCGCGAAGTCGATGCCGTCCTTGCGCCCGGCCTCCTGCGCGGCCATTTCTTCGAAGCTCTTGTACAGCCGTTCCCTGGCCAGGCCCAGCGCCGCGCCGCTTTCCAGCGTGTTGCCGTAGTCCCTGGAAAAACAGCCGGCTGCCAGGCGCGCACGGCCGTCGAAGCTCGCCGCCTTCAGGTGCACGTCGCCGATGAATGCTCCCTTGCCCCCCCCGACCATGCC
>CAZMWZ010000282.1:0-3422 GCA_964570045.1 uncultured Spirochaetaceae bacterium
TGCTTGCCGGACACGCCCATCCCCTTCGCCCCGGCCTTGGAGCAGGCGGTGATCCCGCAGGCCGAGGACATCGCTCAAGCCGTCCGGGAGCTGATGGAGCTGAGCACGTGAGCGCCGGGGCTGCCTACATCTTCGACTTCGACGGGGTGCTGGTGGACACCATGCCCGCGCACTTCGAGAGCTATAGGGAAGCGCTGGCCGAGGTCGGCGTCCCTCTGGACCGGGAGCGCTTCTACTACCAGGCCGGCATGACCGGCCGGGAGCAGATCCGCTACTTCTGCCAGCGGGCGGGAGTCCAGGCCGACGCGGACCGGATCTACGCGCGCAAAAACGAGCTGGCCCCCAAGCACCAGGACAAGGTCACCCCCATCCCCCGCAACCTGGAGCTCCTGCGCATCCTGCGCGCGTCGGGTTGCAGGACGGCGATCGCCAGCGGCAGCTCCAGGCCCTCGATCCTCCCGGTCATGAAGCGTTTCGGCATCGAGGTGGACGCGGTAGTCAGCTCCGAGGACGTGGCCCGCGGGAAACCCTACCCGGACCTGTTCCTCCAGGCCGCCGCCAGGCTCGGGGTCGCCCCGGAGTCCTGCACGGTGATCGAGGACTCGGAGGTGGGGATCCAGGCGGCGCGGGCGGCGGGCATGCCGGTCCTGCGCTACTACGGGAGGCCCGCCGCGGAGGCTTCGCCTTAGGCCCTCAGCTCGAGAGGTTGAGCTTGTAGGCCTCCAGGGCGTTGTCTCGCAGAATGCGGCGCTTGGTCGGGGTGGGGATATCCGCCAGCAGGATGCGGCTCAGGTTGGCCCGGGGGTCCAGCCAGGGGAAGTCGCTGCCGAACAGGAGCTTGTTCGCCGGCACCTGGGCGCTCAGGGTCTCCACGAGGCGGTAGCAGAAAATATCCCCGGCTAGGTCCAGGTACACGTTCGGGTGCTCCCGCGCCAGGCGCACCGCGTCGGCCCGCCCGTCGCCTCGCCCGCCCGCATGGGCCAGCACCAGGCGGACGGCGGGGTGGCGCCGGACCCAGGCCTCGAAGCGTCCCGGCAATGAGAGGGCCTGTGCCGGGTTGTGCTCCGAGGAGCTCCAGCTGTGGGCGAGCACCGTGAGGTCGTGTTCCTCGGCGAATCGCCACAGCGCATCGTAGCCCGGGGCCTCCGCCGGCGTACGGTGGAAGGTCGGGTGGATCTTGATCCCGGCCAGGCCCGGCCGCCGGCAGGCCTCTTCCAGCTCCCGCAGCGCCTCCCGCCCCCGGCGCGGGTCGAACACCCCCAGGTACAGGATCCTGCCCCGCGACGCCTCGTGCTCCCGCCGCAGGGTTTCTAGCCCCTCCCTGCCTCCCTGCAGGAGGTAGGTCCAGTCGCCGGCGTTGACACAGCACTGGATGTCCAGGCCGTCCATGCGGGCCAGCAGCTCGGGGGCCTGCGACTCCGGGCTGAAGAACAGGCTCATCGCCCCGGTGTGGGCGTGGGCGTCCACGATGAAAGGCCCGCTCACCCGCGCACCTCCGCCAGCAGCCGGCGCAGGTTGTCGCCGGCGATCAGGCGCTTCTCCTCCCAGGGAAGGTCGGCGTCCAGGATCATGCCGATGGGCACCCAGGGGTCGTTCACCGGCAGGAAGGAACCATACAAGAGGCGCCGCGCCCCCAGCTCCCGCGCGGCGAAGCGCAGGAAATCCGCGCCTGCCAGGTTGGAGGTCTCCACGAGCACGTTCGGGCAATCCTTCATCAGGGCGAACAGGGCGCGGTCCTGGTACAGGATCTTCTGGGTCTGGGTTTCCACGACGATGGGGAGGCGCGGAAAGGCCACGGCCAGGGCGTGAAGGGAAGGCCAATCGATCTCCACGTGCCACAGGAACAGCGGGATGCGGCGCTCCGCCAGCCAGCCGCACAGGCCCCCGAGCACCCATACAGCCAGGGGGAAGTTATGGGAGCGCGGGAACAGGCGCACCCCGCCGGTCGGTAAGCCCAGCTCGCCGACTCCGGGCAGCGGACCCGCCTCGCGGGGGAACAGCGGGAGGCCCGTCCAGAGGACCCGCATCCCGGAGCCGCCGCCAGCCTGCCCCAGGGCCTGCGCCAGGGCGCGGTTCCCGGCCTGCGCCGCCACCCGCAAGCCCGCCCAATGCGAAACCAGCGCCTCGCGGCTCCCGCAGCCCTCCAGCGCCTTGCGCAGCCCCGGAGCATCCATGCCACGGGCCAGCGGGAACCCGGCCGGTTCGCCCAACCAGGCGTTCGCGTCGAATAGCTCCAGGCGCTCGGCCTGCTCCTTGCGGCCGCGGGACAGCGCTTCGATCCGCGCCTCCAGCTCCGGCTCCGCCTGTGCCCCGTCGTTCGAGCGCCGTTCCATCGCCTTCCCTACCTGTGTCACGATAATTCTACCAACTATAGCAGAATTGTCAAAGCACCCTAGCGGCACTACCGCACCAAGGGTACCGCCTGTTTCCGATCCTGCCGCGCACTTGCTCTCACCAATCGATAATACCCGTAAATTTCTTGCTATTTTCAATGATTTATAATAGAATTATCGATCATTTCGCGCGGATTTATGCATCCCAAAGAGCGCAGGGACCGTATCGTCCAGCTATTGGAACACAACAACCGCCTCACCGTGCAGGAGCTCAGCCGGGAGTTCGGTGTTTCCGCGCCGACGCTGTACAAGGACCTGGAGACCTTGTCGAAAGAAAAGCGGGTGCAGCGCTCTTACGGCGAAGTCCGGCTGGCCCGGGACGAAAAGCCCCGCCACGACTTCTTCGAGCAGCTGGAAACGAACCCGGAAAAAAAGAAGCACATCGCCCGGATTGCGGCCGGCCTGGTGCGGGACGGGGAGACCCTCTTCCTGGACGCCTCCTCCACGACGTTCTACCTGTGCGAGGAGCTGAAGAAAAAGACGCTGGCCGGCGTCACCCTGATCACCAACTCCCTGTTCATCCCCATGGAGTTCCTCACGCTCCCGGCCTTCCGGGTGATCAGCCTGGGCGGAGTGCTGGACCGCGAGACCGCCGGCTTTTCCAGCACCCATCCGGAGCGCCATTTGGAAAACCTGCGCGGCAACATCTTCTTCTTCTCCGCCGCGGCCGTGTCGCCGGAGCGAGGCATCCTGGACGCCTACATCCTGGGCGACGTGCGCATCAAGCAGCTGTTCTTCGAGAACGCGGAGCAGGCGGTCTGCCTGGCGGACTCCACCAAGTTCCACAAGCACGGCACCGTGAATTGGCTGGGGTATGACCGGCTGAAGACGATCGTCACCGACCCGGCGCTGGAGCAGGAGGTGCGCGCGACGCTCGAGGCCCGGGGGGTGCGGGTGCTGTCATGAGCTCCCGCGAAAAGTTCCTCGCCGCCATGCGCTTCGAAGCCCGGGCGCCGCTCCTGAAAGCCGAGTTTGGCTACTGGGCCGGAGCCATCCGCCGCTGGCAGCGGGAAGGCCTGCCCGGGGACG
>CAZMWZ010000283.1:0-3419 GCA_964570045.1 uncultured Spirochaetaceae bacterium
AGCTGGAGAGCAACACCCAGGTCCAGGCCATCTGGAAGCACTACGACGCGCGCCAGCACAAACGGCGGCGCTGCTACCTCAAGCGCCTGGTCTAGGCGAGAAAAGCCTGCGGACTTCGCCCCGAGGGCGCTGGCCTGGGCTTCAGTATGGAGGCTCGTCGTCGGGCAGGCGCAGGTCCGGGATGATGCGCTTCAGGGTCTCGCGGAGCATCCTGCGGTTGCGGAAGGCCTGCGGGGATTCTTCCCGGAAAAAGCAGATCGGGCGCAGGCTCTCCAGCACCGCGTCCAGCTTGCCGTTGAGGGCGTACTTGCGGTCCAGCACGAGAAGCTTGGGGTACTCGGTGGCAAGCGGGTTGTCCCCCTCGGCCCAAAGCCGCTCCTGGAGCTTTTCCCCGGGGCGTAGGCCCATGTACACGATGGGGATGTCGGTCCCGGGCTCGTAGCCGTAAAGCCGGATCATCTGCTCGGCCAGCTCGCGGATCAGCACGGGCTCGCCCATGTCCAGCAGGTACAGGCCTCTGGGCCGGCCCACCCCGCCGGCCTGCAGCACCAGGCTCACGGCCTCCGGGATGGTCATGAAAAAGCGCCGGGCTTCGGGGTGCGTCAGGGTGAGGGGCCCGCCCTTCTGGATCTGCTTGCTGAACAGCGGCAGGATGCTGCCGCGGGAACCCAGGACGTTGCCGAAGCGCACCACCAGGAAGGCCTTGCCGGCCCCACCCTGGCGCAGCACCAGCTCCTCGGCGATCAGCTTGGAGGCGCCGTATACGCTGGCGGGCTCCACCGCCTTGTCCGTGGAGACCAGCACGAAGCGCTCCACCTCCCCCTCCAGGGAGGCGTCGATCAGGTTCGCCGTTCCGAACACATTGTTCTTCACGGCCTCCACCGGGTTGGCCTCCATCAACGGCACGTGCTTATGGGCGGCGGCGTGGAACACCACGCCGGCGCGCAGCCGACCCACGATGTAGCGCACAAAGTCCCGGTCCTGCAGCTCGCCGATCACCGGGACGATCGTGGCCTTCTCCCCGACGCCCGCCTCCTGCAGCAGGCGCAGCTCGCGTTCGGACTCGTAGATGGAGTTCTCCCCGTGCCCGAACAGGAACAGGCGTTCGGCCCCGCCGTACAGCAGCTGCCGGGCCAGCTCCGAGCCGATGCTGCCCCCGGCCCCGGTCACCAGCACGCGCTTGCCCCGCAGGTAAGCGAGGCTCTTCTTCAGATTCACCCGCACGGGCTGGCGGGCCAGCAGATCCTCCGGGTTGAGCTCGCGCGCCTGGATCAGGTGGGGCTCGCCCGAAAGCAGCTGGGAAAGCTGCGGCACGATGCGGATGCGGGAAAACTCGGCGGTCATGAGCAGGCGGTAGATCCGGCGCAGCTGCTCGCGGGTCGCCCCCGGGATGGCGATGATCGCCTCGTCGGCGGGCGCGGTCTTCAGCAGCTCGGTCACGGCGTCCAGGGGGCCGAGCACCGGGATCCCATTCAAGCGCCGGCCGATCTTCTGCGGGTCGTCGTCCAGGAAGGCAACGACTCTGCCGAAGATCGGCTTGGCCTGGATTTCCCGGGCCAGGGTCAAGCCGGTCAGGCCGGCGCCGATGAGGTAGATCCGGTTTTTAGCGATCGCCCGCATTTCAGCCTAGATTTTCGGCCGATTTTGCGGGCTCCTTCACCTGTTCACCAGCGCGATGTCGTCGAAGCCGAAGTCGATCAGGAAGGAGTTCTCGTACAGCTCCAGGCGCACCCGGGCCCGCCCTTTGCGGCGGTCCACCCGGACGATCCTGCCCTCCAGGGCCTTTAACGGCCCGTCGATCACCTGGATCCGCCGCTCCGCGTCGAAGCTCACCCGCGAGCGATGCACCACCTCGCCGAACGACAGAAAATGCAGCAGGATCTCCCGGTCCCGCTCCCCGAGGGGCTCGATGTTGGCGTTGTCCCGCAGGAAGCGGGCGAAGCCGGGCAGGCTCTTCAGCACCCCGAACAGCGTGGAGTCGAGGACCTCGGCGCGCAGGAACAGGTAGCCGGGGAAGATCGGGGTGACCGTCTCCCGCCACTCGCCGCCCCGGCGGACCCGCAGGCTGCGGCGCGGCCAGAACAGCTCGCCCCTCTCGGGCGGCAGAAGCTTCGCCGCCTGCCGGCGGAACCTCTCCTCGCCCCCCGTCCTTACTTGGAGCACGAAAAAGGCCATGCGGCCCCACGCTACCACGATCCGCCGACGGCCGCAACCGGTACGGGGCGCAGCGGAATCCTCCGATAAACCGGTATGAGAGCGACTGCCATCCTCCTGGGCCTGCTCCTGGCCGGCCCGTCCCTGCCCGCCGAGACCTTCATGCTCCTGGTGGAGAGCAGCCTCGACGGGGAAGCCGGGCCCGTGCCGGAGGCCGGCCTGGAGGGGCTCATGTCCGCCATGTTCGAACGTGGGCACGTGACCTTCGACACTGGCCCCTACCGCCCCGAGGCGGACTGGACCCGCCTCCAGTTCCGCGAGCCCCTGGAAATCGCCCGCGAGGGTGCGGCGCACTACCTGGCCGCGGTGCGCCTGGAAGCCCGATCCCTGCCCGCGGCCGCCGGCCAACCGCCGCCCTTCACGGTTCGGGCGCGGCTCTTCCTGTGGGATCCCCGCGGCGGGGCGCTCCTTGGGCAGGGGGAGCTGGAGTTGGACAATCGCGGCCGGGAGCTGGAGCAGCCGTATGAGGCGCTGCTGTACCGCGCAGGGGAACTGGCGGCCGGCGAATTGGAAGGCATCGCCGCCCGGAGCCGACCTCGCGGGTAGCGGCCGGCCGGATCCATCACTATAATGCAATTAGAGTCATCAGGGTGGTCTTTTCGGCCGATGAAACTGGAAGAGGGGTGATCTCTATGCCGCTACCGCGACTGCCTGCCCGGGGGCTGCTGCTGTTGCTCCTTGCACTCGTGTTCCTGCCAGCGCTCGCAGCGCAGGAATCCAGCTGGGACGGCAACGCGGCGGTGGTCCGCAAAGGTGAGTTCGACTCGCCGGGACTTTTCGCCGCCTCGGACTCCTTTCCCCAGGGCACGCTGCTGCGGGTCGAGAACCCTCAGAACGGCAAGGCCGTGCAGGTGACCGTCGTGGATAGGATCAACGGGCGGGGCAACGTGTTCCTCCTGCTTTCCGAGCAGGCGGCCGCGGTGCTTGGCCTCTCGACCTCCGAGGTGATCCGCGTCAAGGCCCGGGTGCTGATCGCTTCGATCGACAGCGCGCGCGCCGGCTCCCGCGAGCCGGCCGCCAGCCCGGACCCGGACGTGAACCCCGCCGCAGCCGTCGCCGCCCTTCCGGAGGCCGCCGCCGCGAAATCCGAGGCCACCGAGGCGCCTGCCGAAGCGGCCGCCGCGGCTGCAGAGCCGGTCGCCGCCGCAGGTGCGCCCGCGCCGGAGCTGCCAGCGGGAGCCCCCCCCGAGGAGCCCCCCCCGGAG
>CAZMWZ010000284.1:0-3416 GCA_964570045.1 uncultured Spirochaetaceae bacterium
GTTCCCGCAACAACTATCGCCTTTCCCTGCAGAGCCGCGCATTGAACCTGTTCGGCGCCCTCGGCGCCTACCCGCTGTTCCCCTTCTACCGGACCGATGAAGCGAGCGGGAGCCTGCAACTCACTGCCACCGAGGCGGAAGGCGTCACGGAGAAGCTGACGCTGCTGGCGGGGCAGTACCTGGCCTGCGACGGGGAAAGCGCAAAACTCACTCTCGAAAACCGCTTCGCCTACACCTACCAGGATTCGTCGGTCTGGTCCGACACCGCGGGGGCACTGCTGGCCTGGGAGCGCCACCCGCCTGACGGGGTGCGGGTGCCGTTGCTCCCCACCGCCGTAGGGGCACAGGGGTTCTGGTCTCACGAGGAGAGCCTCTCCGCCAGCGTGGCCGGGGGGGAACCTGCCGAGGATGCGAGCACGATCCACCCTTTCAATCTCGTGCTGGCCCACCGCACCTCGCTGGTGCTGCCGGAGTTTGGCTACCTGAAAGGCGGGGTCTCCCTGGGGCTGGATGCCGAGAAGGTGAGTGGGGAGGGGATGTACTGGCGGATCGGGTTGAAAGCCTCCCTGGAAGCCCAGATCCAGTTCTGAGACGGTTCAGCTTGCATTCGCCATTGGAATATTTTATTTTCGTATTATACTTTAGCTCGTAGAGGAGGCTGATATGCTCAGGAAGCGCATGCTCGTAGTGCTCACGGTGCTGGCATTGTCGATGCCCTTCGCTGTTTCCGCCCAGGGGGCGGAAGGAGGCTTCGATTTCGGCCTGAATCTGGGCATCGGCGCCGATACCTTCTTCATCAACGATACGATCGGCTACGTCACCTACCAGAAGCTTACCCTGTCCCCGGATATCGCCTTCGGCAAGTTCGGCATCGGCCTGGAGCTGACGCTGCACTATTCCTTCACCGACGAGGCCGGGGTCGACCCGATCAAGGTCGAGGGGGACTGGATCCCCGACCCGGCGCTGGGGCAGAACTACCTGGACGTGTACCTGCCCAAGTTCAAGTACATCCGCTACGGGCTGAAGGGCGAGCCCCTGTTCGTGAAGCTGGGCTCCATCGAGGACGGCACCCTGGGCAACGGCTTCATCATGAACAACTACGACAACACCCTGTTCCTGCCCGAGCGGCGCATCTTCGGGCTGGCCTTCGACCTGGACGGAGCCCTGTTCAACTTCCCTTACGTCGGGCTGGAGACTTTCGCGGGTAACCTGGCCCGCTTCGACGTGTTCGGCGCCCGCCTGTACGCGCGGCCCCTGGCTGGCACACAAGTGCCGATTCTTAAAAATCTGCAGGTCGGGGGAACCTTGGCCATGGACACCGACCCAGGGCTGTATACTACCGGGCACCCGGACCTGGACACGGTCATCGTATACGGCGCCGACCTGCGCCTGCCCATCCTGGCCAACCCGATGATCAGTCTGGCCGTCTTCAGCGACGTGGCCTCCCTGGCCAACCGCGGGTCGATAGGCGGCATGGTCGGCCTCGGCGGCCGGGTCGCGGGGTTCCTGCTGTACGGGGCGCAGATCCGCATGCTCGGAAAGAATTTCGTGCCCGTGTACTTCGACTCCAACTACGACCTGTTTCGCTACGATCTGGATCCGCTTGTTACCAGTAAATACGATATTGCCTCGGGCGCGGTGGACGTGGATCCCTACACCGGCTGGCTGGCCAGCCTGGGCTTCTCGCTGTTCGCCGACCTGCTGGTGCTGAACCTGAGCGTGGACGGTCCCTTCACCAGCGCCGGTGATCCCGACAACTACCTGGACTGGCCTCACTTCCTCGGCCAGTTCATCCTGGGCAAGGGGTTAGTCCCCAACGTTTCCCTGGAGTTCAGCTACGACAAGCGCAACCTGGGCGCGGCTGAGAGCTTCTTCCGCGACCTGGTAAGCGCGGCCGACGCCGTGGTCCAGGGCCGCCTGAACTACAGCATCGGGGCCGCGGTGCTGTCGCTGGTCTACGACATCCGCTGGGATCCCCTGCAGAACACGTGGGTCACGCATTCCGGAATCGAGACCGCCATTGATCTCTTCTAGAAACGGAGGTTCGCGATGAAGCGTAAAAGCATCCTGCTGATTTCGGCCGTCTTCCTCCTGGTCGCTGCGTCCCTATTCGCGGCGTCAGGGCCGAAGATGGTCATCGAGTACTTCGAAAACAACTCCGGGAGCCTGTACGTGCGCGCCGGCGACGGCACGGAGACGGAAGCCGCGGGCATCACCTTCGGCGACGAGCTGGCCGTGGGCAGCACGCTGATCACCCTGCAGGGGGACTACGCGGAGCTGCGCCTGGTGCCCAACGGCACGATCGTACGCGTTGCGGAGAATACCAACTTCGCGGTCAAGAGCGTGCAGGGCAAGGACGGGGCTACGAAGAACGCCTTCGCGATGGCCGTGGGCAAGATCAAGACCGTGGCGGCCAAGTCCAAGGGCGCCGTATACAGCTTCGAAGGAAATACGGCCGTCTGCGGCGTGCGCGGCACGAAGTTCATCTTTTCCGTCCTACCGGGGCAGCGGGAGCTGGCCTACGTCCTGGAAGGGCTGGTCGACTTCTCGAACCAGGCGGGGCAGACCCTGGCCCTGCAGGCGGGCATGGCCGCTGACGCCCTGGCTTCCTCGTTCGCCAGCTTCACTCCTCCTGCGGGATTGCTGGAGGAGCTGGAAGGCGGCATGCAGTTCCAGCAGCTGAGCGAGGAGGAGGTGTCCAAGGGCGAAGAGGTGGTTCCCGAGACCGCCAAGACCGAAGGCGCCGAGGCCCCGCAGGCCAAGAGCCAGACCCCGAAGTGGCTCCAGCGCCTCATGGACTTCCTGGGCATGGAGATCGGCACCGTCACGCTGAAGGGTGAGACCTGGGCCAAGGCGGTCATCCAGCCGCGCTTCGCCTTCGGCAAGCTCAAGGCCGGACTATACCTGCCGGTGATCTACAAGAGCGACATGTTCGATCCGGATGACTGGTACCACCCGGCCGGCAACGACGAGTGGAGCTTCGGCACCGACAAGTCGGGCTGGGACAACGTCACCGTGGACATCTTGAACGACCTGTTCCTGAAGATCCGCTACATCGAGTGGGGCGAGCAGCGGGACCCGTTCTTCTTCAAGTTCGGCAACCTGGGTGACATCACCATGGGGCACGGCTCGATCATGCGCCGCTACGCCAATGACCTGGACTTCCCGGCGGTGCGCAAGGTGGGCCTGAACCTGGGCCTGGACGGCAAGAAGGGCGGCCTCGAGGCCATGATCAGCGACGCGGCCGACCCCCAGATCTTCGGTATTCGCCCGTACTGGAAACCGGGCGGCGGAAGCTTCGCCCTCGGCTTCACGGCCCTGACCGACCTGAACCCCGAACAGATCGCCTATGGCGGGACCGCCACCTTCGGCGACCCGGTGTTCCTGAACGGCGGCCTGGACGCGGAGCTGGCGAT
>CAZMWZ010000285.1:0-3390 GCA_964570045.1 uncultured Spirochaetaceae bacterium
TTGAACTCGTCGCGCAGATTCTCGATCAGGGGGCGGGCCACCTGCCGCACCTCCAGGTCGTGACCGGCCGCGCGGGCCAACTCGATCAGCCGCAGCCCCAGCCGGTAGCGGCTGGAGGAGTCCTCCTTCTTTACCAGGCCTTCGGCGGCCAGGGTCGAAACCAGCTCGAAGACGCTGCTTTTGGGCAGCTTGAGGGTACGGCTTAACTCGGTCACGGTAAGGGAGGGACTCTCCCGGAAGGTTTCCAGGATCCTGACGGCGCGGCGGACGGAACGTACCTGATTCATGACCTGTTCAGATTGCCAAATCCCGTTCGGATATACAGACTATGGCCCGGCCCGGCGGAGCTGTCAAGTTTTTTCGGCGGCGAGCCGACTACGACCCCCGGAGGCCCGCCTCGTAACCGGCCACGGCCTCGGCCACCAGGGGCAGGCTGCGCTCCGGCTCGGGAAACTCCTCGGTCAGAGTGAGCAGGAAGCCCCCCGCCGCCATCCCCCGCCGGAGAAGCTCCTGGAGCTCGCGCACCACCTTCCGCCCGTCACTCAGGAAGAGGGTCCCGGGGATGTTCAACCAGATGGCCTTGCCCGGCCAGGCCGCGCGCGCCTCCTCCAAGCCCAGGTCGCCGAGCGGCGGTGGGGTGAAGCCCTCGACGAAATCCAACGCACTGTCCCCGATCGCCTTCTTCAGGCTTTTGAGCCGCCCGTCCAGGTGCACGCCGTAGAGCTTTCCCCCGGCCTGCAGGATCCCGGCGGCCCGGTCGTAATACGGCCCATGGTAGCGGCGGAACATTTCCGGGCCGACGATGTCGCCGGTCAGGTTCTCGGCGCTCCATACCGCTTCGGCCGGGGAGCGCGCGGCGATCCGCAGGGCCTGCTCGTCCCCGGCCTCCAGGCAGGCAACCAGACGGTCCACAGCTTGGGGAGCGTCCGCCAGGGCATAGGAAACCCCGACGGTCCCCAGCCATTCGGTCAGGAGGCGCTGCATGGGCGAGCGCATCATCCGGCACAGTACCAGGCCGTCCTCGCCCAGGGCGCGTTGCGCCGCGGCGACCGCCTCGTCGTTGGGTCGGTACTCGGTGTCTGCGGAGATGTATTCCAGCAGGCGGAAGTCGGCGGCGCTTTTCAGGGGGTACTCCTCGGTCCACAGGCTGCCGTCCGGGCCGACCCGCAGGCGGCCGCGCAGCTCGCCGAGCGGGGTATGCCAGGTCCGCAGGATCCGGCGCGCGCCGCCTTCCCAGCCGCACCGCTCCTCCAGCGACACCCGGTGGTGCCCCTCCTGGTAGGGCCGCACCCCTTTGTCGATGATCGCCAACCCCTGATCGCGCAGACGGCGCTCCAGGCTGCCCCGTGGCAGCAGCTCATGATGGATCGTCCATGGGACCCGGCCGGGCGCCCGTCCGTGAAGCACGGCCAGGATATCCTGCCGCATTGCCGCGCCTCAGTCCCGCAGGAGGCCCAGGCCCTCCAGCACCCCGCGCACCGCGGCGGCTTCCCCGTCGCCGAAGGTCAGACTGGGCATCCGCATCCAGCGGGTCGAGCGGCCGAACAGCTCCGCCCCGGCTTTGAGCGCCGGGATGACCTTGCCGCCCGTGACACGGTGGATACCGTAGAGCTGGTGGATCTTCGCCTGACTGGCCAGCACCCCCGCCCGATCGCCGGCGCGCGCCGCGCGGACCAGGGCCGCGTGGAAGCCTGCCCAGACGTTGCTCAAACCGCTCACGATGCCGTCGGCGCCGGTGAGCATGGCCGGGCCATCCAGGTAGTCCTCCCCCATGATCCAGGAGAAGCCCTCCGGAATATCGGCGGCCAACCCCCGGCAGAAAGAGATGAAGTCCCCCGAGCTGTCCTTGATCCCCGCGATGTTGGGCTCCCGCGCCAGCTCGAGCACCGTGTCCAGGGCGATGGGGTTGTGCGTGCACTGCGGGATGTTGTAGAGGATGAGGGGCACGGGCGAGCGGCGGGCCAGCTGCCGGAAGTGCGCGGCTACGGCCTCCTGGGGTACTGCGTAGTAGTACGGGGCTACGGCCACCACGAAGTCGGGCTCCAGCGGGAGCATGACCTCCAGCTCCGCCAGGACCTGCGGCGTGGAGGGCTGCAGGCAAGCGGCGGCCAGGAAGGTCCGGCCCGCGACCACCTCCTTGGCCGCGCGCAGGATGTCGGCCTTCTCGCGGGTGGCGAGCCAGGCCCCCTCCCCCGTGGTGCCGCAGACAAACAGGCCGTCGGCGCCCGCGGCCACCAGGTATTCGACCTGCTTTTCAAAAAGCCCGAAGTCCACGCTCCCCCCCTCGGTTAAGGGGGTCAGGGGGGCGGGGATGAATCCCGCCAGTTTCTTCTTGCCGACTGCCATGCGCCGCCTCCCCTACTCCATGCGCACCATGAGCTTCATGGTGTCCTTCCCGCCGAACATCCGGAACACCTCCAGGTAGTCTTTCAGCGCCAGACGGTGGGAGATAAGCTCCTTGACCCGTATTACCCCGCCGGCCAGCAGCTCCACTGCCCGGGCCGTGGCGAACTGGTTGTTGTAGGAGCCGAGCACCTTCAGCTCGTTTTCGTTGATCACGAACGGGTTGACCTGGATGAAACGGTCCTGGGGGCTGACCCCGAAAAACATGACCGTCCCCCCCTTGCGCGCCAGGGGAATGCAGGCGGCCTGGGCTGCGTTGTTGCCCGCCACCTCGAACACCACGTCCGCCCCGATGCGCCGGATCTTCTTCAGCTCCTGCCCCACGTCCTGGCGGGTCGGATCGATCAGGTGCGTGGCCCCGTGCCTCCGGGCCAACTCCCGGCGGCCGTCGATGGGCTCGCTTACTACGATGACCGCGGCCCCGGCGTGCGCAGCGCACTGGGTGATGAGGTTGCCCATGGGACCGCCGCCGACGATCAACACGGTGTCGCCCAGCCGCACGCCGGCCAGGTCCACGCCGTGCACGGCGCAGGCCAGCGGCTCGGTGAAAGCCGCCTCCTCGTAGCTCAAGTGTTCCGGGATGCGGTACACGTTGGTGGCCGGCATGACGCACAGCTCGGCGTCCGCCCCGTCACGGTGCACGCCCATGGAGCTCAAGGACTCGCAGAGGTGCTCGTTGCCGGACTGGCAGTAGGGGCAGGCGTGGCACACCTTGTTCGGGTCCACGGTGACCCGCTCACCGGGTGCCAGGCCGCGCACCGCGGCGCCCACTTCGACCACGTCGCCGGCGAACTCGTGCCCGATCACCACCGGGTAAGCCCCCGGGTAGTCGCCCTTGTACAGGGAGTTGTCAGTCCCGCAGACCCCGCAGGCCCGGATGCGGATGAGCGCCTCCTCGGGGCCGGGCCGGGGTTCGGCCACCGACTCCACCCGCACGTCCCCCGCCTGATGCAGAACCGCCGCTAGCACCGCTCTCGCCTCCTGCCG
>CAZMWZ010000286.1:0-3384 GCA_964570045.1 uncultured Spirochaetaceae bacterium
GCGATCAGGACCTCGGGGATGTAGATTTCGTTGCGCTTGAAACGGCCACCGATGATGTCCATGCCGGCGATCATGCCTTCCTCCAGGATCTTCTTGGCAGCGACCTTCTCCTCCAGCGCCTGGGTGACCATCTTCTTGACGTCGTCCGCTTTGCCTTTCTGCAGGGCTTCGGAAATCGCGTTCAATGAAACCACTGTATTCCTCCTCCGTCGTAGCGTTATCTTGGGCTTCACTATACCGGATCGATTTCATCTTGTTTTGTAAAATAAGCGCTTTTTCCGGTAGTTTGGTGTTTAACAAATGGAAAAAAGGGTGTATCCTCCCTGATTATGTCCAATGACGGCTGGAAGAGCCTGGCCCCGGTCGAGGCCTTCAACCGGATGGCGGAACTGTATCAGCAGGAGCGGCGCTTCGGCGCGGCCCTGGCGAGCGGTGGGCGGGTGGCTATCAACCGCTGCGACTACTACCCCTGGCGCCGGGCCCGGCAGCGCGGCCTCGACCTAGCCCAGATGATCCAGGAGTCCCTGCGCTGGGGCGAGCCGAACATCGCCCTGGATTCCAGCGGTCTGTACGTGTGGTGCGTGCCGCTGTGCCTGAACAACGAGGCCGTGGGCGGGATCTTCTCCGCGGTGCACCCCGAGCAAGCCCAGGAGGAGACCGGATCGCTGATCGCTCAAGCCGCCTGGAGCCTGCTGGAGCTGGCCTGCGCCGCCAACCTGTGCAACGAGAGCCTGATGCGCCAGAACCGTGAGCAGGGCCGGGCCAGCGCCACCAAGGCGGAAGCGATCCACTCGGTCAAGCGCAACCTCTACCAGAACCCCCGCGAGGTGTATCTGCAGGAGGAGTTCGCCCTGCTGGCGGCTATCCGCAAGGGGGACAAGGAACGGGCACGCTCGATCATCAACCGCATCCTGATCCGCATCTACTCCCTCGGCGGCGAGGACCTGGACGTGCTGAAGGCCCTGGTGCTGGAGATGGTGGTGCTCATGTACCGCACCGCGGTGGACAAGGGGGCCAACCCGCGGGAGCTCCTGGGCGTGAACAGCTCTTACCTCAAGGAGTTCAACGACATCAAGGACTACATCGAGCTTTCGCACTGGCTGACCGGCTGGCTGGAGGACTTCATCTCCTCCAGCCTGATCCAGGTGGCCCCCGCCCCCCCGGATTCCATCGCGCTGGCCCTGGAGTTCATGAAGAACAACCTGGGCGAGCCCCTCACCCGCGACGAGGTGGCGCGCGCCTGCCATATGTCTTACGGCTATTTCTCCAAGATCTTCCACCAGAAAACCAGCTACACCTTTACGGATCTGTTGAACAAGTTCCGGGTAGAGAAGGCCTGTACGCTGTTGGACGAATCCGGCCTGAACATCAACCAGGTGGCCCTGGAGTGCGGCTTCGGCGACCAAAGCTACTTCAGCAAAGTCTTCCGCCGCTACCACGGCATCAGCCCCAAGGACTACCGCCGCCGCAAGACCCTCAGATAGCGATTCCATTCACGATTTTTCTTGACACGGGCGGGGAGTGCCCCTATTCTGGTGCCACTTGCCCTGGCAAGAGGAGGTAATAATGCAGAAGCTGGATCCTACCAAGATGAAGGACTGGGAAATCGCGGAGGCCGCCGAAAAGGACATGAAAACCGTGTACCAGCAGGCGGAGGAGCTGGGACTGGAGAAGATGGAGCTCCTGCCCTACGGCCACCACGTGGCCAAGCTCGACTACATGAGCATCCTCAATCGCTTGAAGAACAAAAAGGACGGCAAGTACATCGAGGTGACGGCCATCACCCCCACCCCCCTGGGCGAGGGCAAGACCACCACCTCCATGGGCCTGGTGGAAGGCCTGGGAAAGCTGGGGAAAAAGGTCATGGGCGCCATCCGGCAGCCCTCCGGCGGGCCCACCTTCAACATCAAGGGCTCGGCCGCCGGCGGGGGCCTCTCCCAGTGCATCCCCCTGAGCGACTTCAGCCTGGGCTTGACCGGCGACATCGACGCCGTGACCAACGCCCACAACCTGGCCATGGTGGCCCTGACCAGCCGCCTGCAGCACGAGTTCAACTACGACGACGAGGAGCTCAAGGAGAAAAAACTCAGGCGCCTGGACATCGACCCGCGCAACGTGGTCATGAACTGGTGCATCGACTTCTGCGCCCAGGCTTTGCGCGAGATCATCATCGGCGTTGGCGGGAAGATGGACGGCTTCATGATGAGGAGCGGCTTTCAGATCACCGTCAGCTCGGAGCTCATGGCCATCCTGGCCGTCACCAGGGACCTGGCGGACATGCGGGAGCGCATGGGGCGCATCGTGGTGGCCTACGACAAGTCCGGCAAGCCCGTGACCACCTCGGACCTGGAGGTGGCCGGCGCCATGACCGCCCTCATGACCAAGGCTATCAACCCCAACCTGATGCAGACCGTGGAGGGGCAGCCGGTGCTGGTCCACGCCGGACCGTTCGCCAACATCGCCGTCGGACAGTCTTCAATAATCGCTGACCGGGTGGCCTTGAAGCTGGCCGACTACCACGTCACCGAGAGCGGCTTCGGGGCGGACATCGGGTTCGAGAAGTTTTGGAACATCAAGTGCCGCTTCAGCGGCCTGATCCCCCATGCCTCGGTCATCGTCTGCACCGTGCGGGCCCTGAAGATGCACGGCGGGGGGCCGAAAGTGGCGCCGGGGCAGCCGCTGCACAAGGCCTACACGGAAAAGGATGTCGCGCTGGTGGCCAAGGGGGTGGAGAACCTGCTGGCCCACGTGGACACCGTGCGCAAGAGCGGCATCGCCCCGGTGGTGTGCATCAACCACTTCTTCACGGACACGCAGGAGGAGGTGGACATCATCCGCAAAGAGGCCGAGGCCCACGGCGCCCGGGTGGCCGTGAGCAAGCACTGGGAAAAGGGCGGCGAAGGTGCCAGGGAGCTGGCCGAGGCGGTGCTGGAAGCCTGCGAGGAGAAGCCCCACTTCAAGTTGCTGTACGAGGACGCCGTACCTCTGCGGGAGCGGGTGGCGCGCATCGCCAAGGAAGTCTACGGGGCCGACGGGGTTTCCTATTCGCCGGACGCCGAGACCAAGGCCAAGAACATCGAGAAGGACCCGGAGCTCTCCAAGCTGGGCACCTGCATGGTCAAGACCCATCTCAGCCTGACCCACGATCCCTCGATCAAGGGCCGGCCCAAGGGCTGGACCCTGCCCATCCGGGACATTCTATTATACAAAGGCGCGGGTTTCGTGGTTCCCGTGGCCGGGGCCATCAAGCTACTGCCCGGCACGGCCTCCGACCCCGCCTTCCGCGGTATTGACGTGAACGTGAAGACCGGGAAGGTGCAGGGGCTGTTCTAAAGCCCGGGTGCCGCCGGCGCAGGCCGGAAAACAGGAAGGGGGGCGGCGAGC
>CAZMWZ010000287.1:0-3373 GCA_964570045.1 uncultured Spirochaetaceae bacterium
CAAGGGCAAGGTGCTGCGCATCACGCTCGTCCGCAGCCCGATCGGCTACGCCGAGCGGCAGATTGCGCAGTTCCGGCATGCCCGGGAGATTCTGCAAAGCCTGGGGTTTGACCCACCCCTGGTGCACACGGCCTGCACCGCGGCGGTCATCCTGTTCCCCGAGACCCACCACGCGCTGGTACGCGCGGGGATAGGGGTGTACGGGCTGTGGCCCTCGCGGGAAACCTACCTGTCGGCGCTGCTCGGCCACCGCCCGGTGCCGGCGCTCAAGCCGGTCCTGAGCTGGAAGACGCGCATCGCCCAGCTAAAGTGCCTGCCGGAGGGCAGCTTCGTGGGCTACGGCTGCACCTTCCGCACCACCCGGGCGACGCGCGTGGCCGTGCTGCCGGTGGGCTATGCCGACGGGTACGACCGGGCGCTGGGCAACACGGCCCATGTCCTGGTGCACGGCAAGCGGGCGGCCCTGATCGGCCGGGTGAGCATGAACATGTGCGTGGCGGACGTAACCGACATCCCCCAGGCCCGGCTGGAGGACGAGGTGGTGCTGCTGGGGTCCAGCGGCGAGGAGAGGATCAGCGCCGAGACCCTGGCCACCTGGGCGGGAACCATCAACTACGAGGTGGTGACCCGGATCAGCCCGCTGCTGGAGCGCCGGGTGGTGGGAGGGTGAGTCTCACTCCAGCCCGCCGTAGACCTTGATGTATTGCAGCCGCTCGTAGAGCTGCGGGTCGGCGCTCGTTTCCCGGCTCATCCTGCCCCGGAACTCCTCGATTGACGCGAAGCCGTGGCGCTTCATCCAGCCGTCCAGCTCCTCGAGGCAGGCTTTGATGCGGTCCAGGCCCTTGAGGAACAGCGCGGAGCACAACTGGACCGCCTTGGCCCCGGCCAGCAGCTGCTTGACCACCCCGGCCCCGTCGTGCACGCCGGTGGAGGCGGCCAGGTCGCAGCCGACCTGGGAGGAGAGGAGGGCGATCCAGCGCAGGCTCAGGTGGATCTCGTCGGGGGAGCTCAGATGGTAGCCCGGGGTCAGGGCCAGGCGCTCGATGTCGAAGTCCAGCTGGTAGAAGCGGTTGAACAGCACCAGGGCCGAAGCCCCGGCACGGCGCAGGGCAAGAGCGGTCCGAGGCAGGGAGGTAAAGTAGGGGCCGAGCTTCACGGCCACCGGCAGTTTCACCTTGGCGAGGGTGCCTTCCAGGATCTTAACGTAGGCGTTCTCGATGTCTTCCGCGCCGCGGTCGAAGTCGGAGGCGAGGAGGGCGATGTTGAGCTCCACGGCATCCGCGCCCGCCTTGGCGACCTGGGTGGCGTAGCTGGACCACCACTTGGGGGACACGCAGTTCAGGCTGGCAATGACCGGAATGGAGAGGCTGGATTTGGCTTCACCGATCAGTTTGAGGTACTCGTCCTGGCCCATGCGCAGGCCCATCTGGCGCATGAAGTCGAAGGCTTCCGGGTGCGGGTAGGGCCAGGCCTCCTGTTCCAGCTGGGAGGTCTGGGCCTCGATCTGCTCCTCGAACAGGCTCTTCAGTACGACCGCCCCCGCCCCCGCGTCTTCGCAGCGCTTGAGCTTGGCTAGCGTTCCGGTCAGGCTGGAGGCGGCGACGATGAGCGGGTTGCGGAGCTTCAGCCCCATGTAGGAAACCGAAAGATCGGGCACGGGCACCTCCGGTTCTCAAGTGGTTGGGCCCACGGTAAAGCAGCCCCGGCCAAAAGTCAACGGGAGAAACCTTCCGCCGCCGGCTGTCTACTCCGCCGGCTCGCCGGGCGCTTGCGTGCAGTCGCAGACCCGCCCGCCGGTGATGCGCTTCAAGGTTTCAAAGTCCAGGGGCACGCCGGAGGAGTCGGTGCCGGCGGCGGGGTAGAGGGTGCCGTAGTCCGCGAGGCTCCCGTCCAGCAGGATCTCGATGCCCTCCACGCCGAAGGGGCAGACCCCGCCGGGCTTGAAGCCCGTGGCCCCCAGGGTCTCCTCGGCGCTGGCCATGCGGCTCTTCACCCCCAGGGCGGCTTTGAGCTTGGCGTTGGACACTTTGCGGTCGCCGGGGCAGACCAGCAACCGGTACCTGCCGTCCTTGCCGAGGAACAGCAGGCTCTTGGCGATGTTGCCCACTGCCACGCCCAGCTGGCGCGCGGCCAGCACCGAGGTGGGGGTGGAGCCCTCTTCGAACTCGATGGCCTTCAGGTTGTGGGCCTCCAGCACGCGCTGTACTTTCTCGGGCAGCATGGTCAGGCTAGCGAGGTGATTTCCGTGCGCATCCGGGTGAAGCGGGGTTTGAGCACGTCGTAGATGATCCGGATCCGGTCGTCGTGGTGGATGAAAGAGCTCTTCATGGCGTTGAGCGTGATCTTCTCCAGATCCTCCAGGGTCAGGTTGTAGTGGGTCACGGCCAAGTGCATCTCCTTGCTCAAGGTGGTGTTGCTCATCAGGCGGTTGTCCGTGCAGAGGATGGCCCGGAAGTTGTTGCGGTAGTACACGGGGAAGGGGTGATCGTCCAGGGAAGCCGCCGCGCCGGTGTGCACGTTGGAGGAAAGGCACATCTCCAGCGGGATGCGCTTGTCGCGGATAAAGTGGGCCAGGGAGCCCATCTTCTCGATGCGCGTGCCGTGGATGGCCATGTCCTCGCGCAGGCGGGTGGCGTGCCCGATGCGGTGCGCCCCGCAGTACTGGATGGCCTGCCAGATGGACTCCATGCCGAAGGCTTCGCCGGCGTGGATGGTGATGTTGAAGTTCATGCGGCGGATGAACTCGAAGGCGTCCAGATGCTTCTTGGGCGGGTGGCCGTACTCATCCCCCGCCAGGTCGAAGCCCACCACCCCCTTCTCGCGGAAGGAGACGGCCAGCTCCGCGGTCTCCAGCGAGACGGTCTGGTCGCGCATGCCGCAGAGGATCAGGCCGTATTCCACCCCGGTGCTGCGTTTGCCCTGCTCCAGGCCGCGCAGCACCGAGCGCACCACGGTTTCCAGGTTCAGGCCGCCGGCGGTGCAGAGCACCGGGGCGAAGCGCAGCTCCACATAGACGATGCCGTCCCGGGCGCGGTCCTCCAGGGACTCGCAGGCGATGCGCTCCAGGGCCTCCTCGCTCTGCATCACGGAGAGCACCACGCGGAAGCCCTCCAGGTACAGCGCCAGGCTCTGGCGGTCGGCGCCGCGGTGAAACCAGGAGCCGAGCTCCGCGGGCTCTGCGGCGGGGAGCTGGACGCCGGCCTTGCCGGCCAGCTCGATGATCGTGGCCGGGCGCAGCCCGCCGTCCAGGTGGTCGTGCAGCTCCACCTTGGGCAGGCGCCGGATCATCTCCTCGGTGACCATGCGGCCATTCTACAGGCTGCCCGCGGGCGCGGCAAGCCGACGTTACTTTCGAGCGCTATTGCGGGCGCAA
>CAZMWZ010000288.1:0-3307 GCA_964570045.1 uncultured Spirochaetaceae bacterium
GCTGTTGGTGAGCTGAAGCGATGCTGGCGCGTTTGCTCCAGAGTGTGCAGGAGGGCAGCGAGATCCAGAAGGCGCTCTTCGTCATGGTGGTCGGGGTGCTGGGCGTCTTCGTGGTGCTGGCCTTTTTTTTCGGCCTCATCCACCTGCTGCGCAGAATTTTAAAAAAGTGAAAAGAGAAAAAAAGATTTGACAGGTGAAGGTGATTTCGAGTACATAATAGTAATAGCAGTCTAAGATCAACGTAGGAGGTTTGAACGAATGGCTACGAGCAAGAAACCGGCGGCGAAGAAAGCGGTCAAGAAGGTGGTCAAGAAGGCGGTGAAGAAAGCCGTCAAGAAACCCGCGAAGAGGAAGTAAGTTTCCGCATCACCGCCTCAGGGGCGCCGAGGGTAGGAGCCGGAGGCGGGTCGAGAACCAGCTTGGCCTCGGTTCTTGGGGAGTCCTTCGGGACGAGAGTTCGTGGCATCGGCGGCAACATTTTGCCGCCGATGTTTTTTAAGGAGGTGCGCGATGCAGCGAGAGCGGCTCTCCGCGGGCAGGACCTTTCTGCTGGGTTTGGGATTCTTCGGCGTGTCCGTGATCTGGGCGATGTACAACGCCTACGTGCCGATTTTCCTCAAGGAGAACTTCAACCTGCGCTCCACGATCATCGGCCTGGTCATGACCATCGACAACATCCTGGCCATCCTGCTGCTCCCCTACCTGGGAGCTCTGAGCGACCGGACGCGCACTCACCTGGGCCGGCGCCGGCCCTTCATCCTGGTCGGCTCGGCGCTGGCCCTGGTTTTCTTCCTGCTCATCCCGGCGGCCAACGCCTTCCAGCGCCTGGGCCTGATGATGCTCACCATCGTGGCCATGAACCTGTCCATGGCGCTGTTCCGCTCGCCGGTGATCGCCCTGATGCCGGACATCACCCCCTCGCGTTTCCGCAGCCAGGCCAACGGCATCATCAACTTCATGGGCGGACTGGGGGCGCTGCTGGTGTTCTTCGGCGGCAAGCCCCTCTACGACCGCCGGCCTTCGCTGCCGTTCATCGTCGGCGGCCTGGTGATGTTCGCCTCCAGCCTGCTGGTGGTGATCTTCATCCGCGAACCGGCTCCTGCCCGCGAGGAAGGCGGCCGTTCCTCGCTGGCGGACTCCTTCCGGGCCCTGGGCGCCAACCTCAAGGACGTCTTCGCCGGGGAGAAGAGCCTGTTCTTCATCCTGCTGGCCATCCTCTGCTGGTTCATCGGCTACAACGCCATCGAGACCTTCTTCACCAGCTACGCCAAGTACCACCTGGGAATGAAGGAGTCCACCGGCGCGCTGATCCTGGGCTTTTTCTCGGTGACCTTCATGGCGGCTTCGCTGGGCGCGGGCTTCGTGGCCGTGCGCCTGGGGCGCAACCGCACCATCCGCATCGGCCTGCTCGCGGTCGGGGCCACGATGGTCCTGGCGCTGTTCCTGAAGAGCTTCCTGCCGCTGGCGGTGGCCTTCGCGGTGGGGGGACTCGCCTGGTCCCTGGTGAACGTCAACTCACTTCCCATGGTGGTGGACATGACCACCCTGGAGAAGGTGGGCGGGTACACCGGGCTGTATTATTTCTTCTCCCAGGCGGCGAACATCATCGCCCCGCCGGTGGCCGGGGCGCTGATCGACGCTTTCGGCTACGCCTCCCTGATGGTCTTCGCCTCGGTCCTGTTCGTGGCGGCCTTCTTCATCATGAGCCTGGTCCGGCGGGGGGAGGTCGCGGAGCGGCGGCCGGCCTGAGGCCCTGCCGCCTGAAGCCCGGCCATCCGGGTCCCGGCTGCCTCCTCTAGCGCCGGTACTCCTCCAGGAGCCCCTCTACCCGCTGGAAGGACTCCAGCGAGAAGGACCTGCCGATCACCAGGCTGGAGCCGCTTGCCCCCACCTCGCGCCATTGGGCCTGCGCCTCGGGGGGAACGGGGACCACCACCAGCCCGTGCCGCTTCATCGCGGACAGGGCCTCGGCTTCCAGGGACTCCATTCGCCGGTTCAGGCCCGCCTCCAGCTCGACAAAGGCCGCAAGCAGGGGCGCGCGCAGCTCGGCGGGGACCTGCTCGAGCGTGCGCTCGGAAAGCAGGATGCCCCCGAGCACCGGGGCCACCGCCAGGGAGGGCATGTAGCGCGCGGAGCCGAACCACTGGAAGCTGGCCGCGGCCAGCAGGGGGGCGTAGCAGGCGTCGGCCAGGCCGGCCTCCAGGCCGGTGAGCAGGTCGTTGATCGACAGGCTGAAGGCGTTGAAGCCCATCCGCCGCCAGGTCTCCACGAACTCCGGCTCGCCGCCCGGGACGGCCAGCTTGAGCTTCTGTAAGTCGGCCGGCCGGACCACGGCCTCCCGGGCGAAGAAGTGCACCCAGCCCCCCTTGGCCAGGGCGGCCAGGCGAAAGCCCCGGCGGGCGAACAGCTCGGCGTAGTGGGGGCGAGTGGCCGCCAGCAGATGGTCCAGCTCGCGCTCGTCGCGGACCAGGAAGGGGATGCTGACCGCTAGGATGTCCGGTTCCAGCAGGCCGAGCCCCAGCTGGGTGAGCGCCGCCCCCTGCAACTGGCCGATGCGCAGCTTGCGGATCATGTCCGGCTCCTCGCCGGCCACCCCCCCGGCGTAGATCTTCAGTTCCACGCGGCCGCCGGAGACCCTCTCCCACTCGCCGGCCACCCGGCGCAGGCCGTCCACCCAGGGGGAGCCTTCGGGGGCCAGGGTGGCGATTTTCACGGTAAGGGCGGGCAGGGGTGCCAGGCAGGCGGCCAGGAGCAGGGCGGCGGCCGGCAGGCGGGCAGGGCGCATCGATCATCATGGCATCCGCGCCCGAACCTTGACAAGCCGGGGGCTCCTAGGCAGTATGGTTTGAGCAATGAGCGGTGATCCGGCCCTGGAGCGGCCCCGCCTGCGGTCGGTGGAGGCCATCCCCACCTCGGACGGGCGAGTCTGCCTGCGCGACCCGCAGGGTTTCGCGGATAAGCTGCTCCTGCTGCCGCCCCAGGCTTTGCTCATCGTCTCCCTGTTCGACGGGGGGCGTTCGCTGCGGGACATCCAGGCCGAAGTCGCCCGCCGCTCAGGTGAGCTGCTGTTCGAGGAGCCGCTGCGCGAGCTGATCGGGCGGCTGGACGAGGCTTTATTCCTGGAGAGTGAGCGTTTTGGGCGGGTGCAGGCGCGGGCGATCGGCGAGTTCGCTGCCGCGCAGGTACGGGAAGCCCGGCACGCGGGGGTGTCCTACGCGCGGGAGCCGGAGGCACTGCGGCGGCAGCTGGACGCCCTGCTCGCGGCTGCACCCGCGAAGGCCGCCCAACAGGGCGACAGCCCGCCCCC
>CAZMWZ010000289.1:0-3245 GCA_964570045.1 uncultured Spirochaetaceae bacterium
ATCAAGAACCTGGGTGGCGCCAAGGTGGCCCAGATCGGCAAGCTGGCCGACGGGCACATCAACCACACGGTGGACAACCGCGACCTGTTCCGCCACCTGGGGGTGGACGTCTCCCGAGATTACGAGATCGAGGACGTCATGGCTCTGGGCGAGAAGATGCCGGACAAGGACGTACAGGCGGAGCTGGCCACCCTGGACAAGCTGTGCCGGCGGCAGCGCATCGGGACCGACAAGGTCGAATACTCGGTGCGCCTGTTCCTGGCAGTGAAAAAGCTGGCCGAGGAGAACGGCTACTCCGGAATCGCTTTCTCCTGTTGGCCCAAGCTCATGCCCCTGAAAGGGATGTCCGGCTGCCTGGTCAACGCCCTGCTGAACAACATCAAGATCCCCGGCGGCTGCGAGGCCGACGTGATCGGCACGGTGTCCATGCTGGTGCTCAAACTGCTCACCGACCAGACCACCGTGCTCATGGACCTGCCCAAGTTCGACATGGAAGACAACTCCCTCATGATCTGGCACTGCGGCACCTCCCCCTTCGACATGGCCAACGAGAAGGGGGTGCTGCTGGAGCGGCACTACTTCGCCGACTACTCCGGCGAGGCGCACATGAAGGACTGCGGTCCCATCCGCGACGTGGAGTTCCGGGCCAGCCCCATGACCGTGTTCCGCCTGGCCCGCGAGCTGGACCACTTCCTGTACTTCACGGGGCGCTTCTTCGGCTCCGGCAAGAAGGCCTTTTCCGGGAGCCGGGGGTGGGCGGGGGACCTCGCGCTGTACCGCGAGCCGGTGAAGGTCCTCGATTTGATGAACACCATCATGGACAACTTCTACGCCCACCACTACCCCATGGTGCTGGCCGACGTCAGCGTGTATCTCGAGGAGCTCGCCTGGTGGCTGGACCTCAAGCGGGTGCCCAAGGCCGAGTACCGAGACTACATGTACGTGCAGTGAGGGCTGCCCCCCTCGCTCAGCCCAGGAGCTTCAGAAAGCGCGCGTACGCCTCGTCCCACGCACCGCGCGCCGAGGGGTCCGGCGCGTGTTCCCGCACCTGCGAGGAGCGGCGCACCAGCTCCCGCCCCTCCTCCAGGCTGCGGATCTCGCCGGTGCCCTTGAGCTGCATGAGCAGGTTTCCGGCCGCGGTGGTCTCCGTGGGGCCGGCCACGGCGGGGATGCCCGTGCAGTCCGCGGTCCACTGGCACAGCGGCACGTTCTGGGTGCCGCCACCCACCAGGTGCAGGAGCTCGATGCGCTCGCCCGCGAAACCCGCCAGCTGTTCCAGGCGGTAGCGAAACTTCAGGGCCAGGCTCTCGTACACGCAGCGGGCGGTTTCGCCCATGCCCTCCGGGGCCTTCTGCCCTTTCTCCCGGCACCAGTCAGCGATCACGCGGGGCATGTCCGGCTGGGGCGCGCCAAAGCGCGGCTGGTCCACGTCGATGAAAGACCGGTAGGGCTTGGCCTGGAGCGCGGCCTGTACGACCTCGTCCCAGCCGATGTCCTTCCCGGCGTCCTTCACCCACTTCTCACGGCACTGCTGGATCACCCACAGGCCGTTGACGTTGTTGGCCAGGAAGGTCCCGCCCAGGGCGTTGCCCTCGTTGCCCCAACCGGCCTTGAACACCGCCTCGGTGATCACCGGGCGCTCGGTTTCCATGCCGCCGACCACCCAGGTGCCCATGCTCAGGAATGCCCAGCGCTTTTTGGCGTCCGCCACGGGCACGCCCGCCTCCGCGGAGGCGGTGTCGTGGGTGGCCGAGGCAATCACCGGGATCGCCGGCACCTCCAGCTCAGAGCGCACCGACTCCTGGATGACGCCCACCTTGGTACCGGGAAGGATGACGTCGGAGAACAGGCTCCGCGGGAACCCCAAGGCATCCAGGATCCGCGGTTCCCAGCGCTTTTCGGTCTGGTTGTACAGCAGCGAGGTGGTGGCGTCGGCGTACTCGTTGGTCACCTCGCCGGTCAGCAGGTAGTGGAACAGGTCCGGCATCATCAGGAAGCGGTGGGCGTTGCGGTACTCCGAGGCGCCGTCGGCTTTGAGCGCGTACAGGTTGAACAGGCCCATGATCGGCAGGGTGAACACCCCGGACAGCTTGAACATCTCGTACTCCGGGATGACCTTGTACACCTCGCCGGCCAGGGCGTTGCGCCGGGCGTCCCGGTAGTGCACCGGGTTGGCCAGCAGCTTGCCGTTCTTGTCGATCAAGCCGAAATCCACGCCCCAGGTGTCGAGACCCAGCGAGGCGATCTGGCCGTACTTCTTCACGGATTTCTGCAGGCCGATCTTCAGCTCCGAGAAAAGCCGCAGCAGGTCCCAGTAGAAGGTGCCCGTGGCGAACACCGGCCGGTTCTCGAAGCGGTGCGTCTCGTCGAAACTGAAAGTGTTGCCGTCGTAGCGGGCCACCACGGCGCGGCCGCTGGAGGCCCCGAAGTCGAAGATCAGGTAGTTCTGGCTAGGCATGTTCACCTCCTCCAATCAATGACCAGGCCCAGGAAATCGGCATCCGAGCCCAGGAGCCGGGCATAGATTTCCGGGGCCTTTTCCAGGGGTACCGTGTGGGTGACCAGCTCCTCCACCCGGACAGCCCCCTGCTCGATCAGGCGCAGGGTGCTCTCCAGGCGCTCCCGCGTGCGGGAGTTGGGGAAGTGGACCGTGAGCTCCTTGGTGCGCAGCCAGTGCCAGTCCAGAAGGCTCTCGGAGGGCGGGTAGAATCCGTTCAGGACTAAGTGCCCTCCGTAGGCCAGCAGGTCGATGGCCTGGCGGACCGTGCGCCGGCTGCTGGCAGTCTCCACCGCCACGCCTACCCCCTTGGGGAAACGCTCGCACACAAACGAACCGAAGTCGCCGCTGGAAGCGTCGAACACCTCGTCGGCGCTGTGCTGCGCGGCCAGCTTCAGCCGAAGAGGCTGCAGCCCGGACAGCAGCACGCGCGCCCCGCGGCAGCGCAGCACCTGGCCAGCGTACTGCCCCACCAAGCCGTCGCCGATCACGGCCGCGACCGTACCGGCGGTTACGGGTGGCTTGGTCGCGCCATTGTAGCCGACCTGGGCCAGCAGCAGGCCGGAGGCTTCCAAAATCGATACCGCCTCCGGAAGCCGGATCACGGCCCCCTCCTCGGCCACGTGCAGGCCCACGTGCCCGCCCCACCAGGACCCCTGCCAGCCATAGGTGCCGGAGGCGCTTGGCGCCCGGCAGTTGCGGCTGAACACGCGGTCCCCGGGCTTCAGGCTCTTGACCGCCCGCCCGG
>CAZMWZ010000290.1:0-3207 GCA_964570045.1 uncultured Spirochaetaceae bacterium
GCCGCGGATTTCCATACCCGCGGCCACCGCGCCGGAGGTGACCAGCGCGACCTGCGTGCCTCCCCGCGCCAGGCCGGCGATCTCGCGGACCTTGCCTTTCAACCAGCGGTAGTCGATCCGGCTGCCCTTGGAGATCAAGGCGCTGCCGATCTTGATCAGGATTCTCATGCCAGCTCCCGGTGGGTGAAGCGCCGGCGGCCCTCCGCGTAGTCCGCCACCACCTGCCCGCTACCCTCCAGCACGTACTTGGTGCTGGTCAGGCCCTCCAGCCCCACGGGCCCGCGGGCGTGGACCTTGCCGGTGGAGATGCCCACCTCCGCGCCCAGACCGTAGCGGTAGCCGTCGGCGAAGCGCGTGGAACAGTTCCACATCACGGAAGCGGAGTCCACCTCGGCCAGGAAGCGCCGCGCCGCCGCGGAGTCGCTCGTGACGATCGCGTCGGTGTGGTGGCTGCCGTAGCGGTTGATGTGCGCGACGGCCTCCTCCAGGGAACTCACCACCCGGATGGCCAGGATCAGGTCATTGTACTCGGCGCGCCAATCCGCCTCCGCGACCTCGCGGGCGGGGATGATCGCCCGGGTGCGCGCGTCCCCGCGCAGCTCCACTCCCCGCAGACGGGCGGCCAGGCGGGGCAGAAACTGCGGGGCGACCTCGCCGTGAATCAGCAGGGTCTCGATGGCGTTGCACACCGCCGGGTACTGGCACTTGGCGTCGTAAGCGAGCTCCACGGCCATACTCAACTCGGCGTCCCTGTCCACGTACAGGTGGCAGACCCCCTCGGCGTGCCCCAGAACCGGGATGCGGGTGTTCTCCTGGATGCTCTTCACCAGCTCGCCGGAGCCCCGCGGAATCATCAGGTCGATCAGCTGGTCCAGAGCGAGAAGCTGGCGGACGTCCTCCCGGGTCTCTACCAGCTGCAGGGCGTCCCGGAAAGCGGGGTCCGCTGCCTCCACGGCCTCCCGGATCAGGGTAAACAGAATGCGGTTGGAAAGCCGAGCCTCGGAGCCTCCCTTGAGAATGACCGCGTTGCCGCTTTTCAGCCCCAGGGAGGCGATCTGCACCAGCGCGTCGGGGCGGGACTCGAAGATTACCCCGATCACCCCGATGGGCACGGTCAGCTTGGTCAGGACCAGGCCGTCGTCCAGCTCGCGCACCAGGAGGCGCCGCCCCACGGGGTCCGGCAGGCGCACCACCTCGCGCACGCTCTCCACGATCTGAGTGAGCTTGCCCTCCGACAGGATCAGGCGCTTGAGCAGGGCATCCTTCAGCCCAAGCTTGCGCGCCTGCTCCTGGTCCTTGAGATTTCCAGCCAGGATCTCCCGCCCGTGTCCCTCCAGGGCCCGGGCCGCGCTTTCCAGGGCGCGGTTCTTGACTTCGGTGCTCAGGGTGGCCAGCCGGTAGCTTGCCTGGCGGGCGCGCCCGGCCTGTTCCTCGACTCTCATGCCTCTTCAGCTCCTCGCCAGTTCCCCGGCTCTACGGGCGGCCGCTTCCACGGTGCGGCGGATCACGTCGTTCAGGTCGGAGTGTTCCAGCACCGCCCGCCCGGCCACCGTGGTCCCGTTCGGCGAGCTGACCATGTCCACCAGCGCCTGGGTCTGCATCCCGGTCTCCTGCAGCAGGCGCGCGGTGCCCCGGAAGGTCTGCAGCGTGAGCTCCCTGGCCGCTTCGACCGGCAATCCCAGGCCGGTCCCGGCGGCAATGAAGGCCTCCATGAGCCGGGCTACGAAGGCCGGCCCGGAGCCGCTCACCCCGGTCACCGCGTCCAGCAGGCGCTCCTCCACCGCCACGGCGGTGCCGGCGGCGCCCAGGAACTCCCGAACCAGCTCGCGGTCCCGGGCGGTGAGCCTGCCGCCGAAAGCATACCCGGCGGCCATCTCCCCCACCAGGCACGGGGTGTTGGGCATGACCCGGACCACCCGCGCCCGCGGCATGGCCTGCTGCATCCGGGCGATGGTCACTCCGGCCACGATGGAAACCAGCAGCGCGCCGGAGCCCCGCAACTCGCCCATCACCGCGGCGAAGTCTTGGGGCTTGACCGCCAGGACCGTCAACTCCACAGCATCGGCCATCTGCGCCGGGCCGCTGCCGGCCCGCGCCCGGGGGAACTCGCGCCGGAACAGCTCCACGCGCTCCGGTTTGGTGTCGACCACGTGAATAGCCGCCCCGGGGAAACGGACCGCCGCCGCCTTGGCCAGGGCGAAGCCCATGTTTCCCGCCCCGATGAACCCGATGCTCTTCATGTCGCGCTTTTCGTGCAGGGAGTTTATTATAAGGGAAGCCAAATGTAAAGTTAGGCCGCCAGGTCGCGCGCTCAGGCCAGGCGGCTGGAGCCGCGTGGGTCCGGGGCCGGCTTTCGCTCTCGCGCGATGCGCACCCCGGCCGAGGAGGCCAGGGGCACTGCCCGCGGCTTATGCGCCTCGACCTCCACCCGGCGCACGCGGGAATCCCGGAGGCAGGCTTCGGCCACGGCCTCGGCCAACGCCTCCAGCAGGTGGAAGGAGGAGGCCTCCAGCAGTGCGGTCACCCGCGCCGCCAGCTCCCCGTAGTCGACCGTGTCCGCCAGCTGGTCGCTGCCGCCCGCTCGGCGCAGGTCCACGTGCAGCGTCAAGCTCACCAGCACTTCCTGTTTGCGGGAGCGCTCCGCCTCGGTGGTGCCGATACGGCAGGCCACGCGCAGGTCCCGGACGAATATGGCGTCGAGGGGCTCAGCCAAAGAGACTCTCCTTGAGCGCTCCGCCACCGTCCACGAACAGCACCTGCCCGGTGATGAAATCGTTACCCGCCAGGAACAGGACGGCACGGGCCACGTCCTCGGGCTTTCCCCAGCGGGCCAGCAGGTTGGTGGCCGCCAGGCGCCGCCGGGCCTCCTCGCCTAGTCCAGGAGGCGGCAGGATCATGCCGGGCGCCACGGCATTCACCCGCACCGCCGGGGCCAGCTCCAGGGCCAGCAGGCGCGTGAAGTCGGCCAGGAGGCGCTTGCTCATCTGGTAGCTGAAGTGCCGACGCATGCGTCCCAGCGCGCGGCTGTCCAGCAGGTTCACGATCACCCGGTCCGCAGGCTTCGCCCCGGTCTGACCCGCGGCGGCGGGGGTGATAGCGGCGAAGCGGCGGGCGAGCAGCACCGGGGCCAGGGCGTTCAGCCGCAGGCTGGACTCCAGACCGGCGGGCGTGAATCCGGCCAGAGTGTCCTCGGGGAAGCTCGAGGCG
>CAZMWZ010000291.1:0-3199 GCA_964570045.1 uncultured Spirochaetaceae bacterium
ATCTGGCTGCTCACGGCCCCCCTGGTCGGTATCGGGCTGTACTTCGTGCACAAGGCCAGTTGGTACCTCTTCCTCGCCCACAGCGCCCTCATCCTCGTGGATTACGTGATCAAGTGGGTGACCATCCCGACCTACTACTGGATGTCGGTCGGCGGCGTGCACCAGCTGCTGCTGTTCACGGGAAACATCGCCCTGGTGGTGGTCATCGGTTTCATCATCCACAAGGACTTCCGCTCTCCCTACTTCCAGGTTCTGCCGCGCGGTTGGCGGACCAGCCGCCGAGTGCTCATCCGCCACTACATTCAACTCAACGACCGCCGCTGCAACATCACTGACCTTTCCGACGGCGGCTGCTTCGTGGCCGAGCCGGGATTGCCGTTGTCGGTGGGCGAGAAGGTTGCCGTCAGCTTCCAGGCCGACGCCCTGCCGATCGCCTGCAAAGGCGAGGTCATGCGCAGTACACCGGACGGCTACGGGGTGCGCTTCATCGCTTTGGCGCACACTCGGAAGCGGGACATCCGCCAGCTGATCCGCAAACGCTTCCCCTTCCGCTGGGCGGTGGAGGTGCAAGGCCGCTGGGTCGCCGACGGACGGGAGCTGGCGGCCCGGGTGCGTGACATCTCCCGCACCGGCTGCTACCTCGAGGCCGGGGTTGCCGACCTCCACGCAGGCGACCGTGGCACCCTGGAGGTCCCGCTGGCCCATCGCCAGGTGAAGCTCGCCGGCGCGGTGGTCTGGGTGAACCTGGCACAGTTGCACGGGAAGCCCGTAGGTTTCGGAGTGCATTTCGCCAGGAGCCAGGGAAGGACGAGCGCCAGGATCGTGGAGCAACACCGCAGCGGCCAGCCGTCGTGAGGCTGGTAATCGATCCGCTCTCCTCCGGCCTGGCGGTCCGCCGTGCGGGCTCGGCGCTCCCAGTCATCGGCGCGGCCGGCGCTTCGCTCCGGGCTCACCCGGAGCGGGGCGCCTCGTTTGAAATCCCACTCGGTACGGGGGGTCTTGCCGTCGAGGAGCAGCCGCTGGCCGATGTGCAGGGAAGGGGGCGGCGGGTCACCCTGGGCTCCCGGGAAGCGCGGCGAGCTCTGCGGCTGCGGCTGGTGCTGCGGCTCTACGACGAACGGCCTTTCCTGCTCCTGCGGCTGGAGGCCTCCAACGAGGGGCGCGAGCCCGTGCTGCTGGACGGCTTCACCCTGCTGCGCGGGTCGGTTTGCCTGGAGCCGGAAGGAGGTCGCGCCGCGGCGCGCGGCTTTTTCAAGGCCGGCTGGCACGATTGGGTCTTTGCGGGCATGCGGCGCGCCGGGCAGCGCGACGTACGCTCCCTGCTCAAGCCCTGGTCGGGGAAAATGCACTTCGACCCCGAGCTGCCGATCGGATGGCGCCGCGGCGAGTTCTGGGGCTCGGGTTGGGGGATACTGGCCGGGGAGCGGCTGGCGGTCGTGGCCGGTTTTGCCACCCAGGCCGACCAGTTCGGCCGGGGCCACGCCCGCTGCCGCCCACCCACGCTGGAGCTGTCCGCCGCCGCCGACGGGGTGCGGCTGGAGCCCGGCCAGACGCGCGCCTCCGAGTGGGGCTACCTCCAGTTCCTGGACCTGCCGCACCCGGAACCGCTCGCCGAGTACGCTGAAGCCGTGGCCCGGGAGATGCGCCCGCGGGTGCCGCTACGGGCTCCACCCCTGGCCTGGACGCATTGGTACCAGTACTTCCAGGACATCAGCGAGGAGAGTTTTTTGGGCAGCGCGCGGGCCGTCGCGGAGCTGCGGGGCGAGCTGCCTTTCGGCTGCGCGCAGCTGGATGACGGCTACCAGAGCGCCTGGGGGGACTGGCTGGAGTGCAACGCGAAGTTCCCGCGCGGCCTGGGCTTCCTGGCCGCCGAGGTGCGCAAGCGGGGGCTCACCCCCGGACTATGGCTGGCGCCCTTCGTGGTCCAGCCGGGCTCCCGCCTGCAACGCGGGCACCCGGAGTGGCTCCTGCGCGATAGCCGCGGCCGCCCTGCCGGCAGCGGCTTTTTTTATTCTTTTTTCGGCCAGGCCCTGGATTCCTCGCACCCGGCGGTTCTGGAGCACCTCCAGCGCCTGGGGGAAAGCCTGCGGGCTGCGGGCTTTGGCTTCATCAAGGCGGACTTCTGCTACGCCGGCGCCCTGGCGGGCCGGAGGTTCGACCCGCGCCTGACCCGGGCCCAGACGCTGCGGGCGGGGCTTCAGGCGCTGCGCCGCGGGCTTGGAGAAGACACCTTCCTCCTGGGCTGCGGCTGCCCGTACGGGCCGGCCATCGGGATCGTGGACGCCATGCGCATCGGCCCCGACACGGCGCCCGGCTGGCACCCGGAGCTGTGGAGCCTGCCCTGGGCCCGCCCCCTGCTCCGGGGGGAGCGCTCCTTGCCCAGCCTGCGCAACGCCGTGCGCCACACCCTGGCGCACTCCAGCCTGCACCGGCGCTGGTGGTGGAACGACCCGGACTGCCTGCTGGTCCGCGATTTCGACACGCGCCTCAGCGTGGAGGAGATGCATAGCGCCCTGAGCCTGATCGGTCTGAGCGGGGGCCTGGTGATCTCCAGCGACGAGCTCGCCCGCCTGCCCCCGGAACGCCGGCGCTGGATCGCCCTGCTCGCCCCGATCCTGAGCCCCGGCGGCCGCGCGCTGGACCTGCTGGAGCGGGAAATGCCGGAGCTCTACGACCTGCCCCTGTCCGCCCCCTGGGGGAGCTGGCACGTCGTGCTGGCCGCCAACTGGCAGGACCGCCCGCGCGAGAAAACCCTGGAGCTCGAGCGGCTGGGCCTATCCTCGCAGCGGCCGCTGTACGTGTTCGACTTCTGGAACCGCATCTGCCGGAGGCATTCCGGCCCGCGCCTGGAGCTGGGCTGCCTGGCGCCGCACGCCTCGCGCCTGCTGCGCCTGTGCCCGGCCGACGGCCCCGAGCTGTGCCTGGTGGGCAGCAGCCTGCACATTACCCAGGGCCTGGAGGTCCTGTCGCTGCAAATGGAGGCTCCCGGGGCGGGGGGGCCGCCGGGCCCGCGCGTGCAGATCGAGCTGCGCGACCTGGGGCGCCCGGCGGAAGGGGAGCTGTGGTTCGCCCTTCCCGGCGGGGAGCTGCGGTCAGTCTCTGTGGCGGCCAGGGGGCAGTCACAGCTGGAGTTTTCGATGCACCCCGCGAGTTGAGCCAGAGGCGCTCAGCCTTCACCAGGAGATTTCGAAATCCGCCG
>CAZMWZ010000292.1:0-3159 GCA_964570045.1 uncultured Spirochaetaceae bacterium
CTATCGGCCGCGGGGGGCAACCTGGCCAAGGTGGACCTGCTGGTCGGTGACCTCTCCCCCGCCGCCATCGCCAGCCTGTCCGGGAGGGCCACCGCCTCCAACTTCGGCCGCCTCAGCCACAGCACCTCGCGCGCCGATTACGCGCTGGGGATCCTCAACCTGGTGTTTCAGACCATCGGCCTGGTGGCTCTGTTCGCCGCCGCCCCCTTCCAGGAGCTGGACGTGGTGCTCACCGGCAAGCTGACGACGGTACCGCAGGCCAGGGACATCTTCGCCGGGTTCGCCGTCATCTCGCCCCTGCGTTTCCACTTTCCGCCGCAGGCCGAGTACGGCACGGCGGTCGGCGCTGCGCTTTCGGCGCAGGCGCGCAGGTAGCGCCCGCGCGCCGCCCCTTGTTCATCCCAGTACGTCATGATAATATTTTTCAAACTAGTTCAAACTAGTTCACGGAAGGAGAAACGCTACGAAAACCATTGGTGCGTTTGAGGCGAAGACCCACCTGTCGCAGCTGCTGGAACGGGTGGTGCGGGGAGAGCGATTCACCATCACCCGGCACGGGATCCCTGTGGCTGTGCTGGGACCCGTAGCCGTCCCGGAGCGGCAACCCGTTACAGACGTGGTTGAGAAGATCCGAACCTTTCAGGCAACGCACAACCTAGGCGGCCTCGGACTTCGTCAGCTGATCGAGGAAGGGCGCAGATGAAGCGGTTCGTGCTGGATTGCTCGGTGGCCGCGGCCTGGTGCTTCGCCGACGAGAAAAACTCGTACGTGGACACGGTACTGGAAAGCTTCTCCGAAGGCTACGAGGCTCTGGTCCCGCCACTGTGGGTGCTTGAAGTGGTCAACGTCCTGGCCCTCGCCGAACGGCGAAAGCGGCTCCTGCCGGCGGAGACGGAGCATTTCTTCGAGCTGTACAGTACCTTGCCCATTTTCCTGGACCATGCAATGACCACGGTAACTGAACACCGCGAGCTGCTGCCGCTCTGCCGTACCCAAGGTCTTACGGCATACGATGCCGTGTATCTCCAGACCGCGATCCGCAGCGGCATCCCCTTGGCGACTCAGGACAAGCCGTTGCGCGCCGCCTGCAGGAAATTCGGTGTGTCCGTATTCGCGGCCTGAGTGTGCGGTACGCCGCCGCCCCCTACAACGGCAATCGCATCAGCCCTGCGCCACGCGCAGAGCTTCCTGGCGCACCTGTTCCCAGCCCACCCCGTGCTCCCGGGCAAGGCGGGCGCAGTCCTCGTACTCGGGGGCCAGGCCGGCCAGCTCACCATCGAGCCACTTCTCCTTGACGCGTACCGGACCCCAGCGGGTGGCCACCTCGCGGCTGCGGCGCTCCGCGGTAAGGCGGCCGAGGGGCGGGGAGAGGCGGACCCCTAGCGTGGGGGTTTCGCGCAGCACCAACTCGGCCAGCTCCGAGGAGCGGGAGGCCTGGACCAGCAGGCTGAGGGTCACGCCGGGGCGGTTCTTCTTCATCTGGATCGGAGTGAACCAGACGTCCAGCGCCCCCGCAGCCAGCAGGCGCTCCAGGGCGAAGCCGAGCGCCTCCCCGCTGGAATTGTCCAGGTTGGTCTCGATCAGCACTACGGTGTCCTCGGGGGCCGCGCCTTCCACTGGCTTTCCGGGACCCGTCAGTTCTCCGAGCCAGGCCCTCGTGACGTTGGCCCAGGGGAGCTCCTTACGCCCCACGCCGTAGCCGGCCCGCCGCAAGGTCATGGCCGGGAAACGGAATTCGGCCAGTTCGGCCAGCAGAGCGGCGGCCGTGGGGGTCAGGATCTCGGTCCGGGCGGGGTGGGGGCGTGTGGGCGCGCCGGCCTCGGTCAGGAGGGCCAGGGTCGCGGGGGCCGGCACCGGGAGCAGGCCGTGCGCGGTCTGGACCGTGCCGCCGCCCAGCGGAACCTCGGAGCAGAACACCTGTTGCACGCCCAGGCGGGCCAGGCCGGCCACGAAACCCGTCACGTCCACCAGGGTGTCCACAGCCCCCAGCTCATGAAAATGCACTTGATCGATGCCGATCCCGTGCACCCCGGCCTCCGCGCGCGCCAGCCGCTCGAACACCCGCAGCGCGACGGCCTTCACGGGCTCGGGGAGCCGGCTGGCCGCGTATAGCGCGCGTACGCCTGGCAGGGTACGGGCGGGCTGTTCCTGCAATTCGTCCCGGACCGTGACCTGCGTTCCGCGGATGCCGTGAGAAATGACCTTTTCCGCGGACACCGCCCAGCCGCGCAGGGACAGCAGAGCGAGGTCCGCACGCAGATCCTCCAGCTCCAGCCCCAGGTCCAGCAAAGCGCCGAGCAGCATGTCACCGGCGGCGCCGGAAAATAGGTCAATGTATAATGCGAGGCTCATGAGTTCGCTCCGCGCCGTGCCGCGGCGGCCCGGTTGGCGATCAGCCCCGCCACGGCCCCCGCCCCGATCCCGTTGTCGATGTTCGTTACACACAACCCCGGGGAGCAGCTCTGCAGCATGGAGTACAGCGCGGCCACCCCGCCGCCGCCCAGGCCGTAGCCCACGGAGGTGGGCAGCCCCACCACGGGCACGTCGGCCAGGCCGGCCACCACCGAGGGCAGGGCCCCGTCCATGCCGGCGACGACGATCAGCACGTCCACGCGCGTCTCCTCCAGCAGGTGGGTCAGCGGTTCGAACAGACGGTGCAGCCCCGCCACGCCGACGTCGTAGACGGTGTGGACTACGCAGCCCATTTCGCGGGCAAGCAGGGCGGCTTCCTCGGCCACGGGCACATCAGAGGTGCCGGCCGAGAGCACCCCGACTCGGCCGCCGCTGTCTTCCACCCGGGAGCCAGGGCGGCGAAGCACCACCGCGCGGGCAGCCGCGTTCCACTGCAGGGTGGCCTCGCGGACGAACTCCCGCTCCAGCCGATCCTTCAGCTCGGGGCTGACCCGGCTCAGGACCGCCCGTCCGGTAGCATCCAGAAAGGACCTGGCGATGGCCAGGCATTGCTCCGCAGTCTTGCGCTCCGCCAGAATCACCTCGGGTACGCCCTTGCGGCGAGCGCGCTCGAAATCCGGGCGAGCCTGATCCGGTTGCCAGTCACTCATCCGAGTCCCTCGTTCAGGCTGCCCGAGCGGAAGCCGGCCAGGTCGGCGGCGACCTGCCGGTAACCCAGTTCGCGCAAGCGTCGCACGGCCTCCCGCC
>CAZMWZ010000293.1:0-3137 GCA_964570045.1 uncultured Spirochaetaceae bacterium
CGCCGGAAGCGGGCTCCGCGCCGGAAGCGGGCTCCGCGCCGGAAGCGGGCTCCGCCCCGCCGGGCTCCAGCACCTGGCTGACGTTGACCATGTAGGTCGCTTCCCCCAGGCCCACCTCGCGGGACAGGATGGTGGGGCCGCTGGTGGAGTCCAGCACCTCCTCGATCAGGCTCCTCACCTCCGCGCAGCCCAGGGCTTCCAGGGGGAAGGGCACCAGTTCGGCGTCCGGCAGAATGTGGGCCGCGGCCGCGTTGCGTAGGACGATCAGCTTCTCGGTGTTGATCACCAGGATGCCGTCGGTCATGCACTTGATGATCGTGTTGCTCTTCGAGCGCTCGGCGGCCACCTCCAGCAGGCGCCGCTCCCGCTCCTCGCGCAGGCGCCTGGCCTCCAGGGTCAGGCCGCGCCGCTCCAGGCCGTTCTTGATGGCCAGCAGCAGCTCGTCCGGGGTGAAGGGCTTGGGGATGTAGCTGTAGGCCCCCTGCTTGGTGCCCTCTACGGCCGTGTCGATGGTGGCGTGGGCGGTGATGATGATCGGCAGCACGTCCGGGTCGACCTCGCGCACGAGCTTCATCAGCTCCAGCCCGGTCATGCGCGGCATCATCAGGTCCACCAGCAGCACGGCGAAGCCGCGCCGGGCCTGGAAGGCCTCCCAGCCGGCCTGGCCGTCCTCCGCGATGGTCACCTCGTAGCCTTCGGCGCTGAGGATCTTGCGGCAGCCCGCGCGCACTCCCAGCTCGTCGTCCACGACCAGGATGCGGACCGGCTCTTCGCTCATGCCAGCAGTTCCTCCACCTTGGCGATCAGCGCCTCCGGGGCGACCGGCTTGTCGAAAAAGGCGTCGGCGTTCATGGCGATGAGGTCCTCGCGGCTGCGCGGGTTGAAGTCGAAGCCGCGCTGGCTGGCCACGGCCGTGACCAGGATCACCGGCGTGCCGGCCCAGCGCGGGTCCTGCTTGATCAGCCGGGCCAGGGAGAAGCCGGAGTCCAGGGCCTTCATCATCAAGTCGGACACGACCAGGTCGGGGCGCTCCCGCTCGATGGCCGCCAGGGCCTCCTGGGGGTCGCAGGCGCAGGTTACCCGAAAGCCGCGGGAACTCAACACCCCGCGATTCTGCTCCAGGAAGTCCCGGTCGTCGTCCACCAGCAGGATCAGCTTGGACTTGCCCATGCCGCTCACCTGGCCAGAATCCGGTTCACCACGTCCAGCAGCAGGGGCGGGTCCACGGGTTTCTCGATCAGGGCGTCCACCGGCAGCCAGGTGTGGTCCGGCTCGATGCGGAAGGGGCGCAGGTCATTGACCGAAGTGATCATCACCAGGGGGATGCCCTTGGTGTACTCCGAGTTGCGCAGCTCCCGGGAAAGGTCGAAGCCCTCGTTCTCCGACTCCATCATCATGTCCAGGATGATCAGGTCGGGCTTGCGGGCGCCCACCTCCTCCAGGCACTGCCGCCCGCTGTGGGCGGTGCGCACGCGGTAGCCGCTGTCCTCCAGCAGCAGGCGGTTCTGCTCGACGAAATCCTCATCGTCGTCCACCAACAGGACGGTCTTCTTGCCGCTCATGCGCTCTCCTCCTTGATTTTTTCGCCGAGGGGCAGGCGGATCAGGAAGGTGGTCCCCTGGCCGACCTCGCTTTCCACCGAGATGTCGCCGGAGTGCATCTTCACCACCCCGTAGACGATCGACAGCCCCATGCCGGTCCCCTTGCCCAGCTGCTTGGTGGTGAAGAAGGGGGTGAACAGCTGCGAGATCACCTCCTGCGGCATGCCGGAGCCCGTGTCCCGCACCCGCACGATCACCCAGTCCTCGGAGGCGGCAATCCCGGCGCTGATCCTCACCTCCCCCTCTCCCTGAATGGCATCGGTGCCGTTCTGCACCAGGTTGGTGAGCATCTGTCGGATCTGCTCGCTGTCCAGCAGGAGCACCGGCAGGTCCTCCTGGATCTCGCTGGAAACCCTGACGGCCGTGCCCTGGGTTTTCATGGCCATGTTGGCCACCACCTCCCCGATCAGGGCCCCCAGGTCGGTCTGGGTCTTCACCACCCGCGACTGGCGGGCGAAGTCCAGCAGGCCGCGCATGATGTAGCGGCAGCGCGTGGCCTCGTTGACGATCATCTGGATGTCCTCGCTCTCGGGGTCCTGGACCTGGTGCTGCTTTAGCAGCATGTGGGAGTACAGCAGAATCGTGCTCAGGGGGTTGTTGATCTCGTGGGCCACGCCCGCGGAGATCTGCCCCATGGAGGCCAGGCGCTCGGTCTGGATCAGGCGGTTCTGGGTGGAGGCCAGCTCCTGGTGGGACTGCTGCAGCTTGGTAAGGGTGGTCTCCAGCTCCTCCACCAGGTAGGGCAGGCACATGTCCACCTCGGCCAGCCCCTGGCACACGGCGATGGCCTTCTCCCGGCAGGAGGGGTAGCCGCAGGAGCCGCAGTTCAGCTGGTCCTCGGGGGTGAACTTGCGCATCAGCATCAGGGTGCCCGAGATCTGCTCCTCGGTGGGCTGGGGCAGCACCACGGCCGCCTCGGAGAACTCCCTGGACAGGTCCAGGTGCTCGAACTCCTCCAGGGTCTCGATGAGCTCGCGGCGCACCGTGTAGCGGTTCTGCTCGTTGATGTAGTCGGTGAGCATCTCCTTCCTGGCGAACACCCCGTGGGTGTTGGTCATCTTCGGCCCGTTGATGCAGCCCTCGCAGAACAGCAGGTCGAACATCTTGGCCTTGCTCTTGCCCTCCACCAGCTCCTTCAACACGGCCAGGACCCGATCCTTGCCCTCGGTGACCAGCACGCTGTTTTCCAGGATGTCGGTGTGAAAGCCCGCGGCACGCAGGAGGCCTCCGGAAATCGGTAGCGACCGGCCCAGGTAGCACAGGGGGCCGTCGAAGCCGCTGGCCTTCAACTCTTCGGGGTTGACCCCCGCCACCTGGAACATGTCCAGCAGCTCCTTGAAGGTGAGCACCGCGTCCACCTCCCCCTGCACGAAGGGGTCGCGGATCTCGGCCTTCTTGGCGATGCAGGGGCCGATGAACACCACCCGCACCCCGGTGCCGAAGCGCTCCTTGATGGCCCGGGCCACGGCAATCATGGGGGAGGCGATCGGGGCCAGGGCGTCGTGCAGGGAGGGCAGGTACTTCTCGATGTACGAG
>CAZMWZ010000294.1:0-3127 GCA_964570045.1 uncultured Spirochaetaceae bacterium
TCCAGAAAACTGAACTTGTGGCAGGCCACGAAGTTGGCCTTCTGCACCAGGTAGGTGCTCTTGATGGGCTTGGGGCCGAAGCGCAGGTGGCTCACGGTGCGCACGCCGGACTTCTTCGAGTCGTACACGAAGTAGCCCTGGGCGTAGTTGTCGGTGGCCTTGCCGATGATCTTGATGGAGTTCTTGTTGGCCCCCACCGTCCCGTCGGCCCCCAGGCCGAAGAACAGGGCCTGGTGCACCCCTTCCCCGACCGGGGAGAAGTCGTTGTCCCAGTCCAGGCTGGTGTGGGTCAGGTCGTCCACGATGCCGATGGTGAAGTGGTTCTTGGGTTCCTTAGCTTTCAGGTTGTCCAGGACCGCCTTGGCCATGCCGGGGTTGAACTCCCGCGAACCCAGCCCGTAGCGGCCCCCGACCGTGAGCGGGTAGCTCTTGGGCCCCTGGCCCGCGGCCATGGCCTCGCCGATGGCCGTGCGCACGTCCTCGTACAGGGGCTCGCCCAGCGAGCCGGGCTCCTTGGTGCGGTCCAGCACCGCCACGGCCTTCACGGTGGCGGGCAGCGCCGCCAGGAAGTGCTCCACGCTGAAGGGACGGAACAGGCGCACCTTGACCAGGCCGACTCTTTCGCCCCTGGCCACGAGGTGCGCCACCACCTCCTCCATGGCCTCCGCGCCCGAGCCCATCATGAACACGACCCGCTCGGCGTCGGGGGCGCCTACGTAGTCGAACAGGTGGTACTGCCGGCCGCTCAAAACGGCGAAGCGGTCGAAGGCTTTCTGGACGATCGCCGGGGTGACCAGGTAGTAGCGGTTCACCGTCTCGCGCGCGGCGAAAAACACGTCGGGGTTCTGGGAGGTGCCGCGGATGGCCGGGCGGTCGGAGGTCAGCGCCCGCGCCCGGTGGGCGCGGACCAGCTCGGGATCGATCATGGCCCGCATGTCGTCGTAGGTGAGCTCTTCCACCTTCTGCACCTCGCTGGAGGTGCGGAAGCCGTCGAAGAAGTGCATGAAAGGCACCCGCGACTCCAGGGTCGCCGCCTGGGCGACCAGGGCCAGGTCCATCACCTCCTGCACCGACCCGGAGGCCAGCATGGCCCAGCCGGTGGTGCGGGCGGTCATCACGTCGGTGTGGTCGCCGAAGATGGACAGGGCGGCGCAGGCCACGGCGCGGGCGGAGATGTGGAAGACCGTCGGGGTGAGCTCGCCGGCGATCTTGAACATGTTCGGGATCATCAACAACAGGCCCTGGGAGGCCGTGAAGGTGGTGGTGAGCGCCCCCGTGGTCAGCGCTCCGTGCACCGCCCCGGCCGCGCCGGCCTCCGACTGCATCTCCACGACCAGGGGGATCGTGCCCCAGATGTTCTTCCGGCCCTCGGCGGAGTACTGGTCGGAGAGCTCCGCCATGAGGGAGGAGGGGGTGATCGGGTAGATCGCGATGACCTCGTTGGTGGCGTGGGCCACGTGAGCCGCGGCCGTATTTCCGTCGATCGTTACCATTTTACGTGCCATTGGTACGTCCTTCGTTGATTATTAATGTGGGAGTGTCGGAGCAGTATAAACCGATTCAGGTGGCAATGCAACCGGCGGCCGGCGGCCACCTGCCCGGCGTCCTTCAGCTTTTCTCCCGGACCAGGTAGATCGCCGGCAGGCTGACTACCGAAACCAGGCCTTTCAGGAGCAGGTTGGCGACCACGATCGACCAGACCGTGGCGGGCGGCAGCACGCCCCCGAAGGCCGCCCAGCAGAAGATCAGGCTGTCCAGTGGAACGCTCACGGCGTTGCTGGACAACACGCGCAGCCATTGGAAGCGCCGGGTCACCCGGGTCACCCAGAGATTATAGATCTCCGTGTCGGCCAGCTCAGAGGCTAGCTCCGCCACGATGCTGGCCAGGACGATCCGCCAGACGGGCCCGAGGATGCGCGCGAACTCCAGGCCCAGGCCCCAGGAGGGGTCGGAGGGCAGCCGGGCGGAGAAGGCGAAGAAGCCGGCCATGAACAGATTGATCCCTCCGGCCAGAAGGATGGCCAGGCGCGCGGCCTGCTTGCCCAGGCGCTTGTGCAGCAGGTCCCGCAGAGTGAAGGTAATGGGGTAGATGAAGGTGCCGGCATCGACGCTGAAGCCCAGGACCAGGGCGATCTTGAGGCTGCCGATGTCCGCGAGGATCTGGGCGGCGATGTACAGCGCCGTCAGGGTGACCGCGGCCGTGAGGCCGGCGGGGAGCCGGGTCGCGCGCACTGCAGGCCTCAGGGGTGCCGGGAGAGCAACTTTTTAAACAAGCCCACCAGGCCCTTCCCGGCGCTGGGCAGGCGCTCCTGGGTGAAGCGGGCCACGTCTTCCTCGTTGCCGGCCAACAGGAGCAAGTCGTCGGCCTGCAACCGGTACTCCGGCGCGTAGAAGGCATAGTCCTCCTGGTTGAGCTTGCGGTAGGCAATCACGTTGAGCCGGTACTGCTTGCGCAGGTCGACTTCGATCAGGCTCTTCCCGTAGAACTGCTCGGGCACCTTGACCTCGGCGATGACCAGGTCCTTGCTGATGGGCAGGTAGCTGAAGACCAGGGAGGAGACCAGGAAGGGGGCGATGCGGCGCGCGGCCTCGGTGTTGGGACGCACCACCCGCGTGGCGCCCACCAGCTTCAGGATCTCCTCATGCTCGTCGCTGTCCGCCTTGGCGATGATCTCCCGAATGCCCAGTTTCTTGAGGTAGTGGGTGACCAGGATCGAGACCTCCGTGAGGTCCCCGGGATCCACGATGGCCGCGTCGATGCCCCGCGGCACCAGCTTTTCCAGCACGTCCTCGTTCAGGGCGTCGGCCACGTAGACGGCGGCCACCCGGTCCTTGAACTGGTCCACCCGCTGGCGGTCCTTGTCGATGAGAATGATCTCGCAGCCGGTGTCCGCCAGTTCCTCCAGCATGCGCTGGCCGAACTTGCTGAGTCCAATGATCGCGAATTGCTTCATTAGCCTACCATGACCTCCTCCTCGGGATAATCGAGCACATGCACAGGGATCCTGCGTCCGGACGGAATGGCCAGAGCCAGAAGCCCGACTCGGCCCATGAACATCGTGGCAATGATGAGCAGCTTGCCGGGGACGCTGAGGTAGGGAGTGATCCCCAGGGACAGTCCCACCGT
>CAZMWZ010000295.1:0-3124 GCA_964570045.1 uncultured Spirochaetaceae bacterium
TGAGCGGAGGGTCGGGCGAGCTGGTTCTGGCCAACGTGCATCTGTCGGCGTTCGACGAGGGTGCGCTGCTGCGCCGCCGGCAGTTGGAAACCGTAACGGCCTTCCTGCTGGCCGAGGCCGCGCGCAGCAACCACGTGGTGCTCGGGGGGGACTGGAACCTGCTTCTTGCGGAAACCCGTTTTCCGCACACGACCGCCGAGCGGTACCTGTTCTGGGTCCACCCGCTGCCTCCCGGCTTTCCTCCCCCGGGGTGGCGCCTGGCGATCGATGACACCGCGCCTACCGTGCGCACCCTGGAGAGGCCGTACGTGCGGGGCGGGAACTATACGGCGGTCATCGACGGCTTCCTGGTGTCGCCGAACGTGACCGTGCTCGGGGTGCGGACCGTCGACCTGGGGTTCCGCTTCTCCGACCACCAGCCCGTGCTGTTGAGCCTCCGGTTGGACTGACTGGGCCGCGCTCCGCCAGGAAGCGCTTCAGGAAGCCGGCGGTGTGCGAGCCCGCCCGGGCCACGGCGGCCGGCGGGCCCTGGGCCACGATACTGCCGCCGCCCTCCCCACCCTCCGGACCCAGGTCGATGATCCAGTCCGCCTCGGCGATGATGTCCAGGTTGTGTTCGATGATCACCACGGTGTTGCCTGCTTCCACCAGGCGAACCAGCACGCGGATCAGCCTTTCCACGTCGGCCATGTGCAGGCCGATGGTCGGCTCGTCCAGCAGGTACAGGGAGCGCCCCGCGGCGCGCGTTCTGGCCAACTCGGTCACCAGCTTGATGCGCTGGGCCTCACCCCCGCTTAAGGAGGGGCTCTGCTGGCCCAGGTGCAGGTACCCCAGCCCGACCTCCAGCAGGAGGCGCAAGGAGTGGTGCACGGCCGGGTGGAAGGCAAAGAATTCTGCCGCCTCCTCCACGCTCATGGCCAGCACTTCCGCGATGCTCTTGTCCTTGAAGCGCACGGCCAGGGTCTCGGGGTTGAAGCGCGCGCCGTCGCAGCTTTCGCAGAGCACCGAAACGTCCGGCAGGAAACTCATCTCGATTTTCTTTACCCCCTGCCCTTCGCAGGCCTCGCAGCGGCCGCCGGCCACGTTGAAGGAGAAGCGGCTGGGGGTGTAGCCGCGCATCCGGGCCTCGGCGGTGGTGGCGAACAGACGGCGGATGTCGTCCCAGAAGCCGACGTAGGTCGCAGGGCAGGAGCGCGGGGTCTTGCCGATCGGGGTCTGGTCGACCTCCAGCACCCGCTCGATCTGCTCCCAGCCGCCGAGGCTCCGGCAGCCCCGCAGGGGGGGTGCGGGGGACCCGGCTCTGGGCTGCCGTGCAGGCGCCGGCAGCTTCCCGGCCGGCGGCCGCCCGCGCTGGCCTCTGCGCCGGCGGAAGGCCAGGAGGCGCGCCAGGTTGTCGTGAAGCACCTCCCGCACCAGGGTACTCTTGCCGCTGCCGCTGACCCCGGTGACGCACACCAGGCGGTTCAAGGGGATGTCCACGGTCAGGTCCTGGAGATTGTGCAGGCTCGCCCCGCGCACGGCCAGGTGCGTGCCCGGCGCAAGCTCTCCCCGCGGGCCGGCCGGGAGGGGGGTGCGCTCGACCAACGGGTGGCGCAGGGGCCGGGCGAGCAGCCGCCCGGTCATGGAGCTCCGGCTGGCCAGCAGGCGGGCTAGGCTGCCGGCCACCACCAGCCTCCCGCCGTTCACCCCGCCCCCCGGCCCCAGGTCGATCACGTACTCGGCCCGGCGTATGGTCTGCTCGTCGTGCTCCACCACGACCACGGTGTTGCCCTTGTCCTTCAGGCGGCGCAGCGTGTCCAGGAGCATCAGGTTGTCGCGGGCGTGAAGCCCGATGGTGGGCTCGTCCAGGATGTAGCAGACGCCGCGCAGGTTGGAGCCCAGCTGCGAGGCCAACCGGATGCGCTGCGCCTCCCCGCCGCTTAAGGTGGGCGCGGCCCGGTCCAGGGTGAGGTAGGGCAGGCCCACTTCCGTCAGGAACTCCAGCCGGCCGTTGAGCTCGGCCAGGATGTCGCGGGCGATTTCCGCTTCGCGCTCCCCCAGGCGCAGCCGGCCCAGCGAGGCCAGGGCCTCGGCCACGCTCAAGGCGGTGTAGCGGTCAATCGTCAGGCCGCGGAAGCGCACGGCCAGCGCCTCGGGACGCAGGCGGCGGCCGCCGCAGGCGGTGCAGGCGGTCTCAGCCCCCTCCCACCACTGATTCCACCAGATCTCCTCGCCGGTCTGCTCGGCGTCGAAACCGGCCAGAAGCAGCCCCGTGCCGTAGCAGCGCGGGCACCAGCCGTGCCTGGAGTTGAAGGAGAACAGGCGCGGGTCCAGCTCCTCGAAGCCGCGGCCGCAGCGCGGGCAGGCCCGGCGGGTGGAGAAGATCTCGCCCCGGGTCGCCTCACCCTCAGGGCCCGCCCGCACCACCGTCACCGCGCCCTTGCCCAGCTCCAGGGCCAGCCCCAGGGCTCTGCGCAGCTGCGGCTCGGCCGAGGCGGACACGTCAAGCTCGGCGACCGGCAGCTCGATGGTGTGCTCGCGGAAGCGCTCCAGGCGCGGCCAGCCTGAGGTGGGCAGATGCCGCCCGTCCACGCGCAGATGGGTGTAGCCCCGGCGCGCGGCCCAGCGGGCCAGGTCCGTGTAGTACCCCTTGCGGGAGGTGACCAGCGGCGCGAGCACCTCGATGCGCCCACGGTTGAAATCCCGCAGCAGGCGCGACAGGATCGTTTCCCGGCTCTGGGGCTGGATCGGCACGTCGCAGTCCGGGCAGAACTGCGTGCCCAGCTTCACGAACAGGAGGCGCAAGAAGTGGTAGATCTCGGTCATGGTGGCCACGGTGCTCTTGCGCCCGCCGCGGCTGGTGCGCTGCTCGATGGCCACCGTGGGGGGCACGCCGAACACCCCGTCCACGTCCGGACGGGAGGCGGGCTGCACGAACTGGCGGGCGTAGGCGTTCAGGGATTCCAGGTAGCGGCGCTGCCCCTCGGCGAAGAGGATGTCGAAGGCCAGGGTGCTCTTGCCGCTGCCGCTCACGCCGGTGATCACCGTGAAGGCGTCGCGCGGGATGCGCACGTCGATGTTCCGGAGGTTGTGCTCGCGCGCGCGCAGGATGCGGATGGAGTGGTCGGTGCCCGCGGCGTCCCGG
>CAZMWZ010000296.1:0-3092 GCA_964570045.1 uncultured Spirochaetaceae bacterium
CATCGCCGCGGCGGGCGAGAAGCCCGGCTACCGCATCCACGTGGAATACTACGGTCCCAAGGCTATCCCCTTATCCTGCCAGCACTGCGAGGAGGCCGCCTGCGTGCTGGCCTGCCCGACCGGGGCCGTGCACCGCAAGGCGCCGGGCAAGCCCGTGCTGCTGGACGAGCCCAAGTGCATCGGCTGCAGCATGTGCGTGCAGGCCTGCCCCTTCGGGGTCATGGCCATGCGCTCGGGCGGCAAGGTGGCCTTCAAGTGCGACCTGTGCATCGCGCGCCTGGCTCAAGGCCTCCAGCCGGCCTGCGTGTCCTCTTGCCCGACGCGGGCCTTGAGCCTGGAGGACGAGCCCGTAGCCAACAAGGAAAAGCGCCGCGCCACCGTGCAGCGGATGGCGGTAGCCCAGGCGGCCGCTGTCGCCGAGGGGAGGTGAGCGGGCGGTGACCGTAGTGACCGTGTGCGTGGGCAGCTCCTGCCACATCAAGGGGGCGCGCCAGGTGATCGAGCGTTTCAGCGAGCTCACCAGGGCACACGGCCTCGCGGACCAGGTCGAGCTGAAAGGCTCTTTTTGCATGGAGCGCTGCGGGGAGGGGCTGAACTGGCAGATCGACCAGGAGCCGGTTTCCAGCAGCAGCGTGGAGGAGGCGGTGGAGACTTTTATCCGGAGGTTCGTGACCAAGGCGTGAACGCACGAAAGCCGGCCGACGAAGCCCAGAACACCTCCCCGTACGTCGGGGCGATCCTCCAGCAGACCCCCAACGGCATCCTGCTGGTGGACCGGGAGACGCGCATCCGCTTCGTCAACCCCGCCTTCCGGACCATGTTCCGCTGCGGCGAGGAGAAACTGATCGGCGAATTGGCCGCCCGGTTCGTGCACTGCGACTGCTTCGAGCGGGCCATCGCCGCGGGGGGGCAGCTGATGGTGAAGAGCGCCGTTCCGGACCACGACATCAGCTTCCGCGTCGGCCTGTTTCCCATCGAGGGGCAGGAGCTGTACTGCGGCATCTTTATCGATACGTCGGAGGAGGAAAAGGCCAAGAAGCATCTGCGCGAGCTGCGCGCCCAGACCCTGGCAAGGGCCCAGGAGGTGATCTCCCGGCAGATGAAGACCGCCCAGGAGATCGCCCGCCTGCTAGGGGAGACCACGGCGGAGACCAAGGTCCTGCTGGTGAAGCTCATGTCATTGTTCGAAGTAGAGAAAGAATGAAGCTTTACTATGAGTGGGGCACGAGGCAGCTGCATAAACACGGAGAGGAGCTCTGCGGGGACAACATCGCCGTTTCCCGGCACGCCGATTCGGTGACCATGGCCCTCTCCGATGGGCTGGGCAGCGGGGTCAAGGCCAACATCCTGGCCACGCTGACCACGCAGATCGCCATACGCCTGCTGGAGGGCAACCTGCCGCTGAGCGAGGTGGTCCAGACCCTGAGCGAGACGCTTCCGGTGTGCGCCGTGCGCAAGGTGGCTTACAGCACCTTCGCCATCGCCCAGTTCTTCAGCCAGGGCACCGCCCGGGTGGTCGAGTTCGACTCCCCGCCGCCGATCCTGCTGCGCGGCCGCAAGGTCCAGCCGGTGGAGTACGAGGAGCGCCGCATCGACGGCAAGACCATCCAGGAGGCCGTGCTGGAGCTGGCCGACGGGGACTGGGTCGTGTTCCTGTCCGACGGGGTGCTGAACGCCGGGATCGGCGGCGTGTACCCACTGGGCTGGGGGTGGGAGCAGGCCGCGCAGTTTTTGGAAAAGCACGCCCACCGGGACCTCTCGGCCGAGGACCTGGCGGGCAAAGTGGCCGAGGCGGTGGGGGAGCTGTACGCCGACCGCCCCGGCGACGACGTGAGCATCGTGGTCATCAAGGTCCGCCACAAGCGGGTGGCCAACGTGCTCACCGGCCCCCCTGCCCGGCGGGAGGCCGACGGGGAGTGGGTAGAGCACTTCACCCGCCGCTTGGGGCAGCGGGTGGTGTGCGGGGGGACCACGGCCAAGATCGTGGCCAGGCAGATGGGCCAGGCCCTGGAGGTGGACCTCGCCACGATCACCGCGGAAGTGCCGCCGATTGCGCGCCTGCCGGGCGTGGACCTGGTTACCGAGGGGATCCTGACCCTCACCCGCGTGCGCGACCTGCTGGCCGCGGGCACCGACCGCACTGCGGTGCGCTTCCAGGTCGACGGGGCCTCCAGCCTGCTGCGGTTGCTGCTGGCGGTGGACCACGTGCATTTCCTGGTGGGCCGGGCCGTAAACCCGGCGCACCAGAACCCGGACCTGCCCCACCAGCTGGGCATCCGGGTCGGGGTGGTGCGGGAGATCGCGGAGGAGCTACGCCAGCGCGGCACGGAAGTGACTGTCGAGGAGATATAGAGCGATGTCGGTCGTAAAAGAAGGGTTCGTGCTGGAGGTAGTCCAGCGCTACGAGAGTGACCACGGCATGCTGATCCCCATGATGCAGGATCTGCAGGCCGAGTACGGCTACCTGCCGCCGGAGGAGCTGCGGCGTCTGGCCGGGGAGCTGGGCGTTCCGCTGTCCCGCGTCTACGGCGTGGCCATGTTCTATTCCTCCTTCCGGCTGGCGCCCAAGGGGCAGCACGACGTGACCCTGTGCATGGGCACGGTCTGCTACCTGAAGGGTTCCCCGAAAGTCTCCGAGGCGATCTGCGCAGAGTACGGCATCAAGCCGGGCGGCACCACTCCCGACCGCCTGTTCACCCTGCAGGCCGTGAACTGCGTCGGGGCCTGCGCGCTGGCGCCGGTCATGGTGGTGGACGGGAAGTACTACGACGGGGTCACCCCGGACTCGGCGCTGGAGGTGTTGCGCGGCCTGGCCCTCGGCGGTGGCGAGGAAACCGTTCGGGCCGAGATTTCTAAGGTCGAGAGCCAACCCTCTATTCCGGCGGCGGAGCCCGGCATGGAGGCCGGCGCGGAGCCCGGCGGCGAAGCCCGACAGGGAGGTCGGCGGGAGGCCGGCGCGAAGCCCGCGGCGAAAGTTGCTAGAGCCCCCAAACCCGCCAAACCCGCGCCCAAAGCCGCCAAACCGGCCGCCGGGTCGAAGCCTGCCGTAAAAAAGGCCAAGCGCGCGGAAAAACCCAAGGCGGTCGTTAAAA
>CAZMWZ010000297.1:0-3047 GCA_964570045.1 uncultured Spirochaetaceae bacterium
AGGCGGATCAGTTGAGCTACCCGCGATTGGCCGAGGTCATCCGGCTGGCCTGGCGGGTGGCCTCCCTGCTGGCCGACGCCCCCTGAACGGCACCTCGTTCAACCGGCCGACTGTACCTTCGCCTTGTCCCCCAGGATGCCCACCAGCAGCAGCCCCGGACCGGTGTGCGTGCCGATCACGGGGGTCATCTTCGAAAGGTATATCCGCTCGCGCGGGTGCAGGACCGCAAGCCGCCCGATCAGGGACTCCGCCTCCTCGAGACAGGCGGTGTGCTCTACGGCCAGCTCCTCGATGAGGGAGTAGCCGGCCGCGAAGGCGTAGAGTTGGTCCACGGCCCTGGCCCGCGAGCGCGTCCTGCCCGCGGGCTGCACCAGGCCCGCCCGCAAGTTGATCAGGGGATTCACCTTCAGCAGAGAGCCCAGGAAGGCCGCCGCCGCGCCGATCCGTCCCCCCCGCCGCAGGTATTCCAGCGTGTCGAAGGTACACAGGAAGTCCACCCGCGCGGCGGCCCGGCGGGCCGCCTCCAGGACCTCGCCCAGGGACGCGCCGGCCCGGGCGGCTTCGGCCGCCCGCAGCACGACGAAGCCTTCCGTCATGGTGGCGGTGCCGGAGTCCAGCACCTCGACCCGCGCCCGGCGGCCTATCAGGTTGCGGCCCTGCAGCGCCGCCTGGAAGGTGCCGCTCAGCCTCGCGGACACCGTGATGACCAGCAGCTCCTCCGCCGCTGCGGCCTGCCGGTCGTAGGCCTCGGCGAAGGCCGCCGGGGAGGGGGTGGCCGTGGCCGGGAACTCCTGCCTTTCCTGCAGCATTTGGTAGAAGCGTTCCGGGCTGAGATCCAGGCCGTCGCGGTACTCCTCGGCGCCGAAGCGCACGATCAGCGGCACCACCTCGATGCCCAGCCGCTGCACGACCTCCGCGGGCAGGTCGGCCACGCTGTCGGTGACGATTCGAACGGACATCGCGTTCACTCCACCGAAACGATCAGGCCGCGGCCCGGCTGGCCCCCGGCAAGGGACTCCACCTCGAGGCCGGGGTGCGCGCGCTGGAGCTCGGCGCAGAGTTCCCTGGCTTCTTCGGGGGCGACCTCCTCGCCGTAAAAAAGGGTCACCCGTTCGGCCTCCCCAGGGCCTGCCGGCGCCTGTTCGAGTGCCTGCCGCAGCACTCTGCCCAACACCTCCCCTAGCCCCTCTCCCGCCGCCACCGGCTTGCCCTCCAGCAGGCCGACCACACGGCCTCTTTCCGCTCGAACCTCGATCGAGCGCACCGCTGCGATCGCCTCCTTCATCCGGCGCAGGTTCTCGGCAAGGCCCGCCTGCGGAACGAAAGCCACCATGGCCGCCACCCCCCGGGGGACCGTCCCGGCTTCCACCACGTGAAGCCGCTTGGGCGTGAGCGCACGAAGGCGGGCTACAGCCGCCTCGGGATCTGGCATATTGGGAATCAGGATCAGGTCCCCCGCGGGGAGTGACTCCAGTACGGTGAGAAGGCGAGCCTCCTCCCCACTGTCTCCCCAAACGACGGCCTCCGCCGCCCCCAGGCTGCGAAACACCGCGGCCAGGCCTGCGCCGGGGATCAGCGCGATCACCGCCGCACCCGCCTCCACCGGCGCAGCAGCCCCCGACCCCAGGCGAATCACCCGGTACTGCGCGTCCATGTCGCGCGTGCTCACCTGTTCCAGCCGACCCAGCGAACCGGCGCGCTCCAGAACCGCCTCCGGGGTCCGGGTGTGGATGTGGATCCGAACGGCGTGCGGTGCTGCGGTTACGATCAGCGAATCGCCCAGGTCCTGCAGCGCCATGCGGACCAGGTCCGGCGCGCGGCCGTAAAGGAAAAACTCGGTGCAGAAGCCGTAGGCGGCCTCCTGTGGCAGCAGCGGCGCCGGGCCGAGCACCGGCTCCGCCTCCTCTTTCAAGGGCGGCTGCCCTGCGCGCGCCTGCGCGTAGCGCCACGCCCCCTCCAGGATCCGGTACAGTCCCTCAGCCCCCGCGTCCACCACGCCGGAGCGGCGCAGCACCGCCAGGAGCCGCGGAGTGCGCGCCACCGACTCCCTCGCCGCTTCCACCAGGTGCTGCAGGAAGGCGCGAAGCATCCCGTCGGGAGGCTCGTTCGCCGCGGCCGCCGCCACATCCTCCATGACCGTGAGGATCGTCCCGGGCACGGGCCTGGCCACCGCTCGGAAGGCCAGGGCGCTGCCGGAAGCTAGGCCCCGCGCGAGCTCCTCGACCCCGAGGGTTGCCGAGCTGCCCACGGCCTCGGCCAGCCCCTGCCAGAACTGCGAAAGGATGAGCCCGCTGCTGCCCCGCGCCCCGGCCAGCGCCCCGCGGGCGAACGCCGCCACCACCGCGGCCGCCTCGGCGGCGGGCGCGCGCACGGCCTCCTGCAGACCGCAGCGCATACCGTGTGCCATGTTGGAACCGGTGTCCGCGTCGGGTACCGGAAAGACGTTCAGGCGGTCGATGGCGGAGGCCCGCCGCTCCAGCCGGAGGGTCGCGGCCTGCAAGAGCTCGCGGAGCTCGGCTGCGTTCAGGCGGTGGTGGGCGTTCGCGGCAGGAAGGGCCGAAGAGAAAGTCATCGCGTCCCTCGCGCAGGCATCGAGAGCCTATGCCGACTCTATTTCCGCCGTGGACTGCTGTCAAGGCGCTGTTGACCGCGGTATCTTGGGGGCATGAATGCGATCCTACCGACGCGGCTATGGAACCGCTCCTTCACCCTGCTATGGCAGGGACAGCTCATCAGCTCCATCGGCAAGAACGCCTTCGCCCTTACGGCGCTGCTGTGGCTGAAGGAGACCACCGGCTCGGGAACCCTTTCCGGGCTGGTCAGCGGCCTGGCCATGGTCCCCATGGTCCTGCTGGGTCCCCTGGCCGGGGTATTCGTGGACCGCGTCAACCGCGGACGGCTCATCGCCTGGACCGACGTGGCCGGAGGCGTGCTCGTGTCGGCCGCCGCGGCGCTGTTCTTCCTGGTCCCGGGCAGCCAGACGCTGCTCCTAGCGGCGGTGTTCGTGGTGAGCCTGGGTACGGGGCTCCTGGACACCTTCTCGCAGC
>CAZMWZ010000298.1:0-2969 GCA_964570045.1 uncultured Spirochaetaceae bacterium
GCTCTTGTACCCCTCCAGCTCCTCCTTGGTGCGGTAGTGCGCAGGGTCGCTCATGGAGTGGCCGCGGTAACGGTAGGTGACGATCTCCAGGAACGACGGCAGCTTCTCCTCCCGGGCCCTGCGCACCGCCCAGCCCACCTCCTCGTAGACCGCCAGCACGTCCATGCCGTCCACCTGTTTCCCGGGAATGTCGTAAGAGGCGCCCATCAGGGATAGGTCGGCCACCGCCGAGACCCGCCGGAAGTCGGTGCCCATGCCGTACTGGTTGTTCTCACAGATATAGACGACGGGCAGCCGCCAGATCTTGGCCAGGTTCAGGCTCTCATGAAAGGCCCCCTGGTGGATGGCGCCGTCCCCGAAGAAGCACAGCACCACCCCGTCCTCCCGGCGGTACTTGATCTTGAGCGCCACGCCCGTAGCCACCGGGATGTGCGCGCCGACGATGCCGTTACCCCCCAGCATGTGCCTGCCGGCGTCGAACAAGTGCATGGAGCCGCCCTTCCCCCGCGAGCAGCCGCTGGCCTTCCCGTACAGCTCGGCCATCAGGGCGTTGGGGTCCATCCCGCAGGCCAGCGCGTGCCCGTGGTCGCGGTAGGCGGTCAGCACGTAGTCCCGGGCGAGGTCCAGGGCGGCGATCGCCCCCACGGCCACCGCCTCCTGCCCGATGTACAGGTGGCAGAAGCCGCCGATCTTGCGCAGGCCGTACATGGCGCCCGCCTTCTCCTCCACCCGGCGGATCAGCAGCATCTGGCGCAGCAGCCCCGCCAGGAAATCCCTCTCGTAGCGGTGGGCGCTCTGCGCCTTGTCCTTCGAGGAGGCCTTCACCATTCCGTCACCGTTTCTTTCTTGCCCTTCAAAGGCCAGTAGCACACCGCCTCCTCGATGATGGTTTCCAGGACCACCAGCTCGCGCTCCTCCCCCTGCAGCCTCCAGAAGGAGTGCATGTAGGGGCCGAGGGACTCCAGCACCTCCGCCAGGATCGAGGGGTTGTCCAGGACGTTGATCCTCCCGCGGGCCATCACCACGGTGTCCAGCAGCGGCGTCTGGAACAGCCACTCCACCTCCGGGTGCTTCTCCAGCTGCCGGGTCTTGTCGAAGCCCGGCGAGGTCACCGCGAACACCGCCCCTTCGCGGCCGCCGATCAGGGCCGGCGTCATCCAGCGCAGGTGCGGCCTGCCCCGCTCGTCCACCGTGGCCAGAACGGCGGTGTGGGCTTCGTTCAGGATCATTTCCAGCGTGGCCATGACGTCCCGCTTGTTCAAGGTGTGCCTCCCGCTGCTTAATGTACTATTTCGTACTCACCCTGTGTAGTGCATGCCGCGCCGCGGTTGCCAGCCGCTGGCCTTTCGCGCTACGGTGGGGAACTGAAGGGGGGATGCCAATGGGAACCGATCAGGCCCTTAGTCCCCGCGAGCTGGAGCGCTACCACCGGCAGCTCATTCTGCCCGGCTGGGGCACGGAGGCCCAGGCCAGGCTCCGGGCGGCCACGGTCTTCATCGCCGGGGCCGGAGGCCTGGGCAGCCCGGTGGCCCAGTACCTGGCCGCAGCGGGGGTCGGCACCCTGCGCATCTGCGACGCCGGACTCGTGGAGCTGTCCAACCTGAACCGCCAGCTCCTGCACGCCGAAGCCGACCTGGGCCGGCCCAAGGTCCGCTCGGCCCGCCGGACCGTGCGGCGCGTCAACCCGCGCGTCCGCGTCGTGCCCCTGCGGGCCGTGATCGACGGTCCCTCGGTGGAGGCCCTGGTCGGCGAGGCCGGGCTGATCCTGGACTGCCTGGACAACTTCCCCACCCGACAGGTGCTCAACTCGCTCGCCGTGAGGCGCTCACTGCCCATGATTCACGCGGGGGTCACCGGCTACTGCGGCCAGATCACCTTCCTGCACCCCCCGGCCACCGCCTGCCTGACCTGCATCGTGCCGCAGTCACCCCCCCAGGAGCTCTTCCCGATTCTTGGAGCCACGGCCGGGCTGCTGGGCTGCCTCGAGGCGCTGGAGGCGCTGAAGTACCTGACCGGCGGCGGCCCGCTGCTTGCCGGGCGACTGCTGTTCTGCGACGGGGCAGCGATGCAGTTCCAGGAGGTGGCCATCCAGCGCGACCCGCGCTGTCCCGTGTGCGGGGGACGATGAGGCCGGAGCTCGCTGCCTGGCAGTGGGCCCTGGCGGCAGCCTGCGGCCTGCTGGTCGGGGTCAGCAAGACCGGCGCGCCGGGGGTAGGCACCCTGGTGGTACCCCTCTTCATCATGGTCCTCCCGGCCCGCGCCTCCACGGGGGCGCTGCTGCCCCTGCTGATCCTGGGGGACCTGTTCGCAGTGGCCTGGTACCGGCGCCACGCGGTCTGGTCGCACCTGTTGCGCCTGCTGCCCCTGGCGGGGGCAGGAGTGGTGCTCGGCTTCTTCGCCATGGGCCGGATCGGCGACCGGGAGCTGAAGTACGTCCTGGGCGCCCTGGTCCTCGTGCTGCAGGCGTTGAGCCTGTGGCGCAGCGCCCGCTCCCGCGGCGAACCGACGGGGGCGGGCGCCTGGTGGCTGGCCGCGGCCCTGGGCGTGCTGGCTGGAGTCACCACCATGATGGCCAGCGCGGCCGGCCCCATCATGCTGGTCTACCTGCTGACCATGCAGCTGCCGAAGAACGAGTTCCTGGGCACGAGCGCCTGGTTTTTCCTCTGCATCAACCTCTTCAAGGTGCCCTTCAGCGCCTTCCTGGGCCTGATCACCCCCAGCTCCCTGCTGTTCGACCTCGCCCTCTCCCCCGCCGTGGTCGCCGGCGCCTTCGTCGGGGTCTTCCTCGCGCGCCGTATCCCGGAGAGGGTCTTCGGCCTCATTGTCCAGGTGTTGACCGCGGCGGCAGCCGTGAAGCTCTTCTTCTGAGCCATTCTGCCGGCCGGCTCAACGCGGGTTTCTTGAACAAACGGCTCGTTTCGCGTATAACTACCCTGGCAGGGCGGGCTGCTTCATCGAAATAATCATTG
>CAZMWZ010000299.1:0-2947 GCA_964570045.1 uncultured Spirochaetaceae bacterium
CAAGCGCGAGAAGGAGGCCCAGCGGCGCTTCCAGGCCGGCCTGGCTTTGGCCGAACGCGCCTCCTCCTGTTCCGGGCTCGCTGACGCCCCGCGTCTGCAGGCGGACCTGATCGCCCAGCTCATCCCCGCGCGCGGGGCTCTATACGCCATGAGCCACGGCCCGCGTATCCGGACCCTCACGGAGCGGAGCCTGGGCCTAGAGCCGGCGAGCGCCAAGGCCCGCCTGACCCTGGCCCTGTACTTCCTGAATGCCCCGGCCATTGCCGGCGGCAGCGACGCGGAAGCCCTACGCCTCCTGCACGAGCTGGAGGGGCGGGAAGAGCTGGAACGCCCGGACCGTTTCGGCGTGCTGACCTGGCTGGGCCTGGCCTACCGGGGCCGCAAGGACCCCGAACGAGCTCGACTGTACTTACGGCGCGCCCAGGAGGTATACCCGGGCAACACCTGGGTGCGGGAGCTGGCCGCCTCCCTCTAGCGGCCCAGGCGGCGGAAGGCCGCCCAACGCTCGCCCGCCCCCACCTGCCCAGCCAGCAGCATCCGACCCGGACTCTTTTCCTGCGCCGCCCGTCCGGCCTCGTCCAGCAGGCCGGTGACCCGCTCCTCCAGCCAGCCGCTCCCCGGGTAGGACCCCGGCCCTGCCTCCAGGCAGCGGTCGAACAGGAACAGGGCTTCCGGGCGCTGGTCCTCGTAGAACTCGCAGCGGATGGCCAGGGGCAGGATCCCCACCGGGGCGTTGTGCTCGCGCAGGATGCGCTGCAGGCCGCGCCGGAAGCCCAGCGGCCGCGCCGAGGGATGCCGCATCACGCCCTGAGGAAACAGGCACAGGGCATTGGCCGGTTCGCTGAGCACTGAAGCTGAGTAGGCGAGGGAGGCGGCCACTTCCCCGATGGAACCCGGCTGGATGCCGAAGGCCCCGATGCGCCGGAAGAAGCGGAAGCGCGCGAGTTGCTCCTCCTGCATCATCAGGTGCAGGCGCCGCCCGAGCAGCAGGCGATTCAGAATGTAGAGGAAGAAGCCGTCCCACCAGGTGCTGTGGTTGGGCACGATCAGCAGGGGCAGCCCGCGCGGCGGGGAGGGCGGCTCCCCCAGCAGGCGCAGCGCGTGGAAGTGCCGCCGCAGCAGCCGGGTAATGAAGGGCGTGAAAAGGGCCTCCGCCCAGGGGTCGTGCCGCGCGGTGATCATACCCCCCGATTTTGGTGTCAAAGCTCCCTGCTGTCCAGCGTTTGATAATCCCGTCGCCGCGGCTGCCAGCGAGCTTGCCCGTTCCCTTTTGTTGCAGTAGGGTTACTAGAAATACGGCCAATGCGCCGGCGAAGTAGGGAGAATGAAACGCCTGAGTGCAATCCTGCTGCTGCTGGTCGGGGCTGCCGGGCTGCTGCCTGCAGCCAGCCAGGAGCAGGATGTCGTGTACCTCAAGGACGGCAGCGTCCTGCGCGGGACGATCATCGAGCGCCAGAGCTATCCAACCGAAGGCATCACCCTCAGGACCGCCGACGGTCTGGACATCCCTATCCCCATGGATAAGATCCAGCGCATCACCCGGGAAACAGAGAAGGGCGCCTCCGCGGGCGGGCTGCCTGCTGTGGAGGTGGATCCGCTCGGGCTCTACGCCTTCGAGGTCAACCTGCTGGGCTTCCTGCAGTTCGGACCCTTCGCGCGTTTTCATTTCCGCGTGGGCGACGAGCTGACCGTGGCGCCCCACGTGCGCGTGGGCTACGCCGGGCTATTGGGCTGGGTGCTTTTCGACAACCCGGACATCGGCGTGGGGACCTCTGTGCTGGGGTTCTTTCCCGCGGGACTCGGGAACAATAAAATTTACGCCGGGGGCTTCGCCGAGGTGTCGCTGAACCTGGAGGAGAATATCGTCATCACGGCCGGGGCCAACGCCGGATACCGATTCCGCTTCCCGGGCGGGCGCTACTGGAACGTGGGCGGGTTCGCGGGGCTGTTTTACGACACCTGGTACGAGACGCTGTACTTCTTCGGCATGGTGGAGCTGGCCTGGGGCAAGGAGTTCTCGTGAAACGCTCCGAGATCAACCGCTTCATGAAACAGACCGTGGACCTGCTCCGCAAGGCCCGCTTTTACCTGCCTCCCTTCGCCTTCTGGTCTCCGGAGGATTGGCGAGGCAAGGGGCCGGAGTGCCAGGAGATCGTGAGGCAGCAGCTGGGCTGGGACATCACGGATTTCGGGCTCGGGGATTTCGAGGCGACCGGCCTGATCCTGTTCACCATCCGCAACGGCACCCTGGAGGAGCTCGGCAAGCCGGGCGGCAAGACCTACGCGGAGAAGATGCTGATCGTCCGGGAGCGGCAGGTCACCCCCACCCATTTTCACTTTCAGAAAATGGAGGACATCATCAACCGCGGCGGGGGCGAACTGGTGATCCAGCTGTGGAACTCCACGGCGCAGGAGGGGCTGGAGGGCACCGAGGTCAGCGTCAGCTTGGATGGCGTGCGCAGGACGGTCAAGGCGGGGGACACCGTGACCCTCCTGCCGGGGGAGTCCATCTGTCTGCCCGCGAGGCTGTACCACAAATTCTGGGGGCGGGAGGGCAAGGGCACCGTGCTGGTGGGCGAGGTGAGCCGGGTCAACGACGACTACGTGGACAACCGCTTCCACGAGAAGGTCGGGCGCTTCGCCCAGATCGAGGAGGACGAGCCCCCTCTGCACCTGCTGTACGACGACTACAAGCGCTACTATCGCTTCGCCTGACCGCCGGCCGGGCACCCTGTAGGCGGCGGCCAGCACCGGGTGGCCTGGCTGGCGGATCAGGTCCAGGGGGTAATTGTTGACAATCCAGATAATAAATAAGTAAGTTTGAGAACAGGTCGCACGTGAAGACCGCCTGCCATGGCTAAGCTCCTGAATGAAATCGAGTGGGGGGAGCCTCTTCTGGCTCCCGCTGCGAACACCCAGTATGAGTCGCAGCTCATCAAACGGCTGA
>CAZMWZ010000300.1:0-2929 GCA_964570045.1 uncultured Spirochaetaceae bacterium
CGGGGCAGGGAAGGACGCGGAAGCCGAGCTGGAGCTGCTGCGCCTGCAGGCTTTCTCCGGGGACCAGGGCAGGGACCTGCCGCTGCTGCTGGCTCTGCTGCGCATCTACCAGGGCCGCTGGACGGAAGCCGACGAGGCTCTGCGGCAGGCATTCCCGGAGAACGGAATGGAGCTCAGTAACCTGCGGGAGCTGCTGGCCGACGCCCGGAAGCTCAAGCTGAAGTCCCCGCAAACGGCCCGCCTGCTTTCGGCGGTCCTGCCGGGGGCGGGCCAGGCCTACGCCGGGGACGCGACGGATGCCCTGAACGCCCTCGCGGTGAACGGCGGGATCGTGACCCTGGTGGTGGCCTCCGCCGTGAACGGCTACTACCCGGAGGCCGTCCTGCTGGTGCTCTACCCTCTGCGGCGCTATTACACCGGCAACATCGGCAACGCCGCTCGATTGGCGCAGCGGCGTAACGCCGCCGCGCAGGAGCAATACCGCCAGCGCATCCTGGACGCGCTGCTAGGGCTGCTGGCCTGGCCGGCAGCTCAAAGCGCGACGAGCGAGTAATTGGGGGCGAAGCGCACCGCCATTCCGTCGTTCTCCGACCGGACCACCATTCCTTCCACACTGATTTTGCTCTTCACGGACTCCCCGACGGGAAGAAAGAGGGTCATGGAGAGGCTGGTATCGATCGGCAATGGGTTTTCGGCAAAGAAAAAAGCGCCCTTTGAAGAGACGTCACGGGTATACAATTCCAGGATCTCCTCCCCGTCTTTGAGCCTTTGAATCAGGGATCGGAGCCTCAACTGGAACCGCCCAAGGCCCCTTCTGTCCTCACTCACCGGCTGCCCGTTCATTGCATCCCGCCTTTCTATAGAAAAACATGCAAGCACCGTGCCAGCCATCGGGATGAGGTAAAAATTTCCTAATTGCTTGTTCCACAAAGCAATATATAGAATTGCCCCGTTCTAAAAATGCCGGTGGGAATGCTTCCGAAATACAAAAATGTAAATGCCGGTCCTATATCTTACGGGTCGGGCCTCCCAGGCTCCGGCCGCGCTCAGCGCCGGTTGCGGCGCGCGGCTGCCCCCCCGCCGCCCCCGCCCAGGATGATCATCATCCCCAGCAGGAAGCCGAAGTTGTACCAGTTCCCGTTATTGTGCACCTCATAAATCTGCACAGTTCTGGAAAAAAGGGAGATGATGAAGGTTACCGGGGCGATGAGGCCGTGCCAGAGGCCATGCCAGAAGCCGGCCACCGTACCCTGGCGATTTGCGGACCTGGCCAGCTCGTTGGGGCCGGCAGCGCAGCCGACCAGCAGAAGACACAGAAGAGCCGCGCCTGCCACGATCAACGCTGTTTTCATTTTTCACCTCCGGGTGAGTGTACGGCCTAAGCCGCAGCGAGTCCAGGCGCTGGCGCGGCGCAGGCGGCCAGCAGGTACCAGGCCGCGTGGGGGAGCCACTGCTCGCTCCAGCGCCAGCGGTGCTCCCCCCGCTCCGCGTACGGCGAGGGCAGGAAGTCGATGTCCTCTTCGTCGTCGAAGCCGCCGGTGATGCCGTTGCAGATGCCGCCGAAGGCGTTGGGGTAGCGGGGCTCGTACTCCGGGTTGTTGCGGCCGAAGCCGTGCAGCAGGCAGGCGTCGAAGGGGTTGCAGCCGAGAATCCAGCCGAGCTGGTCGACGGCATAGGCGGACAGGCGTTCCTCCAGTCGTGCGTCGCGGGGCAAGGCGCGGCGCGCCAGGCAGGCGGCGGCGGCCAGGGAAGCCAGGCGCGCGTTCTCCCCCTGCCACCAGTAGCCGCTCTCATTGCGGTGGGGAAAGAAGAAGGCCGTTCGTCGGGGCCCGTCCACCGGCTGCACGTACTGCCGGGCGTAGCCGAAGGGGTTGACCACCTCTCCCGTGATCGCCAGCTCGAAATCCAGCGAGCGCCGCACTGCCCGCAGGGCCACGCCGGCCCGCCCGGCTGAAGGTTCCGACTCCGCATAGCGCAGCAGGGCGATCACGGGAAGGCCGGCTTCAGCGGCGTGGAAGAACGGCCGCTCGCCGCGGCGGTCGGCACGCCAGAAGTCCCGGTAGTTCCCGTCGCTGCACAGGCGCCCCGCCAGCAGCCCGGCGCGCCGGCGCGCCGCCCGCAGGTACTGCCCATGACTTGTGGCCGCGTGCAGCTCCGCGGCCGCCAGCAGGGCGCAGTAGTCGTCGATGATGTTCTCACGGCCGTCGTCCAGGTACTCGCGGTTGTGCGCTTCCAAATGAGCGAAGCCCCGCTTGGCGGCCTGCAGAAAGGCGCCCTCGGCGCCGCTCCCGGACAGGCCGCGCGAGGCGCGGGCCAAGGCGGCGATGGCCAGGCCTGCACCCTGGCGGTAGCCGGCCTGGTAGTCCTCGCCCCGCTGCCCCTGCTGCCCGCGGAAGGTGCTGATCTGCCGCTCACCCGGCTCGTGGGTCCAGCGGTCGAACACCCCGATGTAGAAATAGCCAGCCGGGTCCTGCATGCGCAGGAGGAACTCCGCCCCATAGCGCGCCTCTTCCAGCAGCTCCCCCAGCAGGTCCCGAAGGGGGCCGTTCCCGCCGCCGGGCTCGGCATCGCTGCGCAGCAGCACCGCGGCGGCCAGGAAGGCCCAGACGGCCAGAGGGCTTTGCTGCGGGTTCAGGTAGTTGGCGTGGGAAAGGTGGCTCAGGTACTTGCTCCTGTCCCCCGAGGCGTCATACCACCCCCCGTGAACGTCCACCCGGTCGCTGCGGCCGCCGTAGAACCCAGCCCGTCGGTCCGCCTCGTCCCACGCACCGCCGCAGCGCTGGGAGCGGAAGTACCGCAGCACGGCAGGCACGGTCCGGCGCAGAAGCAGGCGCTCCCCGATCTCGAAGGCCTCGGAGCGCAAACCGCCGGCCGGGCCATTACCGGGTATCTCCAGGGTGTAGTGTCCCTGCCGCCTCAGTCCGGAAAA
>CAZMWZ010000301.1:0-2872 GCA_964570045.1 uncultured Spirochaetaceae bacterium
CGCCAGCCGGAGAACACGCAGGCCCACCAATACTACGCCGCCAGCCTGTACCGGGCGAATCCCGGCGCTTCGCCCGCCTATCAGGAGATCGAGCGGCACCTGCTGCGGGTTCTGCGCGAGCAGCCGGACAACGCTCCGGCGCTGGAGCTGCTCGGCCGGGTATACGCGGAGCAGGAGCGCTGGCCCGATGCGTTGCTGCATTTTCAGCGGGTGCTCGAGCTGCGGCCGGAAGACCCCGAGTGCCTGCGTTCGGCGGGCCTGTGCGCGCTGTACAACGGGGACTACGAGGCGGCGGAGCGGTATTTCCTGCGGGCCGGCTCGCTGAACGGGGAAGTCGCGGAGCTGTGGCATTTCGCGGCGAGCGCTCAGGCGCGGGCCGGCAGGCTCCAGGAGGCGGTGGCCGGCTACCGGAAATGCCTGGAGCTGGACCCGGGCTTCCAGGAGGCGCGCCTGCGGGCGGGGCTGGCTCTGCTGGAGCTGGGCAGGCACCGTGAAGCCCGGGAGCTGCTCCGGGAGTACGTGAAAGCTAGGCCCGGCGCCGAAGGCCTGGCGGCCTTGGGGGACTGTGCGTACGCCTTGGGGGAAAATGAGGAAGCGCAGGAGCTGTGGCGCGAGTCCCTGGCGAGAATGAACCCGGGAACGCCGCGGGAAAGAAGAAGGGCGGCGGAGCTGTATGTCGGGCTGTCCCGCGCCGCCTGGCAGCGCCAAGAAAGCGAGCAGAGCCTGGCCCTGGCCGAACGGGGCCTGCTCTGTGAGCCGCTGCCCATGCTGCGGGCTTTACAGGGTGTAGGCTATCTGGCTACGGGACGCAAGGCCCGGGGGAAGGCCGTGCTGCGGTCGGTGCTCGCGGACCACCCCGGAAGCGAAGCCGCTGCCCTGGCCGCAGAGGCATTGGGGAGGGAGCAGCCATGAGAGGCCTCGGGTTGGTGCCTGCGCTCCTGCCGCTGCTCGGGCTGTCTCCTTCTCTGGCGATGGCCCTGGAGGTGTACGTTGCGCCTCTGGTCGTCATCGACGAAACCGGCAGCGAGGCCATGAGAGCCCTCCAACCTGAGGCAGATCTGCTGCGGGCATTGGCGCGCGGAACGACGGGGGATTCCCTTTCCGTGCTGCGGTCCAGAGAGGATCCCGCGGAAACCCCCAGAAGCCTGCTGGATGCCGCCCTTCTCTGCGAGCGGCAGGGGTACGCTTTCCTGTTGTACGGCTATGTAAAGCGGACCGCTGTCGCCCTCTCGGCGGAGCTGAAGCTGCTGGACCATGAGCGGGGGCAGATCGCCGCCGCGTTCTTCGGCGGCGACGACCCGACCCACTACGAGCGGCTCATGCGGGAAATGGCCGCCAAGGTTCTGGAGTATTTCTTCACCGAAGCGGGCCTCCAGCCGCCGGCACGAGCCGAGGATCCTCGGCGCAACCTGGTGGAGCTCGCGACCTGGCTGGGATATTGGACTCCCATGGGAGGGGATTGGGACCGGGTAGTGGCCGGCATCGCCACCGTGGGTCTGGCGGCCCGCCTCATCCCGGCGTATCCCCTCTTCAAGCTCTGGTCCCGCAGCGCCTACGTGGCCCTTGGGCTGGAAGGGGAATACGCGTTGGGCATGAACGAGCCGGGTTACGAGAGCTTTTTCCTGCATCTGGCCAAACTGCGGGTACCGGTGGAGGCGCTCCTGGAGCTGCCTGCCGGGCATGCGGTGGGGCTGGGCGCCGGGCTGCTCGTCGAGCTGGACACCGCCGTGCAGGACCGCAAGTATTCCTCCCTGTTCACGGACACGACGGTGGTCCCGGGATTCTGCTTGACTCTTTTGTACCGCTACTCTCCCTCCGGCCGGATATCCCTCGGGGTGGAGAGCGTCCTGGAGGTGGCGGCCTACTCCCCTCCCCTCCTCGTTTTCTCCCCCAGATTGAGCGTGTCGTTCAGGAAAGGAGATCCCCATGAATAGGCTGCACCGGGGCACATGGGTCGGCTTGTCGCTTCTCCTGGCCGGAGGGTGCAGCCAGGGGCTTCTCGGCGAGCTGGACCGGGTCCTGCGCGACCCGAGCGTGAGCGCTCCGCGCGTGAGCTCGCTGGAACGGGATTGCCGTGTCGAGGTGAGCTGGGAGGCGGATCCGGGGGCGGAGGAGTACGTGCTGGAGAGGGCTGAGGACACGGCGGTCGTGGCGTACCGCGAGGTGTACCGGGGGACGCGCACCTCCTACACCGACAGCGACTGTGAGGACCAGTGCCGCTATCTCTACTGCCTGAGCAAGATCCGGGGTGCCAGGCTCTTCGGACCGTCAGCCCCGGTGCTGGGTGTGGCCAGCGCCGTCTGCCGGGACGAGCTGGAGCCCAACGACGTGGAGGAGCAGGCCACGGCGCTGGAGTATGACCGCCGGGCCAACCTGTTCTATTACAGGGCGACGCCCAGCCTGGACCTCCGGGCGGAGCTGCAGGACGTCGACTGGTACGCGGTGGATGTGCCGCCCCGGCGGGTCGCCAACCTCCTGGTCACTCAACTGGGCCTGGCCCAGGGTTCGCAGTACACCTTCATGTATTTCTACCTGAAGGGGACCACGCCCATCCATGTGGTCAACAACGACCTTATCGGGATCGCCAACTCCTCTTATAATTCCAGGAGGTTCCTCTTCAAGCTGTACCCAAATCCTGACGAATTCCTCCCGTCGGCCTCGCTGGGAGGGGGCCTCATCATTGACTACACGCTGTCCCTGTACAGCATTGTGAGCCTGTAGGAGGAGGGATGTCCTATAAGGGCTTCCTGCGGGCGGCATGCGCGGCGCTGGCAGCCATGTTCCTCAGTGATTGTCCGCTCACCCCGGAGGATGACGAAACAGCCGGCATTCCCGGAGGCACGATCGAGCAGCGCAGCGAGCTGTTCGAGGA
>CAZMWZ010000302.1:0-2832 GCA_964570045.1 uncultured Spirochaetaceae bacterium
TGCAGGACCGCCACGCAGCGCAGGCGGGGGAGCACCGGGCCGCCGTAGGCGGCGTCGCCCAGCTGCTCCTCGGTCCAGCCCAGGGCGCGGCAGGCCCGAACAAAAGCCGGCACGTCCTCCCCGAAGCGGCGTGCAATCCGTGCCGGGCCGCGCTGGCGGTAGGTCGGCTCGTAGAAGGAAGCGCCAGCCAGCTGCTGGAAGCTCACCAGGCGGCCCGGGCTCGGCGGTTCCGGGACGGACCCCGAGCCGAGGTAATGCAGGATCAGGATCTTCTCCGCCAGCGGCAGGTCGTCGGGTTGGAAGCGCGCCTCGCCGTCGGGCTCCTCCGGCACTTCGATCCCCACCGGCTGCCCGAAGAAGGCCAGCTCCAACCGTCGGCCCCGGCAAGACGCGCCGAGGAGGCGGGCGACCTCGCCAAGGTCCAGGGCCGCCAGCGCGGCCACGGCCTTCCGGTAGGCGATGTGGTAGCCCGCGGCGGAAGCCTCCGGTCGCTGCATAAGGGGCCGTCCGTCGGCTACAGCTCGGCGGCGGCCGCCAGCACCGCGTCGGCCAGCGCGGTCAGCCGGTCCCCGGGCAGGCCGTGCAGCGGCAGGTGGGTGAAGCGGTGCAGGAAGGCCTCCTCCGCCACCGGGCAGCCGCGCGCGCAGCGCTTCGGGTCGTAGCCCAGCCGGCGCAGCAGCTCGAACTTGTACAGCGGGGCGAAGTGGGGGATGTTGGCCACCCCCCGGGCCGCGAGCCTCTCCTTGAGCTTCTGCACGTCGCCGCCCTGCGGGTCTACTTGTAAAAGGTACAGGTGATGGGTGGAGCGGATTTCCGGGGTGTCGGGCAGCTCCGGGCACAGGACCGGGCTGGCCGCGAAGCGGGCGTTCAGGTACTCGGCGCCCCGGCGGCGCTCCTGGAGGATCCCTTCCATGCGCCGCAGCTGCACGGCCAGGCCCACGGCCTGGATCTCGGTCGAGGAGGCGTTGCCGGCCACGAAGGGGCCGCGCACGCCCTCCAGGGCGACCACGTCGTAAATCCAGTTGGCCGCCTTGCGGCCGGGCTCCATCCCCAGGAAGCGGGCCTGGCGCAGCTTCTCGCCCAGGGGCAGGTTCGTGACCAGAATTCCCCCTTCCCCGAAGGAGTTCACGTTCTTCTTTTCGTGGAAGCTGAAGGCCCCGAAGTGTCCCAGCGTCCCGGCCTGGCGGCCCTTGTAGACGGCGCCGAAGGCGTGGGCCGCGTCCTCCACCACCAGGATGCCCCGGTGTCGCGCCAGCTCCAGCAGCGGGTCCATGTCCACCGGCCGGCCGCCGAGGTGCACGGGCACGATCACCTTCGTGCGGCGCGTGAGCTTGCGCTCCACGTCACGCGGGTCCAGGTTCAAGGTGCGCGGCTCCACGTCCGCGAAAACGACCCGAGCGCCCACGGCCAGCGGGTAGGCCGCCGTGGCGATGAAGGTGATGGCCGGCACGATCACCTCATCCCCCCGGCTCAGGTTCGCGTAACGGTAGGCGATCTCCAGCCCGGCGGTGGCGTTGGTGAGGAAGGCGCAATAGCGGGCGCCGAGCAAAGCGGCCACCTGGCGCTCCAGAGCGGCCACGCGCTCGCCCAGGGTGAGCTTGGCCGGGGGCCGCCCGTGGGCGGCCAGCTCGCGGATGGCCCGCTCGGCTGCGGCCAGCAGCTCGTCATAGCGCTCGTCGCCCTTCTGGATCAGGAAGCGCACGACTTCGATGACATCCTCGGCGGTGTAGGGCTCCCCGACCGCCGCCCAGGGGAACCCACCTTCTTGGTTACTCACGCTGCCCAAAGTATCGGCAATCGGCGGGATGGCTGAAGGGGTCAAAGGGGAATGGTCTCCTCAAAGGCCGTGATCAGCTCCCGCACCTCCTCGCTGGACTCGGCCTCCAGCAGGCGCTCCCGCAGCGGGGTGTTCACCACCAGCCTGGCCAGCTTGGACAAGAGGGCCAGCTGGGCCACCGGCTCGTGGTAGGGAGTGAGGATCAGGAAGGCCATGCGCACCGGCCTGCCGTCCGGAGCGCGGAAGTCGATTCCTTCGCGGCAGCGCAGGAAAGTGAACAGCGGCACCCCGAGGCTCTGGATGCGGGCGTGCGGGAAAGCGGTCTCGTGGCCCAGGGCGGAGCTCAGGCCCTTCTCGCGCTGGTAGACCTGCTCCAGCGCGTCCTCCAGCTTGAACACCGGGCGGGCGGCGTGAAGGCGCCGCACTGCCGCGCGCAGGAGCTCGAAGCGGTCCCCGGCCTCCACCTCCAGGTCGCAGGCCTCCGGCACGAAGCTGGCGGCCAGTTGGGCCCGGGGCGGGCGCTCGAACTCGTCGCGGATCTCCCCGACGATCTCCTCCACGACGTCCTCCATGGAGATCAGGCCGGTAACTTTCCTGCGCTTGTTGAAGACCAGGCCCAGGCTCACTCTGCGGGCCTGGAACTGGCTCAGGCAGTCCTCCAGGGTGGTGGCTTCCTGGAAGTGAAGGATCGGGCGGACCAGCTCCAGCAGCACCGGCTCCTTTTCGCCGGTCATGTACTCGAAAGCCAGGTCCTTGATGTGCACGTAGCCCCGCACCGAGTCGATCTCGTCGGTGCACACCGGGTAGCGGGAGCGCTTGTACTGCATCATGACCATCAGGTTTTCGTCCCATCTGCGCGCGCAGGACAGGTAGGCGATGGAGCCGCGCGGGGTCATCACCTCGCGGGCCACCGTGTGCCCGAAGTCGAAGAGGTTTCCGAACATGAGCAGGCGCTGCAGCGACAGCTCCCCCTCCTCCTCGCGTTCCTCCAGCAGGATCTTGATCTCGTCCTCGGAGTGCACCTCCTCGCCTTCCGAGGGCTGGATGCCGAACAG
>CAZMWZ010000303.1:0-2820 GCA_964570045.1 uncultured Spirochaetaceae bacterium
AAGATCGCCCACCAGATCGTCACCCAGCTCCAGCGGGTGGGCTACACCGGGCGCCTGGCCGTGGTGAACCCCAAGGCCGAGCCACCCGAGGGTTTCCCCCAGGTCCCCGCCTTCGCCGGTGCGCGCGAGGTGCAAGGCGGGATAGACTTGGCCGTGCTGGCGCTGCCCGCGCAGTTCGCGGAAAGCGCCGTACGCGAAGCAGGCGCCGCCGGCGCGCCCATCGCCGTGGTGATCACCTCCGGCTTTGCCGAGGCGGGCAACGCCGAGGGGGAGCTGCGCCTTGCGGCCGCGGCCCGCGAGGCCGGCGTGCGCCTGATCGGGCCCAACTGCGCGGGCATCATGAACACGGCCAACGCTCTTTCGGCCAGCATCGAGCCGCGGGCCTGGCCCGGCCGGGTCGCCTTCATCACCCAGAGCGGCGCGGTGGGCGGCGCGGTGCTGGGGCTGGCCGGCACGCGCGGCATCGGCTTCTCCAAGTTCGTGAGCTACGGCAACCGGGCCGATATAGGCGAGGCGGAGCTGCTGGAGTACCTGGCCGAGGACCCCGAAACCGCGGTGATCGCCCTGTACCTGGAGTCCGTGGCCGACGGCGAGCGCCTCCTGCCGGTCCTGGCCGCGGCCGCCGCGGTCAAGCCGGTGATCGCCATCAAGGCCGGCCGCACGGCCACCGGGCGGCGCGCGGCCAGCTCGCACACCGGCTCCCTGGCCGGCGCCGACGAGGTGTACGCCGCCGCATTCCGCCGGGCCTGCGTGATCCGCGCCGCCGGCATCGAGGAGATGCTGGACCTGTGTGATGCCTTCGCCCACCTGCCTGCCCCCACCGGGCGGCGGGTGGCCATCGTGACCAACTCCGGCGGTCCTGGGGTCCTGGCCGCGGACCGCGCCGAGGAGTTGGGCCTCGAGGTAGCCGAACCCTCTTCACGGCTGCGGAGCGGACTGCGCGAGTTCCTGTCCGAGCGCTGCGCGGTGGGCAACCCCGTGGATCTGACCGTGGAGGGCTCGGGCGCCAACTACGAGCGCACCCTGCGCCTGCTGCTGGACGGAGGGTACGACGCGGCCATTGCGATCAACGTGTCCACCCCCTTCCTGGACTCGGTGGACCTGGCCCGTGGGGTGATCGCGGCGCGCGACGCGATGGTAGGCGGGACGGGCGCCCCGGGCCATTCCGTCGCCGGGAAGGCCGCCGCACCCCCCCGCCCCACACCAGCGCCCAAGCCGATCGCCGTGGTGTTCGCGGCGGGCGACGTGGTGGCCGAGGCCGTGCGCGTGCTGCAGCAGGCCGGGGTGCCCTGCTTCCCCAGCGGGGAGCGCGCCGCCCTGGCCCTCGCCCGCCTGCGCGAGCGCGAAGAACTGCTCGCCGCCGCGCGCCGCAGCCAGCGCGGGCCGCTCCCCGAGCCGCGCCCACTGCCCTGGCCGCCCGCGGAGCTCCCCGGCGGCCTGGTCCCCGAACCCGACGGCTGGGCCTTCCTCCGCGGCCTGGGCCTCCCCTTCCCCGCGTTCCGCTATTGCCGTTCCCCGGCCGAAGCGGCGGAGGACGCCGGGGCGGGCCGCCCCCTGCACTACCCCCTGGTCCTGAAGGTGGTCTCCCCCGACGTCATCCATAAGAGCGACCGCGGCGGCGTGCTGTTGGGGCTGAAGGACGCGGCCGCCGTCGAGCGCGCTTTCGCGGACCTGGCCGTCCGCTTCGCGGGCGCCTCCTTCCGGGGCGCGCTTCTCGCCGAACAGGTGGCCGGCGGGCTGGAGGTGATCGTGGGCCTCAAGCGCGACCCGGTCTTCGGACCCGTGGTCCTCGCCGGGATGGGCGGGGTGTGGACCGAGCTGCTGCACGACGCCGCCGTGCGCCTGGCCCCGGTAGGCGAGGCGGAGGCGCTGGAAATGCTGGACGGGCTGAAGTCCGCACCCCTCCTGTCCGGCTTCCGCGGCTCGCCCCCCCGGGACCGGCAGGCGCTCGCCGCGCTGATCGCGCGGGTTTCCCTGCTGGCCGTGGAGTACCCGGACATCGCCGAGCTGGATCTGAACCCGGTCCTGGCGCTCCCTGCCGGTCAGGGGGTGTGCATCGCGGACGTGCGGATCCTCGTCGGACTCTAAAGCCATCTGAAGTGCGCCAGCAACAGCTCGGTGCGCCCGCTGAGCCTGGTATCGCTCAGGCGCACCCGCGGCGCAGCGAGCAGCCGGCCGATCAGTCTCTTGGTGCGTCGTCGAGCCATGATGTATGATGCAGGTGGAGTTCACCGACGATAATGAACAAGTACGATCCGGACAGAGAACCCGAAGCCGGTGCTTGGAGCGCGTTTCAGCGTATCACCGCAGAAACCGAATCCGGCTTCCCAACCCACGGCTGCACTCAACCATTCACGTCATCGTCGAGAACCAGATCGCGGCAGGGATGGCAGCAACACGGGACGCATTGGCAAGGCTGATATCCGAAGGCCTAAGCCGCCATGATGCAATCCATGCGATCAGTTCGGTGCTTTCCCGGCAATTGAGGGAATGGCTGCAGGAATGCGGCGCGAGGTGACCGGCTTTCAAGAATTTCCCGCTCCACCAAAAACGGGCGGGACAAGGGGAGCTGTTCCAAGTATGATGAAGACTTCAGGTTGACCGAATGATTACCGTCGAATCGCTCCACGTTTGGAACTATCGTGCCCTGCGAGACGTGGAGTTAAAGGACTTAAAGCCCCTGGCCGTCCTGTTGGGTCCCAATGGGAGCGGCAAGTCTACGGTGTTCGACGTGTTCGCCTTCCTAGCCGAGTGCTTTTCCTTCGGTCTGCGCCGGGCGTGGGACAAGCGGGGCAGATTCAGGGAGCTGCGGACCCGTGG
>CAZMWZ010000304.1:0-2795 GCA_964570045.1 uncultured Spirochaetaceae bacterium
TCCAGACCTGGATCGGGGTGCTGATGCTGGGCGGCATCGTGGTCAACAACGCCATCCTGCTGGTGGATACCACCAACCTGCTGCGCCGGCGCGACGGCCTGGCCCTGCGCGATGCCATTCTCACGGCCTGCGGCCGCCGGCTGCGCCCGGTCCTGATGACCTCGCTCACCACCATGGTCGGACTGCTGCCGCTGGCCATGGGGTTGGGGGAAGGTGGAGAGGTGCAGGCGCCGCTGGCCCGTACCGTGATCGGCGGCCTGGCCAGCTCCACGTTCATCACCCTGCTGTTCATCCCCTCGCTATACCTGCTGTTCGAGCGCAGGATGGAAAAGCGGCGCCGTGCGGCCGAGGCGGCGGGGGCCTCGGGGTGAGCCTACGGGCCCTGGCCGCCGCGCTGCTAGCCCTGCTGGCCGCCCGTGCCGGCGCCCAGGCCACCAACCCGCCCGCGCTCGCCCTGCGCGAAGCGGTGCTGCTCGCCCTGGAGCACAACCCCTCCCTGAAGGCCCAGCGCCTCACCCCGGCGATTCGGCGGACGGCAGTCCGCGAGGAACAGGGCCTTCTGGACCCGCTGCTGACGGCCGAGGCGAGCCAGACCTGGCCGGGCGCTTCCTCGCCGGCCGGCAGCGGGGCGGAGGCGGGGCTGTCGCTGTCCTTCGCCACCGGCACCTCCGTCAGCGCCTCCCTGGGGGCCGGTTGGGACCCCGTCTCCGCCCGCTACGACGTGGAGGTGACCCAGGCGCTATTAGCCGGCGGCCGCCTGGCCGCCAACCTGGCGCGAGTGCGGCAGGCGCGCCTCGACGCCATGGCCTCCGAGCACGAGCTGCGGGGCTTCACCGAGGCCCTGGTAGCCGACGTGCAAAAGGCCTACTGGGACCACTACCTGGCCCTGCGGCAGCGGGAGATCTACCGGGAGTCGCTGGCCCTGGCCGAGCGCCAGCTGGAGGAGTCGCGGGTCCGCGTGCAGGTGGGACAGATCGCCCCCATCGAGCTGGCCGCCCCGCGGGCCGAGCTCACCTCCCGCCGGGAGGCCTTGCGCGAGGGGGAGAAGCGCGTCGAAACCACCCGCCTGGCCCTGCTTCTGCGGATCGCCCCTCCGGACGCGAGTCTGGCAGCGCCGGTGCGCCTGGCGGACTCCCCCGCGCCGCCGGAAGGCCCCCTGGAGGACCAGGCCGGGCACGTGGCCCTGGGCCTGCGCCGCCGTCCGGAGCTGCTCCAGGCCCGCCTGGAGCTGGAACGCGGGGAGCTGGAGGTGACGCGCACGAGATCCGGCCTTCTGCCGCGGCTGGACGCTTTCGTGGGGCTGGGAGGCACCGGCTACGCGGCGGCCTTTGCGGGCACCTTCCCCGCCGCCGGCGAGGCCTCCAGCCTGAGCGCGGGCCTGCGCCTCCAGTTGGCCCTGGGCAACCGGGGGGCGAAAGCGCGCGCGGACAGGGCCAGGCTCAGCCGCGCCCAAGCCGAGGAGTCCCTGCGCGCCCTGGAGCGCACGGTGGAGGCCGACGTGCGCTCCGCCTGGCTGGAGGCGGTCTTCACCGCCGAGCGGGTGACCTCCAGCGCCGAGCTGCGGAGGCTGCAGGAGGAGAAGCTCACGGCGGAAACCGAGAAATTCCGCACCGGGTCCTCCACCACCTTTCTGGTGGCCCAGGCCCAGCGCGACCTATTGGCCAGCCAGCTGGCCGAAGCCCAGGCCGCGGTTGGGTACCTCTTGGCCTTCGTGTCGCTGTACCGCCTGGAAGGCACCCTGCTGGAGCGCAGCGGCGTGGCCGTCGAGGCCGACCCGGCGGATTGAAGGGAGGAATGATGAAGCTGGTGGTGTTTATTCTCAACCGGGACGAGCTGCTCGAGGAGGTGCTGGAAGCCTTCATTGAGGCGGGGGTCCCGGGAGCCACGGTGCTGGACTCGGCGGGAATGGGCCGGCTGCTCGCCTCCGAGGTGCCCCTGTTCGCCGACTTCCAGGAGTACATGAAGGGCAACAAGCCGTCCAACCGGGTCATCTTTTCCGTGGTCGACGGCACCGAGACCGTCCGGCGGCTGGAGAGGCTCATCGAGAAGGCCTGCGGAGACCTGTCCGTACCCGGCAATGGCCTCCTGTTCACCGTGCCGGTGGACTACGCCAAGGGCCTGCGGACCGAGGAGGGCGAGGCATGAGCGCCCTCTGGCAGATCCTGGATCCCGCCTGCGTGGAGCTCGAGCTCAAAGCAAGCCGCAAGGAAGAGGCCCTGCAGGAAATGGTCGGTCTGCTCGTCGGGGCCGGCAAGATCCGCGACCCGGCGGCGCTGCTGGAAGCGCTGAAGGCCCGGGAGAAGATGATCTCCACGGGCATCGGCGAGGGCATCGCCCTGCCCCACTGCGCCTCCCCGGAGCTGTCCGCCGCGGCCTTCTCCGTGGCCCGCAAGCGCGAGGGGCTGGATTTCGAGGCCCTCGACGGCCGGCCCGTGCGCCTGCTGTTTCTGCTGGTGGGCCCCAAAGGCCGGCCGACCGCCCAGCTGCGGCTGTTGAGCCGCCTGGCGCGCCTGCTGCGCGACCCCGGCTTCTCCGAGGCGCTGCTGGCCGCCGGCAGCTCCGCGGAGGTTCTGGAGCTGCTGCGCCGGGCCGAGCAGGAGGAGGGGTAGCGAAAAAAAAACTGGGCAGCTTCCTTCCCTTGAACAGGGTGGAAGCTGCCCAGCGGTGTTTTCGGCCGTCTAGCTATTTACCGAGCCCAAAATATTGATTCGGCAGCCACAAGGCGATTTGGGGCCATATCATCACCAGGGCCAGGCCCAGGATCATGACCCCCACAAAGGGCCAGACCGATCGGT
>CAZMWZ010000305.1:0-2789 GCA_964570045.1 uncultured Spirochaetaceae bacterium
TCCTACTCCGACGTCTCCCACCAGCACGTCATGGAGAAGGCCTCGGAGGTCGTCGCCTGCGGCGCGGACTTCCGCCTGATCGGCGCCGGCCAGTCCATGCTCCAGGCCCGGGTGCCGGTGATCGCCGTGTGCGCCGTGCGCACCGGCTGCGGCAAGAGCCAGACCACGCGGCGGGTGGCTCAGATCCTGAAAAAGGCGGGCCGGCGGGCGGTGGTTGTCCGGCACCCCATGCCCTACGGCGACCTGGAGCGCCAGCGGGTGCAGCGCTTCCATCACCTGGAGGACCTCCAGACGCAAGGCTGCACCATCGAGGAAATGGAGGAGTACGAGCCGCACCTCGCGCTAGGCTTCACGGTGTTCGCCGGGGTGGACTACGGGGAGGTCCTGGCCAAAGCCCAGGAGGAGGCCGAGGTCATCCTCTGGGACGGCGGCAACAACGACATCCCCTTCTTCAAGCCGGACCTCTGGATCACCGTGACCGACCCCCACCGCCCCGGGCACGAGCTGTCCTACTTCCCCGGGCGGGTGAATCTGCTCAAGGCGGACGTGGTGGTGATCAACAAGATCGACACCGCCTCCCCCGAGGGGGTCGAAGCGGTGCGGGCGAGCATCCGCAGCCTCAACCCCCAAGCCGCCGTCGTGGACGCAGCCTCGCCGCTTCTGGTGGAGGGCGGTGAGGCCATTGCCGGCAAGCGGGTGCTGGTGGTGGAGGACGGCCCGACCCTGACTCACGGGGAAATGAAGTACGGGGCCGGGGTGGTGGCGGCCCGCAAGTACGGGGCCGCCCGGATCGTGGACCCGCGCCCCTATGCCCAGGGCCTCATCCGGCGCACCTTCGATGACTACCCGGGGATCGGGCCGGTGCTGCCGGCGGTGGGCTACGGCGAGGAGCAGATCCGCGATCTGGAAGCCACCATCGAGGCGGTGGACTGCGACCTGGTGATAGTGGCTACGCCGGTGGACCTGACCCGGATCATCAAGATCGGCAAGCCGATGCTCAGGGTCGGCTACGAGCTCCAGGAGATCGGCAAGCCCGATCTGGAGCAGATACTGCGCGCAAAGGAGTCCTTATGGCGTTCAACCTGAAGGGGCGCTCGCTGTTGACCCTCAAGGAGTATTCCCCCGAGGAGATCCGCTTCCTGCTGGACTTGTCGCAGCAGGTCAAGCGCGAGCGCAGAGCGGGCAACGTGCACCAGCGCTTCCTGGGCAAGACCATCGCCCTGCTGTTCGAGAAGCGCTCCACCCGCACCCGCTGTGCTTTCGAGACCGCCTTCGGCGAGGAGGGCGGCCACCCGGTGTTCCTTTCTTCCGCCGACATCCAGCTGGGCGCCAAGGAGTCCGTGGAGGACACCGCCCGGGTGCTGGGGCGCATGTTCGACGCCATCCAGTTCCGGGGCTTCAAGCAGGAAACCGTGGAGACCCTGGCCAGGTACGCGGGGGTGCCTGTATACAACGGCCTGACCGACTTGTACCACCCCACCCAGGTGCTGGCCGACCTGATGACCCTGGAGGAGGCCTGCGGGCGCCTGAAGGGGGTCAAGATGGTCTTTGCGGGGGACGGGCGCAACAACGTGGCCCGCACCCTGCTGGTGGGCTGCGCCAAGATGGGCGTGGATTTCACGATCGTGGCTCCCCCCGCGCTGCACCCGGAGGAGGAGACCGTTAAGCAGTGCCGGGAGTGGGCCAAGGCCAGCGGCAGCCGCCTGGAGCTGACCCACGACATCGCCAAAGGGGTGCGCGGCGCGGACGCCGTGTACACGGACGTGTGGGTCTCCATGGGCGAGGAGGCCCAGGCCAAGGAACGACTCGAGCTGTTGCGCCCCTACCAGGTCAACCGGGAGATGATGCAGGCCACCGGCAAGCCGCAGGCCATCTTCCTGCACTGCCTGCCGGCGGTCAAGGGCAATGAGGTGAGCGTGGAGGTGATCGAGGGCTCCGCCTCCCGCGTGTGGGACCAGTCGGAGAACCGCAAGCACACGATCAAGGCGCTGATGCTGGCCACCCTGTAAAAAGGGCGCTGGAATTGGCGATGGATGCCGATAGGATAGGTATACGGACGGACTCATAGGAGGCTAGCGGCCTATGAAAAGGGCGATAGCGTGCGTGCTTCTCTTGATGCTGGCTCTCGCGGCCTTCGGCCAGGAGCAGCCCAAGGTCTACGTGAAGAGCGTGCCGATCCTCAAGATCTTCAGCCACCCCGAGGGCTACAAGGTCCTCTACATGAAGAGCGACATGAAGGTGGGCGAGTTCTACATACCCCACGGCTGGTTGAGCAAAGCCGGGGGCAAGGCCGAGATGGTCTTCGGCAGGAACCCCAGCTACCCCTACTTCTCGGTGTTCTACCGGGACGGCAAGTTCGACTACGTCCGCCTTTACGTGATCGATGACGTCAAGGACTTAAGCTGGGGTATCCTCAGGAAGACCGAGGCTTCCAACGCCGCCTTCGGCGTGGACACGCTCCAGATCGAATATTGACCCTGCGTGGACCTCACCCGGGCTCAACGTGCCGTGGCCCAGGAGGGCCTCGGCGGTTGGCTCTTCTATAATCTCCAGCACCGCGACCGCATTTCCGATTTGATCCTCCGCATTCCCGAGTCGGTGCACAACACCCGTCCCTGGGTGTACCTGGTGCGCCCGGGCTCCGTCCCTCGGAAGCTGGTCCATGCGATCGAAGCGCGCATCCTGGACTCCCTGCCCGGCGAACGGCGGACTTACGCCTCGCGGAGCGAGTTCCTGGCGGGCTTGCGGGAGCTCTCAGGCGGCCTGGGGCCCGTGGCCTGCCAGTACTC
>CAZMWZ010000306.1:0-2769 GCA_964570045.1 uncultured Spirochaetaceae bacterium
AGATGCGCGGCGAGAAAACCCCCTGACGAGGAAACCTCGTCGCGCGTTTCGGAGGGAGACTCCAGGGAATAGGAGGCGAGCAGCGACAGATCTTCTTCCCGCCCGGAACTGACAGGGTCGTCGACCAGGAGCATTCCGACCGCGCCCCGCCGCGCGGCGTTCTGGGCTTTGGCGCGGAAGAAGGCGTGCGCGGTGTTGGCTGTGCCCGCGAAGGGGCTGCGGGGGTCGGCGTTGCCCGGCTCGTGCCGCAGCACCAGCACGTATTTCCCCGCCACCTGTAGCCCCTGGTAGTCATCATAGCCGTACTCGGGCGCCGTGATCCCGTAGCCCGCAAAGACCACCGGCGCGTCGCGGCCGCCGCTGCCGGAGAAATCGAAGGGCCGGAAATCCTTCCCCGGCACGCCGGGGATCGCCCCCGCGGAAGTGCGCAGGGTCAGGGTAGTGGAGGCTGCGGCGAAGCCTGTTCGGTACAGGCTGAATTCCTGGAAGAGGCCGTCGCTTCCGGGAAGCGGCCGGAGACCGCAGCGGGCAAAGTATCCGGCGATGTGCTTTTCAGCCAGAGCGATGCCGGCGCTGCCCACCTCCCGGCCGCCCAAAGCGTCGGAGGCCAGGTATTCCACCTGCTTCCGTACCTGTGCCAGGCTCACGCCGGGAAGCCCCGAACCTGGGTCCTCCCGGGCGCAGGAGCCGAGCGCGACGAGCAGGACCGCCAGCAGGAACAGGGCCGCGCGCCTCATCTCCCGGTCTAGGGAAGGGCGCGCAGCAGCACGGCAGTGGCCATGCCTCCGCCGCAGCACAGGGTCGCCAACCCGTGGGTGCTGCCGCGCCGCAGCATCTCGTACAGCAGGGTCACGATAATCCGGTTGCCTGAAGCGCCGACGGGGTGCCCCAGGGCGATGGCCCCGCCGTTCACGTTCGTACGCTCCAGGATGCGCTCCCCGGCTTCGCCGTAATGCTCGCCCAGCTCGGCGATCACCCCCAGAACCTGCGCGGCGAAGGCTTCGTTCAACTCGATCAGGTCGATCCGGCCCAGGTCTAACCCCGCCTGGTCGAGGAGGCGGACGACCGCCTGCACGGGGGCCAGTCCCATCCAGACCGGGTCATTGCCCACCTGGGCGCAGGCGGCCAGCTCGGCCAGTGGCCGGAGCCCCCGCTTCCCAACCATTTCTGCGCCGGCCAGAATCAGCGCACTGGCAGCGTCGTTCATCCCGGAGGCGTTGCCGGCGGTCACCGTGCCACCCTCCTCAAAGGCCGGCCGCAGCCGCCCCAGGTTTTCCAGGGTGGCGTCGAAGCGAGGGTGCTCGTCCCGGTCGAACGGAACGGTTTCCTGCTTGCGAGGCACCGGCACCGGTGTGATCTCCTGAAGGAAGCGCCCCGTCTCGATGGCCTGGCGTGCCAGCCGCTGGCTGCGCAATGCGAAGCGGTCCTGGGCCTCCCGGGAAATGCCGTGCTTGCGGGCGATGTTCTCCGCGGTGACTCCCATGTGCACGTTGTGGAAGGCGTCGGTCAACCCGTCGGCAAGGAGGCTGTCGGAGAGCTGCAGGTGGCCGAAGCGGCTCCCGAAGCGGACCCGCGGGTCAACCAGGTAAGGAGCCCGCGACATATTCTCCATGCCTGCGGCGGCGACGACGGCGGCTTCTCCACAGCGGATGGCGGCGGCGCCGAGCATTGCCGCCTTCATGCCGCTGCCGCACAGGAAGTTCACCGCGTAGGCAGGCTTCTCCTTCGGGAGCCCCGCGTATAAGGCCGCCTGCCGACCGGGACCCATGCCCTGGCCCGCGGCCAGCACATTGCCCACGATCGTTTCGTCGACGGCCTCCGGCTCCAGGCCCGACTGGGCCAGGGCTGCCTTTAGTGCCTCGGCTGCCAGGCGCGGCGCCGGGATTTCCCGCAGGCTGCCGCCGAAAGCCCCGATGGCCGTGCGTTTCGCCCCGACGATGAATACTCTGCGCACGCCGCCTCCTGCCTCCGCCTTAAAGCACCAGGCCGCCGTCCACGCGGATGACCTGCCCGGTGATGTAGGAGGACTCTTCCCCGGCCAGGAAGGCCACTAGGCCGGCCACGTCCTGCGGCTCGCCCATGCGCCCCAACGGGACCCGGGAGACGATGCCTTCCAGGATGTCCCTGGGGATTTTTTCGGTCATCGGCGTGCGGATGAATCCCGGGGCTACGGCATTGACCCGCACCTGCGCGCCCTTGCGGGCGAACTCCCTGGCCCAGGTCCGGGTCAGGGCGATGACCCCGCCCTTGCTGGCGGCATAGTTGCTCTGCCCGATGTTGCCGTCCAGGGCCACGATCGAGGCCAGGTTCACGATCGAGCCGCGGCGGCGCGCCATCATGCCCGGGGCTACTGCCCTCGTCACGAAAAACACCCCGGTCAGGTTGACGGCCAGCACCGCGGCCCATTGCTCGTCGGTCATCTTCTGCAGCAAGGCGTCCCGGGTGATCCCGGCGTTGTTGACCAGGACGTCGATGCCCCCGAGCTCGGCGGAAATTTCGGCCACAGCGCGGGCGACCGCCGCCGCATCGGTGACGTCCAGCAGCCGAACTCGGACGCTGGCCTGCGAGCGTTCCAATTCGGGGAACCCCTCCGAGCTGGCGTCACAGGCAATGACGGCCCGGGCCCCTTCCCTGGCCAAGCGGGCCACGACGGCCCGGCCTATGCCCCGGCCTCCGCCGGTGACCAGACAAACCTTGCCCTGTAGCGGCATCTTGCGGCTCCTGCTGCCGCGATTGTGACCCAGAGGAGGGATTGATTCAACCCATCCG
>CAZMWZ010000307.1:0-2725 GCA_964570045.1 uncultured Spirochaetaceae bacterium
CCCTGATCGTGGTGATCCTGGGCTTCACCGCCCTGCGGCGCCTGCCCCTGGACCTCATGCCCGACATCAGCTACCCGGTGCTCTCGATCTCCACCTCCTATCCCAACTCCAGCCCGCCGATCGTGGAGCAGCTCATCACCCGCCCGGTCGAGGAAGCCATGAGCGCGGTCCCGGGCGTGGAGGAGATCACCTCGGTTTCCTCCGAGGGCTCGAGCAACGTGCAGCTGGCCTTCGCCTGGGGGACGAACCTCGAAACCGCAGCGGCCGACGTCCGCGACCGCCTGGACCGGGTCATCCCGCGGCTGCCCGACGACGCCGACCGGCCGCGCCTGTTCAAGTTCGACCCCGCCAACATCCCGGTCCTGACCCTGGGCGCCTACGCGGAGATGGACCCCGTATACCTACGCCGGCTCATCGACGAACAGGTGGCCTACCGCCTGGAGCGGGTGGACGGGGTGGCCGCGGTGGACGTGTTCGGCGGGGTGCAGCGCGAGATCCAGGTGAGCCTCCTGCCCGACCGCCTGGAGCTGCTGGGGGTGCCGGTGGACCAGGTGATCGCCCGCATCCAGTCGGCCAACGTGGAGACGCCCCTGGGCTCGGTGACCCAGGGCAACTTCGAGCGCACCCTGCGCTCCTCCGCCCTGTACGAGAACCTGGACCAGCTGCGGGACACCGTGGTGGCGGTACGCCAGGGCACGCCCATCCCCCTGCGCCAGGTCGCGGAGGTGTCCGACGGCAGCGTGAAGGTCACCCGCATCGCCCGCATCAACGGGCGGCCCGGCATCCGCCTTTCGGTGAGCAAGCAGTCCGGGAGGAACACCGTGGAGGTCGCCGGTCAGGTACGAAAGGAGCTGCAACGGATCCGGGCGGACTTCCCGCAGCTGGAGCTGGTCGTGCTCAACGACAACTCCCGGTACATCGCGAGCGCCCTGACCAACGTGACCACCTCGGCGCTGTACGGCGCGTTGATCGCGGTGGGCGTGCTGCTTTTTTTCCTGCGCAGCCTGGCCAGCACCCTGGTCATCGCCGTCTCCATCCCCTTCTCCATAATCGCCACCTTCGTGCTCATGTACTCCAGCGGCTTCACCCTGAACATTATGAGCCTGGGCGGCCTGGCCATGGGCGTGGGTATGATGGTGGACAACTCCATCGTGGTGCTGGAGAACGGCTTCCGCCTGCGGCAGGCTGGACGCCCCGCGGCCGAAGCGGCCGTGGAGGGGGCGGGGGAGGTGACCGCCGCGGTCACCGCCAGCACCTTGACCACCCTGGTGGTCTTCCTGCCCCTGATCTTCATCCGCGGCGTGTCCGGGGTGATGTACAAGCAGCTGGCGCTGGTGGTGAGCTTCTCCCTGATCTGCTCCCTGGTCTCCTCCCTTACCCTGGTGCCCATGATGTCCGCCCGCCTGCTCGCCCGAACGGGGACGGCCAGCGAGACGGGGCTGGCCCTGAGGCTGGGCCGGGCACTGGGCCGCATGGAGCAGGGCTACGCCGGCCTGCTGGCTCGGGCCTTGAACCGGCCGCTCCTGAGCGTGGCCGCGATCGTGCTGGCCATGGGGGCCAGCCTGCTGCTGGTGCCGCTCATCGGCTCGGAGCTCATGCCGACCACCGACGAGGGGCAGGTCCGGATCAGCGGCGACATGGAGGCCGGCACCCGCCTCCAGCTCACCGACGAGGCCTTCCAGGTCCTGGAGCGGCGCACCCGGGAAGCGGTGCCCGAGATCCAGACCATGGTCACCAGCGTCGGGGGAGGGTTCCGCAGCTCCGGCGGCAGCTCCGGCCAGATCAGCCTGACCCTCGTCCCCCGCCGCGAGCGCGGGCGCTCCGACGCCGAAGTCGCCGACGACCTGCGCCGCCGCCTGGGCAGCACCCCCGGCATGACCCTGCGTACCCGCAACAGCCAGGGCTTCTTCCTGATGCGCGCCGGCAGCTCCAACACCGAGCGCATCCAGATCGAGGTACGCGGCTACGACCTCGCCACCGGCAGGGAACTGGCCGGGCGGATCCGGGAACTGGCCCGCGCGGCGCCGGGGGTCACGGACGTGCAGTTGAGCCAGGAGGCCGGCGTCCTGGAGGACCTGGTCGTGGTCGACCGCCGGCGGGTGGCGGAGTTCAACCTGACCGTGCAGCAGGTTTCCAGCCTGCTGCGGACCCTGGTCGCGGGCAGCCAGGCGGGGACCTTCCGGGAGGCGGACAGCGAGGTGCCCATCGTGGTGCGCCTGGCCGGCGAGGGGTCCCTCGACCTGGGGCGCCTGCTGGACCTGCCGGTGGTGAACGGCGAGGGGCGGGCCGTGCCGCTCGCGAACGTGGTCAGCCTGCGCCGCCAGCCGGGTCCCACGGCGATCGAGCGCAAGGACCAGGAGCGCCTGCTCACGGTGTTCGTCAACACGACCGGGCGGGACGTCGGTTCCATCGTGGCCGACCTCCGCGCGCGCCTCCGCGCCGTGCCGGTGCCGCCGGGCTTCACGGTCCTGTTCAGCGGCGACTGGGAAGCCCAGCGCGAGTCGTTCCGGGAGCTCCTCATCAGCATCCTGCTGTCGCTGCTGCTGATCTACATGGTCATGGCCGGGTTGTACGAGTCGCTGCGCGATCCTATCGTGGTCATGTTCTCCATCCCCCTGGCCTCGATCGGCGTGCTGGCCATGCTGTACCTCACCCGCACCACCTTCAACATCCAGACCTGGATCGGGGTGCTGATGCTGGGCGGCATCGTGGTCAACAACGCCAT
>CAZMWZ010000308.1:0-2684 GCA_964570045.1 uncultured Spirochaetaceae bacterium
GGGCGGTGACAGGCACTTCGTTCCCGAAGATCCGGTCGAACAGCACCCGGTCGGCCAGGTAGATGCTGACCGCTGGCGTATCCAGCACGGGCTGGTAGCCGGTCAGGATGAAGGACAGCCGCCAGTAGTCGCTCAACCCTAGCACCTCGTTGCCGAGCCAGGCGGGGGCGAGCTCCGCGCTCAGGACGCTGTACAGTCCCCGCCGGTTCAGGGAGGCCTTGTCCCTGGTGGTGTTGTCGAACAGCAGGCCCGTGAACAGCGAGTGCTGGAGCAAACCGTTGCGCTCGGGCAGCGGGTCCAGCACACCATTGTCGTAGAGGTAGTGTTGGATCTTGCCCCGGTAAAACAGCAGGAACTCCACCAGGTTCCTGTTCTGCGCGGGATTGAACACGATGCCTTGCGCCGCCCCGAAACGCCAGTCGGCGTTGAGGTTAACGTAGGCGATCGTGTCCTGGTCGGGGCGGTCCGGCACCACCGTGTCAGCGGCGGAGCCGAAGTACAGGTTGTTCTGCCAGGCGCCACCCACCGAACCCCACAGGACGGTGTCCACCCCGGGCACGATGTCCCAGCCCTTCCAGCCCAGGGCGACGTCCCCGCCCCACAGCCGTGGGTCCCACTGGAACAGCAAGTCCTCGCCGCCGAGCGCCGGCAGCGCGGCCGCGGCCAGGCTCAGCAGCGCGACCAGGGCGCACTGCACGAACGCTCTCCTGCGCATTCAGTCGTCGAGCACCAGCACGGACTCGGGGTAGTACCGCACCATGTTGTTCTCCAGGCACCAGTTCAGGCGGGCCTGGAGCAGCTTGTTCTTGGTCTCCAGGTCGATGTCTTCCTTCAATAGTATGAAGTCGATGTCGATGCGCAGCGGCCGCAGGGGGAACAGGTGCCGGGTGCTCTTGCGCGGCAGGATCTGACCCTCGATCGTGCGCTTCACCACCTCCTCCTTGGTGAAGAAGGGGCGCTTGAACAGGCCGAAGGCGTTCTCGTGCTGGCGGAAGGTCCTCGAGGACTGCTCGTCGGCGATGTACACCAGGCGCAGGCTGCGGCGGTCCAGCTCGGCCTCGAAGTCCTTCAGCGCCCGGATCAGGGTGTCCAGGGTGTGGCTCTCCTCCACGATCCGCAGCTCGTAGACCTCCTCCTCGCGGGTCAGGATGCCGAAGCAGGAGCGGTGCCGCTGGATGTTCTTCACGGCCTCGGCGTAGTCGCGGTGCCGCACCAGCTCCAGGCCCTCGCGGGCGGCGAAGCCCTGCAGGATCTCAGGCAGAGGGCAGCGGTCCAGGATCAGGGCGTCCCAGCCGAACAGGCCGATGGAGGGATCGTCGTAGTCCACCTCGTACACCACGATGTCCCGGCAGCCCAGCGCCTTCAGTGCCGTGACCCGGTGCATGCCGTCCAGGGCGATGTAGCGCCCCTGGTACTGGGTCACGATGATCGGGTTCTTGACCACCCCGTCGTGTTCGATGTGCGAGGACAGCTTCTGCGTCCAGTCCGAGACCACGCCTTCGTGAAGCAGGATCTTCGAGATCGGGATGATCTTGATCTTGCTGAAGATCTCCTTCATGGCCCGCTAACACTACACCGCCGCCGGGGTGCTGGCAAGGGAGGGTATTTTCGGTACAGTGGGCCCATGTTGCTGGCCGTGGCTTTGAGCGGGGGCGTGGACTCCAGCGTCGCCGCCCTGCGGTTGAACGACGGCCGCAGGCGCCTGGTGGGCGCCACGCATCTCATCTGGCCCGGGTCGCGCTGCTGCTCCGTCGAGGTCTTAAGCCGGGCGGAGGAGGTCTGCCGCCGCCTGGGCATCCCCTACCTCCAGGTCGACCTGGAGGAGGAGTTCCGCCGCCGGGTGGTAGACGACTTCGTGGAGACCTACCTAGCGGGGCGGACCCCCAACCCCTGCGTGCGCTGCAACCGCTACGTGCGCTTCGGGGCCTTCTTCGCGGCTCTGGCTTCCAGGCTCACCGGCCTGGGGCTCCTGGCGGAGGGTGAGGAGCTGGAGCTGGCCACCGGGCATTACGCCCGTACCGTGCGCACGGCCGACGGCTGGTTCCTGGCCAAGGGCCGGGACCCGGTCAAGGAGCAGAGCTACATGCTGCACCAGGTGCCGGCCGATGTGCTGCCGCGTCTGGTCCTGCCCCTGGGCGAGAGCCTGAAGGCCGAGGTGGTGCGGGAGGCCGAGGCGGCTGGGCTGGAATCCGCCCGCGTGAAGGAGAGCCAGGACGCCTGCTTCGTGGAGGGGGACTACGCGGAGTTTATCCGCGCCCGCACCGGCCGGGAGGATCTGGCCGGCCCCGGCGACATCGTGGACCCCTCCGGCCGCCCGCTGGGCCGGCACCGGGGGGTCTTGAGGTACACCGTGGGGCAGAGGAGCGGCCTGGGATTGGGCAACGGCCCCTGGTATGTGGCGCGCATCCAGCCGGAGGCCAACCGGCTGGTCGTGGCGAGGCGCGAGCAGGCCGAGCGTTCAAGTTTTACGGTGGAAGGCCTGAACTGGTTCGGGGAGCCGCCGAGCCGGGCACTGGAGTGCGCGGTCAAGCTGCGCTACCGCAGCCGGGAGGTACCCTGCACCGTGGAGCCCTCGGAGTCACCGGGGCGCTGCCGGGTCACACTCCACCGGGCGCAGGTGGTCACCCCTGGGCAGTCGGCCGTGTTCTACCGGGGCGAGCTGGTGCTGGGCGGGGGGGTGATCC
>CAZMWZ010000309.1:0-2678 GCA_964570045.1 uncultured Spirochaetaceae bacterium
ACCGGCCGGCGGCCCACCTCGGAAGATTCCAGCACGGCATACCACTGGTTGCGGATCATAGCGTGGCCGTCGAGCGCCGCACCGTGGTGGTCTTGCCCGCCCCGTCGTTCAATACTCGATCCCCTTGCGCGCCTTGACGCCGCGGGCGTAGTAGTGCTTGACCTCGCGCATCTCGGTCACCAGGTCGGCCCGCTCGAGGAGCTCGGGCGGGATCTTGCGGCCGGTGAGCACCAGCTCCATGGTCGCGGGTTTACCGGCGAGGAGCTCCAGCACCTCGGCCAGGCCCACCAGCCGGTAGTGCAGGGCGATGCCGATCTCATCCAGGATCAGCAGGTCGTGCTCCGCGCGCGCGGACACCGCGCGGACCTCCTGCCATCCGGCGCGGGCCAGGCGCAGGTCTTCGGCGGAGGGCTCCCCGCGGATGAAGCCCTCCCGGCCGTATTGGCGGACCGTCACCAGGTCGGCGAAGCGCGCGAGGGCGTCCAGCTCTCCGTAGTGCCGGCCCTTGGCAAACTGAGCCAGAAAAACCCGCAGGCTGGAGCCGCAGGCGCGCAGGGCCAGGCCCAGCGCCGCCGTGGTCTTGCCCTTGCCTTCGCCCGTGTACACCTGCACCAGGCCGCGCTCCATGGCGATATGATACCTGCCGGCACGGGCCGTGGGAAGAGCGGGGCACGGCCGACGGTGAGTGCCTATTGATATTGAGGTATTTTAAGATATTTTAGATATTATTGCTTTTTTCTATGAAAATATCAGAAACTATCGACAAAAAACTACGTTTTCTGTTATACTGGATGCCGGCCATGAAGCTCGACGACACCAACCTGGCTATCCTGCGGCACCTGCGCGATGGGCGCAAGTCCTTCAAGGAGATCGCCGACGACCTCTCGATTGCGGAGAATACGGTGCGTGCCCGCTACACCCAGCTCGCCCGCGAGGGGGTGCTGAAGGTCACCGGCCTGGTCGATTCCGAGCAGGTCCCCGGGCACCGCCTAGTGCTGGTGGGCATCAAGCTGAACACCATGCACCTGGTCAAGAAGGGCGAGGAGTTCAGCCGCCTGCGGGGTGTGGTCTCGGTGTGCGTGGTGACCGGCCGTTACGACCTCTTTCTGACAGTCCTTCTCAACGAGCAATTCGGCTTGCTGGAGTTCTACACCGAAGAGGTGGGGCGCGTGAGCGAGGTGCGCTCCGCCGAGACCTTCGTGGTCTACAAGGGCTACAACGCCCGTGTGCCCTATATCCTGTAGCTGGAGGAAGCGATGAACGTACCCCAGGAGCTGAAGTACAACAAGACCCACGAGTGGGTGCGCGCGGAGGGGGAGCTGGCCACCGTAGGCATCACCGACTACGCCCAGGAGTCCCTGGGCGACATCGTCTACGTGGAGCCCCCGGAGGCCGGCGAGAAGGTGAAGCAGGGCGAGGAGGTGGCCACCATCGAGTCAGTCAAGGCTGCCTCCCCGATCTACGCCCCGGTGTCCGGCAAGGTGGAGCGCCTGAACCCCCTTCTGGAGAAGACCCCCGAGCTGATCAACCAGAAGCCCTACGAGGCCTTCCTTTTCGTGATCCGGATGGCCGACCCTTCGCAGCTCGCCGGCCTCCTGGACGCCGCGGCTTATGAGAGCCACGTCGAGCAGGAGAAGGCCGCGCACTGACAGGAGAGTTCCCATGTTTCCGACCCTGCCCCACACGGAGGAAGACCTCCGCTCCATGCTCTCGACGGTCGGCGCCGCGAGCCTGGAGGACCTGTTCGCCGACGTGCCGTCGGAGCTGCTCCGATCGCAACCACTGGCAATCCCCCCCGCCCGCTCGGAAGCCGAGGTGTACCGGCACCTGGCCAAGCTGGCTGCGGGCAACCGCACCGACGCGGTTTCCTTCCTGGGCGGAGGCAGCTACGACCACCTGATCCCCGCCACCGTGGGCGCTGTGCTGGGCCGCTCCGAGTTCTACACCGCCTACACCCCCTACCAGGCCGAGATCTCCCAGGGGGTGCTGCAGGCCATCTTCGAGTACCAGAGCCTGATCTGCGCCCTTACCGGCCTGGAGGTCTCCAACGCCTCCCTGTACGACGGGGCCACCGCCGTCTGTGAGGCCGCCTCCCTGGCCCTCGCCGCCGTGCGTCGCTCCCGCAAGCTGCTGTACGCGCGCACCCTGCACCCGCACACCCGCAGGGTGCTGGCCACCCACTTCTCCGGCCTGGAGGTGGAGCTGGAAGAGGTGGCGGCCGCGGACGGGGTCCTGGACCGGGAGGACCTGCGCCGGGGCTTGGTCCCGGGGACGGCGGCGGTGATCGTGCAGAGCCCGAATTTCCTGGGCTACCTGGAGGATCTCACCGGTCTGGCGGAGGAGGTGCACGCCGCCGGGGCCCTGCTGGTGCAGTCGGCCGACCCCCTCACCCTGGGCGTCCTGCGCAGCCCGGGGGACTGGGGCGCGGATGTAGCGGCAGGCGACGCCCAGCCCTGCGGGCTGCCCCCGTATTTCGGCGGACCCACGGTGGGCTACCTGGCCGCGCGCCAGGCCTTCCTCCACCGGATGCCCGGGCGCATCTCCGGGCAGTCCGTGGACCGGGAGGGGCGGCGGGCCTTCGTGCTGACCCTGCAGGCCCGCGAGCAGCACATCAAGCGGGAGCGGGCCACCTCCAACATCTGCTCCAACCAGGCGCTGGCCGCCCTGGCCGTGGCCGT
>CAZMWZ010000310.1:0-2677 GCA_964570045.1 uncultured Spirochaetaceae bacterium
CGCTTGGGTTGGATCACAGGTTTCCTTCACCCCTTAGTTGGTTGGATTAGCAACCAACTAACCTTTTATAAGCGATTTCAAGCGGGTTGTCAAGCGGTTTTTACGGCAAATCGCGCCTCTGACCGTCAAGCTCGCACGTTGAAATCTGCTTGACGCGGCAATGCTCCCGTATCATACTTCGTTTGTTGGAAATGAAAACTATCGACCTGGCAGGCACCTGGGAGCTGCGGCAAACGGGCGACACGACGCCGCAGCTTCGTGACCCCTTGCCGATGCGTGTCCCCGGGGACAACGTCTCCGCGCTGCTGGAGGCCGGCCTGATCCCCGACCCGTACGAAGGCACCCGGGAGCTGGAGCTCCAGTGGATCGGCCGCAGCGATTGGCTCCTCGCCCGGCGTTTCACCGTGGAGAGGGCTTTCCTGGAGGGCCGACGGGCGTTCCTGCACCTGGATAGCCTGGACTCGGTCGCCGAGGTGCGGTTGAACGGCAGGCTGGTAGGCGCCGGCACCAGCATGTTCCTGCCCCTGCGGGCGGAGCTGGGAGAGGCCCTGCGCGAGGGAGAGAACCTTCTGGAGGTCCTGCTGCGCTCTCCCGAGCGGGAAGCCCTGGCCAGGAGCCGGCGCCTGCCCTACCCGGTCCCCCATTCACGCTATCCCGTGCAGTCCCCGCACCGCAACCTGCTGCGCAAAGCCCAGTGCCACGGCGGCTGGGACTGGGGACCCTGCCTGATGGTGAGCGGAATCTATGGCCCCGCCTACCTCGCCTCCTCCGCGGACGGCCGCCTGGAACACCTGCACACCGAGAGCCGCTTCGCGGGGCGGGACGTGGAACTGTCGATCACCCTCGAGTACTTCGCCTACCGCGCCGCCGAGCTGCCCCTGGAAATCGAGGCGGCCGGGACGCGTCACGCCGGCCTCCTGGCGGTGGCCCCGGGACTCAACACCGAGCGGCGGACCCTGCGCATCCCCGACCCCGAGCTGTGGTGGCCCGCCGGCTACGGGGCCCAGGCGCTGTACGACCTGCGCGTACGAATCGGCGGGCAGACCCTCTCCCGGCGCATCGGCTTTCGCCGCCTGGAGGTGCTTTGCGAGGATGACGCGGCCGGCCGCGGCCTGGTCTTCCGGGTCAACGGGGTGGACGTGTTCTGCAAGGGGGCCAACTGGATCCCCTGCGACGCCCTGCCTTCCCGCCAGACCCCCGAGCGCTACGAGGCGCTGCTGGAGGCGGCTGTTCGCGCAAACATGAACATGCTCCGGGTATGGGGCGGCGGTCAGTACGAACACGACGAATTTTACGAGCTGTGCGACCGCAAGGGACTGCTGGTCTGGCAGGACTTCATGTTCTCCTGCGCCGCCTACCCCGCCACCCCGGAGTTCCTGGCCGAGGTGGAGCCGGAAGTCCGCCACCAGGTCAAGCGCCTGAAGGACCACCCCTGCCTGGCCCTGTGGTGCGGGAACAACGAGAACCTGGGCGCCCTCACCTGGTACCCCGAGACCCGTGCCAACCGCGACCGCTACCTGGTGGACTATAACCGCCTGAACGAGGGGGTGGTGGGCCGCATCGTGCGCGAGCTGGACCCCGGGCGGGCGTGGTGGCCCAGCTCCCCCTCGGCGGGGCAGGGGGACTACTCGGACAACTGGCACGAGGACAGCAAGGGCGACATGCACTACTGGAGCGTCTGGCACGAGGGCAAGCCCTTCGAGGCCTACCACGAGGTGACCCCCCGCTTCTGCTCCGAGTTCGGCTTCCAGTCCCTGCCCTCCGTGGAGGCGGTGCGCGGCTTCGCCGCCGAGTCGCAGGCCAACCTCACCTCCCCAGTGCTGGAGCATCATCAGCGCCACCCCCGCGGGAACACCGTGATCATTGAAACCCTGACCCGCTACTTCCGCTTCCCCGAGGGCTTCGAGAACCTGCTGTACCTGAGCCAGGTGCAGCAGGCCCTGGCCATCAAGACCGCCGTCGAGTACTGGCGCAGCCGCCGCCCGGTGTGCATGGGCATCCTCTTCTGGCAGCTGGACGACTGCTGGCCGGTGGCCTCCTGGTCCGCCATCGAATACCCCGACCGCTGGAAGCTTCTGCAGTACGCCGCCCGGCGCTTCTACGCCCCGGTGCACGTCCTGGCCTTCGTGCGCGAAGGTCAGCCGGTGGAGATCTGCGGGGTCAACGACACGCGGCAGGCGGTCACGGCGGAGCTGGAGATCCGCTTCCTGGATTTCGCCGGCCGGCCTCGCCTGGAGGCAACCCGTTCGGTAAGCCTGGCTCCCGAGGCGGCCACGCCGCTGGGCTCCTACCCGCTGGAGTCCCTGCCCGCCCCGCCCGAGGAGCTGTTCCTCAGTCTGCGCCTGACCCACGGGGAGGGGCGCGCGGAGAACGAGCTGTTCCTCTGCGCCCCCAAGCGCTGCGAGCTGGAGCAGCCGGGGCTGCGGACCGCCGTACGCAGCACCGAGCCGGGCTTCGAGGTGGAACTGGTCAGCGAACGCCCGGCCTTCTACGTGCACCCGCAGGCCCCCGGACTGGCGGGACGGTTCTCGGACTCCTGTTTCACCCTCCTGCCCGGGCGCCCGCGGCGCATCGAGTTCCTGCCGGCCGCAGCCCCGCAAACGCCGAGCGTCGAGGCCTTCCAGCGCGCCCTGCAAATCAGGCACCTGCGCGGCAGCTACCGCTAGGCGGCCGCCTC
>CAZMWZ010000311.1:0-2666 GCA_964570045.1 uncultured Spirochaetaceae bacterium
CTGAAATGAGCCATCCCGAAAGCTTTCCGCTGATCTTCGAGCGCTCGCGCGCCGGGCGCGTCGGCTACTCCTTTCCCGCGCTGGACGTCCCTGAGCATCCCCTGGAAGAGCTGCTGGACCCGCGCCTCCTGCGCGCCGCGCCGCCGGAGCTGCCGGAGGTGTCCGAGGTGGACGTGATCCGGCACTACGTGAACCTGTCCCGCCGCAACTACGGGGTGGACCTGGGTTTCTACCCCCTGGGCTCCTGCACGATGAAGTACAACCCCAAGGGCAACGAGGAGGCGGCGGCTCTTCCCGGTTTTCGAGCCCTGCACCCGCTGCAGCCGGAGGCCACCACCCAGGGGATCCTGGCGCTGATGCACGAGCTGCTCACTTTTCTGGCCGAAATCACCGGCATGAGCTGGGGAACGCTCCAGCCCTTCGCCGGCGCGCATGGGGAGTTCGCGGGCATGAAGCTCTTCCGCGCCCGTTTCCAGCAACGCGGCGAGCGGGCCCGGCGGAAGGTGCTGGTGCCGGATTCGGCACATGGCACCAACCCGGCGTCGGCCCGCCTGGCCGGCTTCGAGGTGGTGCAGGTCAAGTCGGATGCCCGGGGGATGGTGGCGCCGGAGGCGCTGCGCGCGCACTTGAACGGGGAGCTGGCCGGCATCATGATGACCAACCCCAACACCCTGGGCCTGTTCGAGCGCGACATCTGCCGTATCGCCGAGCTGGTGCACGGCGCCGGGGGCCTGTTGTACTACGACGGGGCCAACCTGAACGCCATCGTGGGCAAGGTACGGCCCGGGGACATGGGCTTCGACGTGGTGCACCTAAATCTACATAAGACCTTCTCCACGCCGCACGGCGGCGGCGGCCCGGGTGCCGGGCCCGTGCTGGTGGGTGAGATCTTGAAGCCCTTCCTGCCGGTGCCGGACGTGGTCAAGCGCGGGGAGCGCTACAGCCTGGAGGAGGACCGCCCGCACAGCATCGGGCGCCTGGCCGGCTTCTACGGCAACGTGGGGGTGCTGGTGCGGGCCTACGCCTACATCCTTTCCATGGGGCGCGAGGGGCTGCCCATGGTGGCCGAGCGGGCCGTGCTCAACGCCAACTACCTGAAGGCCAGGCTGAAAGACCTGTACCCCTTGGCCAGCGAGGCGCTGTGCAAGCACGAGTTCGTGCTCTCCGCGCGGGCGCTCAAGGAGCGCTTCGGTGTGGGCGCCTTGGACATCGCCAAGCGCCTGCTGGACTTCGGGGTGCACCCCCCCACGATCTACTTCCCGCTAGTCGTGCCCGAAGCGCTGATGATCGAGCCCACGGAGACCGAGTCCAAGGAGACCCTGGACGCTTTCGTGGAGGTGATGGCCCGGATCCGGGCCGAGATGGAGGAGGAGCCGGAGCGGCTGCACCAGGCGCCGACCCGCACGCCGGTGCGGCGCATCGACGAGGTGCTCGCCGCCAAGCAGCCCGTCTTGCGGTGGCAGCCGGAGCAACCTCATGCGTAGGACCCCGCTGTACGACCGGCATGTGGCCCTGGGCGCCAAGATCGTGGAGTTCGGGGGCTGGGACATGCCGCTGCAATATCCCGTGGGAATCCTGGAGGAACACCTGGCCACGCGGCGCGGCGCGGGGCTGTTCGACGTGTGCCACATGGGGCGCTTCCGGGTGCGCGGGCGCGGCGCCCTGGGCCTGCTGCAGCACGCCCTGTCCAACAACGCCGCCGCTCTCCTGCCGGGTCGCGCGCAATACACCATGATCCCGGAGGAGCACGGGGGGGCCCGGGACGACGCCTACCTGTACTGCCTGGGCGAGGCGGAATACCTGCTGGTGGTCAACGCCGCTAGCCGTCAGGCGGACTGGGATTACCTGCGCGCCCTGGCCCCACGCTTCGCCGGCGCGGAGTTGATCGATGCCTCGGAGGAGCTGGCCATGCTTTCGCTGCAGGGGCCGAATTCCCGGGCCATCCTGGCGGAGCTTATGGGCGCCGGCGGACTTCCCGAGCCGGGGCGAAACCGCGTTCGGACTGCCGCGAGCGCCGGCCTGGGTGGGACGGTGGTCACCGTGGCCAGCACGGGGTACGCTGGGGAGGCCCTGGGCTTCGAGCTGTTCCTGCCAGCGGCGGCGGCCGCGGCGGCCTGGGACCGTCTGTTCGCGCTGGGGGCGGTGCCGGTAGGGCTAGGCGCCCGCGACACCCTGCGCCTGGAGGCGGGGCTGCCCCTGTACGGCCACGAGCTGGGCAGAGACCCGGAGGGACGGCCGATCCCGATCTTCGCCTGCCCGCTGGCGCGCTTCGCCGTTTCGCTGGATGCGGCCAAGGGGGAGTTCGTGGGGAGGGCGGCCATGGCCCGCCAGCAGGCTGCTTATCAGGGCTGTCTGGCAGGAGACTTCTCCCGCCTGGCCGACCTGCCTCGCCGGAGCCGCCAGCTCGAGGTATTGGGCCCGGGCGTGGCCCGGCAGGGCTGCCGGGTGCTCCTCGGGGGCCGGCCTATCGGCACGGTGACCAGCGGCACGGTCGCCCCCTACTGGGTGTTCCCCCAGCCGGGGCAGCCGGTAGAGCCTTCCGCCTCTAGCGAGAAACGGGCCGTGGCCATGGCGCTCATCGACAGCAACATCCCCGACCAGACCGTGGTCGCCGTCGACATCCGGGGCAAGGCCGTGGAAGCCCTGGTCGTGCCCCGCCTGCTGCG
>CAZMWZ010000312.1:0-2659 GCA_964570045.1 uncultured Spirochaetaceae bacterium
GTCCTGCGCCGGCAAGCCCCCCGAGATCCTGCGGGTGCTCTGGCAGGTGACCCTGGTGGACGACCGGGAGCGCGACGTGCGCTACACCTCCGTGAGCCTGTTCGTGAAGCCCAGCGACCCGGACGGGTTCGACGACCTCGCCGAGCTGTACCTGATCCACGACGGCGAGGAGCTCTTCTGGAAGCTGGGCGCGGAAAGCTGGCAGAAGAGCGCGGCCGCGGACCCCTGGATCGGCAGCAACGGCATAGGCCTGCCCGACGGCTCCCCGCTCCCGGCAGGGGAGTACCGCGTGCTGCTGCGCGACGTGGGCGGGGACTCCACGGAGCAGACGGTGCGCCTGCCGGCGGTCGAGATGGCAGATCTGGAGCGGCTGGTGCCGCGGGTGGAGGTGCGCGGCCGCGAAATCCGCGTGAACGGCAGGGGCGTTTCCCACCAGCTGTGGCTCTACGACGCGAATGGGGCCTACCTGGCCGTTTGGCCAATGCCGGGAAACCGGCAGCCCGTGGACGAGCTGCTGGCCGCTTACCCGCAGTTGGCCGGGGGTTTGCGCTTCAGGGTATACGCGGCCTCCGGCCAGGAGCGGCTGGGCGCGGTGAGCGGGCCCTACTTCTGGGAGCCGTGAGGCGCCCCCGTGGGGGGACGTCCGGGCCGGACCCTCAGGAGCCCTGCATGAAGGAAGCCAGCACCTGCAGGGCCTTCTCGTTGTTGCCGCCCTCCGGAATGATCAGATCGGCGTAAGCCTTGGTGGGCTCGATGAACTCGAAGTGCCCCGGGCGCACCACGTCCAGGTACTGGCGGATCACCGACTCCAGGGTGCGGCCGCGTTCCGTGATGTCGCGCTCGAGGCGGCGGATGAAGCGGATGTCGTCCGGGGTGTCCACGTACAGCTTCAGGTCCAGCAGCTCGCGCACCCGCGGGTCCACGAACACCATGATCCCCTCGAACAGCACCAGGCTGCGGGGGGCGACCTCCACGGTCTCCCCGCTGCGCCGGTGGTGCACGAAGTCGTAGACCGGCACCAGGATCGTCTTGCCGCGCTTCAGCGCCCGCAGGTGCTCGACGATCAGGTCCGTATCGAAGGCGGAGGGGTGGTCGAAGTTGAAGGCGGTGATGTGCTGATTGTCCACGAACTCGGCGGACTTGTAGTAGCTGTCCTGGGCCAGGCAGACGAAGTCGGGGACGACCTCCGCGATGCGGCGCACGATGGTGGTCTTGCCGGAGCCCGACCCGCCCGAGATGCCGATGATCCTCACCCGGGGAGCCTCTTCTCGTACACCCGGTAGACCTTGGTCTGGGTCAACTCCAGCTTCTCCAGCGCGTTGCGGATGCGGGCGTTGTCCTCCAGGATGTAGTTGGCCTCCAGGTGCACGCCCCGCGGCTGCAGGGCCTCGAACAGGCTCACGTACAGCAGCACGTCCAGCCCCAGCCCGTGGTAGGCGGGCAGGACCGCCAGGCCGAACAATCGGTAGTCCCGCAGGCGACGCACCCCGGCCAGCAGGGTCAGGAAGCCGAAGGGCAGGAGCCTGCCGCGGATGCGGCGCAGCAGAATGTTGAGGTCGGGAAACCCCAGGGCGTAGCCCACCGCCTGCCCCGCGTCCTCCACCACCCAAATCGCGTCCGGGTCGGCGATGGGCCGCAGCTTGCGGAACACCCCCGCCAGCTCCTCCTGGTCCAGGGGCACGTAGCCCCAGTTGCCGCTGATCGCCTGGTTGGTGATCCGCCAGATGGCCTCGGCCTCGCGCTCCAGGTTCCTTAAGTCCAGGCGGCGGACCGCGAGGGAGGGCCTGCGTTCCAGGAGGCGCCGCCGGAAGGCCAGGAAACGCTCCGGGATCCGGTAGCCGGCCAGCGCGTCGGCCTCGTACACCAGCAGGTCCTTGACCTTGGCGTATCCCCGGGCCTCCGCGTGGTCGTTGTACCTCGGCGGGTTGTAGGGGGACATGAAGGTCGCCGGCCGGCCGTGGCCCCGCAGCAGGAACCCCCAGCACTCGGAAACCGGGTTGATGGGCCCGCGCACCGCGGTCATGCCGCGGGAAGCCAGCCAGCGCTCCGCCTCCCCCAGCAGGGCGTCGGCCGCCTCCGCGTCCTCGCTCTCGAAGGAGCCGAAGAAGCCGATGGCGCTGCGGTTGAAGGCATTGAAGCTGCGGTCCACGTAGGCCAGCACGCGCCCCGCCGGCCTGCCTCCCCGCCGGGCCAGGAGCAGACGGTAGTCGGAGTGCGCCAGCACCGGGTTCCTGGGGGTGAAGGTCTGCCGCTCGTCAGCCCACAGCGGCGGCGACCAGTCGGGGTCGTCCCGGTAAAGCCGTTCGGGGAGGTGCAGGAACTCCCGCCAGCCCCTTCCCCCCGCCACTTCCTCGACGTGCACGCCCATAGCCGGGACCGATTATAGCCGCTTTTGCCGGCACCCGCCAGACCGGCGGGCGGCCTAGTGCGCCGCCGTAGCGGCCCCGCAGCCCGCGCATTACGGCGAAGGCCTCATCGAGGGCCGCTCTTGTCCACCGGGGAACCGAGTTCTTCTCAGGTGTCATGCTCCCTTTGCGGGCAGGCGTTTGCTCAGCCATCCAGCACCCCTCGATGCGCGATGACATCAGCCGTGTAGCCGGACATGTACAGGCACTTCAGCCCCGCCTGCTCCTCGCTCCTGCGCATCGCCTCCTCGGGT
>CAZMWZ010000313.1:0-2606 GCA_964570045.1 uncultured Spirochaetaceae bacterium
GCCCGCCGTCTCATGGGCGCCCCCGACTACCCGGAAGTGGTGCGCGAGGCGCTGCGCTTCATGGTGGAGGCCCGGCCTCTGCGCTTCGACGGGGAGCGGCTGCGCGAGGGGGTCATCGTGCGGCACCTGGTGCTGCCCGGCTACCCGGAGTCCAGCCGCGGAGTACTCGCCTGGTTCCGGGAGCGCCTGTACGGGAAGGCGCTGCTGTCGGTGATGGTGCAGTACACCCCGAACGCGCGGCTGTGGGATTCGGCCGGGCACGACACGCCGCGGCGCAGAACTTCAGCAGACGAGTACGCGCAGGTCCTCGCCTCCCTGGAGGAGCTGGGCATCGAGGAGGGCTTCATCCAGGAGCCGGAGCCCGGATCCGAGTGGCTTCCGGATTTCAGCCGGCGCAACCCGTTCCCCGAGGGACAGGCACGGCCGGTGTGGCACTTCGCCGACAGCGGGTGAACGCCGCGGCCGCGGGCTGAGCGGCGGGGCTAGCAGCCCCGCGGCAGGCGCGAGCGCTCCACCGCGCGGAACGCGGCGTCCGCTACGAGCGCCAGCAGGGCCACCGGAATGGAGCCCCGCAGGATCAGGACCGGGTCCAGGCTGCGCAACCCGCTCACGATCGGCACGCCGAAACCCCCGGCTCCGACGGCGGCCCCCAGGGTGGCGGCGCTGATGTTGATCACCACGCTGATCCGCACCCCCGCCAGGATGACCGGCAGGGCCAGCGGCAGCTGGATTTGCCACAGCAGGCGCCGCCGGTCGAAGCCCATGCCGAGGGCCGCCTCGACCACGGCCGCGGCGACCCCCTCGATGCCCACGATGGTGTTGCGCAGCACCGGCAGGATCCCGTAAAGGAACAGGGCCAGGAACGTGGGCTTGAAGCCGTAGCCCAGCAGCGGGACGCTCAGGGCCAATACCGCCGCGGACGGGAAGGTTTCGGCCAGCGAAGACAACCGGATCAGGAGCGCACGCAGCTCCCTGGCCTCCGGCCGGGTGGCGGCGATTCCGAGGACGAAGGCCAGGGCCATGGCCAGCGCGCTGGTGGCCGCCACCAGCAGCAGATGCTGGGCAGCCAGCACGTACAGCGGCGTGCGCGGCAGGAGAACGTTTTTGCGGGGCAGGACCAGCAGGGCCAGGCCCTCGAACCAGGCCCAGCGGAAGATCACCAGCAGGAACAAGGCGGCCAGCACCGCTGCCGCCGTCCAGTAGGGCCTGGCCCCCCCGTTGCCGCGGCTCAAGCCGAGCCCCCCAGCACCCGCAGCACGTCGGCCAGGCGGAACTCGGCCATGCGCTCCGCGTCCTGCACGGCGATGCGGTCCGTCCCCGAAGCGATCATCAGCGACAGGGCGTCCTTGACCGTGGCCTCGGCGTTGAGCAGCGGCGTTCCGGGCGGCGCGACCCGGGGGGCCGCCGGCGCCGCGGACAGCTCCAGGGCCTCCCGCAGCCGGAAGCGGCCCAGGAGCTGGAGGCCGTAGTCGGAGCCGAGGAAGTCGCTGACGAACGGCCCGGCCGGCGAGCGGCTCAGCTCCCCCGGCGAGGCGTGCTGCAGGACGCGTCCCGCCTTCATGACCGCGATGCTGTCCGCCAGGCGCACCGCCTCCTCCACGTCGTGGGTCACGAACAGCACGGTCTTGCCGAGGCGGCGCTGGATGCGGCGGAACTCCGTCTGCAGGCGGACCCGGGTCAGAGGGTCCACGGAGCCGAACGGCTCGTCCATGAGCAGCAGCCGCGGGTCGGCGGCCAGCGCCCGGGCCACGCCGACGCGCTGCGCCTCCCCGCCGGACAGCTCGGCGGGGAGCTTGTCCCTGTAAGCGGCGTCCAACCCCATCATCGCCAGCAGCTCGTCTACCCGCGCGGCGATCCGCGCCCGGTCCCAGCGGTGCAGACGCGGCACCGTGGCGATGTTCTCGCACACCGTGAGGTGCGGAAACAGCCCCACGCTCTGGATCACGTAGCCGATCGAGCGGCGCAGGGTCTCGGGTCGTGCCGAGCGGGTATCCGAGCCGGCGATCAGCACCTGCCCCTCGTCGGCCTCCACCAGGCGATTGATCAGGCGCAGGAGGGTGGACTTGCCGCAGCCCGAGGGGCCGATCAGGACGGCCAGCTCCCCGTCGCGCACCTCCAGGTCGGCGCGGTCCACGGCGGCCAGCTCGCCGAAGCGCTTGCTCACGCCGCGCACGCTGATCATACGCTGCTTCCCACCCCGCGGGGGGTCAGAACCCGGACTGCGGCGTCGAGGAGCACCTCGCAGGCCAGGGCCAGTCCGGCCACCGGCAGCGCACCCAGCAGGATCAGGTCCGGGGCCGCCTGGGCCAGGCCCAGGAAGATAATGGAGCCTAGGCCGCCGCCACCGATCAGGCCGGCCAGGATGGCGTTGCCGAGGTTCTGGGTCAGGGCGGTGCGCACCCCGGCCACGATGACCGGGAAGGCCAGCGGCAGCTCCACGCGCACGAGGCGCTCCACCGGGCGCAGGCCCATGCCGCGCGCGGCTTCCACCGCGCCGGGGGGAACCGTACGGAAGCCGGCCAGGGTGTTGCCCGCTACCGGCAGCAGGGCGTAGAGAAACAGCACGATGCCCGCGGGGGTCCACCCTACGCCCCGGATGCCCAGCG
>CAZMWZ010000314.1:0-2604 GCA_964570045.1 uncultured Spirochaetaceae bacterium
TCCTGCGCATGTCCCCGCCGCTGATCATGGACGAGAAGTACGCCGAGCTGGGCCTTTCCCTGATCGAAGAGGCCATCGCCGAGGTGGAGAAGCAGTTCGGCTACCGGTAGTGCTATAATGCTCGTGCCATGAACCCCCCGGTCAAGCGCGAGTCGGCGATCGCCCGCCGGAGCTTCCCCTTCGAGCTCCTGCACGCGGAAGGGCCGGCCAACAACATGAGAGCCTTCCACTGGCACGACTTCATGGAGCTGTCCTACGTGCGGCGCGGCAGCGGGGTCTACGAGATCGAGGACAAGATCTTCCGGGTGTCCCGGGGCGACATGGTCATCATCAACAACAGCGAGCGCCACCGGGTGACCTACGACCCGCAGGACCCGCTGTACGAAACCGTGCTGCACTTCGCCCCGGAGCTGCTTTGCGCCCGCGAGGACGACCGCCTGGACTCGCGCTACCTGCGCCTGTTCCTGTATCACGGGGCTACCTTCTCCAACGCCCCGCAGCTGTCCCCGGAGGCGCGCAGGGCCGTGGGACGCCTCGTGGCGGACATCCGCGCCGAGGCGGCCGGACGCCGGCCGTGGTACGAGCTGATGATCAAGAGCAAGCTGCTGACCCTGGTCACCCACCTGATCCGGGCCTGCGGCTTAAGCGAGCAGCCCGACCTGGAGCGCGTGGCGGCCCGCCGGCGCAACATCGCCCGACTGGAGAAGATCCTGACCTACATCCGGAAGAACTTCGCGGCCGAGCTCGGCCTGGGCACGATCGCCGGGCGGTTCGCCATGAATCCCTCCTATTTTTCGGATTATTTTCGCCGTAACCTCGGCATCACCTTCTCCGAGCACCTGGCCCAGGTCAGGGTCCAGGAAGCGCTGCGCCTGCTGGCGGAGGACCGGCTCAACGTGACCGAGATCGCCTACGCCTGCGGGTTCAACACCGCTACCAGCTTCTACCGCGTGTTCCGCAGGGTCACCGGAACAAGCCCTGGGGAATACCGGTCCGGCCGCCCGGCCAAAGCCAAACAATAGATAGTAGAATCCAAACAGCCGGGATGCGCGGTGCCCACCGGATGCGCTATAGTAGTCCACGCCATGAGCGAGAAACTGGTTGTCTTCGGGGGGGGCGGCTTCGTGGGGGGAAACCTCTGCACGGTCGCCCTGCGGCAGGGGTGGGAAGTGCACATCGCCGACGCGGCCGTAAGGCCGGGGGTCCCCGACGCTCACTGGCACACCCTGGACATCACGGACGCGCCGGTGGTGCGCCGGCTGCTTGCCGAGCTTCGGCCGGCGGCCGTGGTGGACCTAGCGGCGGTGGCCGACGTCGACCGGGCGGAACGGGAGCAGGAGCTGGCCCGGGCAGTAAACGTCGAGGCGGCGCGCACCATCGCCTCGGCCTGCAACGCCTCCGGAGCCTATTTTCAGTACTTCTCCAGCGACGCGGTGTTCGCCGGCACGGCCTCCCGCTACCGGGAGGAGGACCCGCCGCAGCCGGTCAACTACTACGGCCGCACCAAGGCCGAGGGGGAGAAGGCCGTGCTGCAGGCCGACCCACGGGCCGGGATCGTGCGCCTCTCCTTGGCCCTGGGTTTTCCCGTAACTGCCGGCAATTCCTTCTTCGCGGCGCTGGAAACAAAGCTCAAGGCGGGACAGGAGGTCGTAGCCCCGAGCGACGAGATCCGTACCCCGGTGGATGTGCTCACCCTGGCAGGGTGCGTGCTGGAGCTGGTGCGCCTGCGCTACGCCGGCGTGATCCACATCGGGAGCACGGACAGCATCGACCGGGCCGCGCTCACGCGCCGGGCCGCCCAGCTCATGGGCTTTCCCGATGCTCGCGTCGTGGCCCAGGCGGTCACGGCCCCCCTGCCGGGCCGCGCCGCCCGGCACAAGAACGGGATCATCAGCGTAGACAAGGCGCGGGCGCTGTTGAAGACGCCGCTGCTGAGCGCGGAGGCGTCCATCCGCAGGGCCATCGAGGAGAGGCTATGAAACCGACCATCAAGTACGAGCTGGAAATCTCGCACGGCAGCATTTACGGGGACGAGGAGGCCGCGGCGCTGCTGGAGGTGCTGAAAGAGCGCGCCCCGTCGTGCGGCAAGAAGGTGAAGCAGTTCGAGGACGCCTTCGCCGCCTATTGCGGGGTGCGCTACGCCCTGACCTGCACATCCGCCACCACGGGCCTGACCCTGGCCGGGATCGCGGCCGGCGTGGGCCCCGGTACGGAGGTGATCACCACGCCCATAAGCTGGATCTCCACGGCCGGCGCCTTCTCCGCTCTCGGGGCGGACCTCAAGTTCTGCGACGTGGACCCCCGCACCCTGAACCTGGACCCGGACAAGCTGGAGGCGCTGATCGGCCCGCGCACCAAGGCCATCGTGCCTGTGCACCTGGCCGGGCAGTGCTGTGCCATGGACCGGATCATGAAGATCGCCGGCAAGCACGGCGTAGCGGTCATCGAGGACTGCGCCCACACCCCGGGCGCGGAGTACCTGGGGCGCAAGGCCGGGGCGCTCGGCAACCTCGGGGTGTTCAGCTTCCACCAGCAGAAGAACATGTGCACCCTGGGGGAGGGCGGCATGGTGACCACGGACAGCCGCGAGCTGTACGAGAAGGT
>CAZMWZ010000315.1:0-2604 GCA_964570045.1 uncultured Spirochaetaceae bacterium
CTAAAGCCCGGGTGCCGCCGGCGCAGGCCGGAAAACAGGAAGGGGGGCGGCGAGCCCCCCTTTTTTGTGCCCCGACGGCAGGGAGGTTACGGCCGCTGCGGGGCGCAAGAAAACACGGTATGATGGGCCATGCGCAGCCTCCTCGAGACCCTGCACGACATCCGTCTGGCGGGTTTGCCCAACGCCCTGCGGGCGGTCCGCTACGCCCGCCTCCGCGACCGGCTGGACGCCCGCCATCTCCCGCCGGAGCCGCCCGGAGAACCGCGGCCGCGCGGCCGCCTGCGCTCCGCCGAGCGCTCCGCAAGCGGGGCCCTGTTTCGCTACGACGGCGGGGAGCTGGCCGTCCGCTTCCTGGCCCCCGACTTCCTCGCCCTGGCCTGGGACGGTCCGGCCATAGCCCCCTCCCCCGCAGTCGTGGGCCTGGACTGGCCGGAGGTGGACGCCTCCCTGGCCCCGGCGCCCGACGGCTGGTCGCTTGCCAGCGGCTCCCTACAGCTGCGTCTGGCCGAAGCCGGCACGGTGGAGCTGCGCGACACGGCCGGCAGGCTTCTGCGGCGGGAGTACCCGGTGCTGCGCCGGGGCCGGGGCTGGAGCCAAACCGTAGAACTGGCCCCGCAGGCCGCAGTGACCGGGCTGGGGGAACGCGCCGCCCCCCTGAACCTGCGGCCCGGCTCCTACCGCTTCTGGAACCGCGACGCCGGCGGCAAGTACGGCCCCGGCGAGGACCCGCTTTACCTGTGCATCCCACTTTACGTGACGCTCGGCCTCACCGGCGCCTGCCTGGCCTTCTACGACAACCCCTGGGACGGCGGGATCGCCCTCGCCGAACGGGCCGAAATCCATTTCCAGGGCGGTCCGGCGCGCTGGTACCTGGCCGCCGGCAGCCTGGCCGGGGTGCTGGAGCGCTACACCGCGCTGACCGGCCGCCCCCCGCTGCCTCCGCGCTGGGCCCTGGGTTACCAGCAATCGCAGTGGGGCTACCGCCGCCAGTCGGAGATGCAGCGCATCGAAGCGGAGTTCCGGCGGCGCGCTCTACCGCTCAGCGCGCTGTACCTGGACGCGGACTACCTGCGCGGGTACCGCACCCTGACCCCCGACCTGCGGCGCTACCCGAGCCTGCCCTCCTGGTCGCTGGAGCTGCGTGAGCGGGGCGTGCACCTGGTGGCCAGCGTGAACCCGGGGGTGAAACGGGAGCGGGGATTCGACCTGTACGACGAAGCCCGCAGGCTGGGCCTGTTCTGCCGCCGGCCGGACGACAAGCCCATGCCCGGGGTGTGCTGGCCGGGCTGGGCGGCCTGGATTGACTTCAGCGATCCTCGCGCGCGGGAGTGGTGGGGACGGCAGTACGACCGGCTGCGGAGGCTGGGCATCGACGGCTTCTGGCACGATATGAACGAGCCGGCCGTGTTCGCCGCCCGCGGCGAATCCACCCTCCCGCTGTGCACCCGCCACGCGCTGGAAGGGCGCGGCGGGGACCACCGGGAGGCGCACAACCTGTACGGCGTGAGCATGAATCGCGCGGCCTACGAAGGCCTGCTGGCCCGCGAACCGGAGCGGCGGCCCTTCATCCTGTCGCGCTCCGGCTGGGCCGGGGGCCAACGCTACGCCTGGACCTGGACGGGGGACATGCGCTCCAGCTGGGACAACCTGCGCCAGAGCCTGGCCAGCGTGCTGGGCCTGGGGCTCTCCGGTTTTCCCTTCGCCGGGCCGGATGTGGGCGGCTTCAGCGGCGAGCCGCCTTCCCCGGAGCTGTTCATCCGCTGGTTTCAGCTAGCCTCCTTTCTACCGTTTTTCCGCACCCACAGCGCCTGGTACCTGCCGCGTCGTGAGCCCTGGGAGTTCGGGCCCGAGGTGGAGGCGATTCTGCGCAAGGCCCTGGAGCTGCGCTACCGCCTCCTACCCTACTGGTACACCCTGGCCTGGGAGGCCGGCCGCACGGGCGCCCCCCCGGTGCGCCCGCTGTGCTGGACCGACCCCGGCAGCGCGGAGCTGCGCGCGGCGGACGACGCCTTCCTGCTCGGGGACGCACTGCTGGTCGCCCCGGTGCCTCGGGAAGGCGACACGCGCCGCACCGTTACCCTGCCGCCGGGTGAGTGGCGGGAGCTGGAGGGGGAGCGCAGTTTCCACGGTCCCGGGCGCGCCGAACTGGCGGCCCCCCTGGACCGCATCCTCGTACTGGCCAAGGCCGGCAGCGTGCTGCCCGGCGAGCGGGACCGCGAGCGCAGCCACGAGCGGAGCCGCGCGCTGGAGCTGGCCGTGTTCCGCCCGGAGTCGGGCGCGGGCGGCGGCGGGGTGCTGTACAGCGACGCGGGGGACGGCTTCGGGCCCCACCGGGTGGACCGCTTCAGCCTGGAGCCGGCGCCGGGCGGCTACACGCTCCACTGGACGTGCGAGGGCGAGTACCCCTGGCCCTATGTCACCGTGAGCCTGGACCTGCGCGGCTTCACCGCGCCGCAGGTCCGCATCGGGGACGCCCCAGTTCCCGTGGAAGACGGCCTCGCTGCGGTGCCCCCTCTTTCGCGCGTCAGGATTCTCGAAGGGCAAGTCTGATCGGCTCCAGCGCACCGCAGGCAGGCCACCGCAAAGGGCTTGACAGGTCGCCCC
>CAZMWZ010000316.1:0-2598 GCA_964570045.1 uncultured Spirochaetaceae bacterium
CAGCTTCTGAGGCGCGTTCCACCGCCACCTCTGCCTCCTCTACCGCCGTTTCCGGCTTGTTGTCCCCGTCCGGCCCAGAGTGGAACCCCGTCCTCGGTGCGGAAGGCGTAAAGCCGACCGTCGATCTGGATGGACACCACCGCCACTTCCTGCCCGTCCACGAAGCCGAGGACCTTTGCAGGCACCCCCTCCTGGAGCTGGATCCCGGTGGACTCCACGTAGCGGGTGTTTCCCAGGTGCAGCGCCAAGCGCGCTCCCTCCATGACTAGGTACCACTCGGTACCCTGCCTGTCCAGGCTGCCGGATAAATCCGCCACCCTCCCGGTCTCCACGATGCTGCGGCCATTGCTCGTGGGCTCCGCCTGTGTAGTGTACCGCTGGCCTCCGGCCTGGCGGCCGGTCAGCGAGTCCACAGCCCGGCCCTGACGACCGGGTTGTGAGTCCGCGATCCTGCTCTGGCGACCCTGGCTTCGCTCCCAAGACGCGCCCTTGGACTCCCTTCCGTCCCCGCGAGGGCCGTCCACCGCTTCGTAGGCCTCCGTGTGCCGACCGCCGCGATATCCGCGCCCTGCCAAACCCTGCCTCGAGCACCCTTCGAGCGCCACCAGCGCCGCCACCGCACCGGCAGCCAGCAGGCTGATCCATATCCAACGAATCTTCTTCATCTGCAACCTCCTTGGTTTGTTGCTTCGATACGAATGATAGAGGCGGCGTATTTAGCCTTTGTGCAGCCGGTATGAAGATTGCGTGAAGAAGCGGCGCTCTATTTCGGAAAGGAGAAAATGACCTGGGTGCCGCGGCCTTCCCAGTCGTCGATCCGGACCGAACCCCCGTGAAGCTCCGCGATGCGCCGGGCGATGGTCAGGCCCAGTCCGGAGCCGGGAGTGCTGCGGGCGTATTCCCCGCGGTACAGGCGGTCGAAGACCTTCTCCCGCTCGGCCTCGGGGATCGGAGTGCCGGTGTTCCCGACCACGATTTGCGGCCCAGCCTCGGAAGCGCTCACTGACGCCCGGATCGTCCCCCCGGCGGGAGCGTGCTGCACGGCGTTGGCCAGGACATTGGTCAACGCCCGCTGCAGAAGCTTCGGGTCGGCCTGCAAGGCGGCGAGGGAGCTTTCCTGTTGCCACACCAAGGCCTTTCGCTCCATGTCCAGGGCGAAGCGCCCGCGCAACTCATCGAGCAGCGGTACGACCGGCACTTCGGCCGGCTCCAGGCGCATCTCTGGGGACTCCAGGCGCATCAGCTCTTCCAGGTCCATAACCAGGGTCTGAATACGCTCGATCTCGCGCAGGTTCCTGCTTACCCGCTCGACCGACAGCTCGAGCACGCCGTCCCGCATGGCCTCGAACTGGGCTTTCAGGGCCGCGATCGGGGTGCGCAGGTCGTGGGCGATGTCCTGCACCCAGCGCCGGCGGATCTCGCGTTCCCGCTCCAACTGGCTCCCGAGGCGGTTGGCCGAGCGGACGATCCGGGCGATCTCCGAGGCCCCCTGCTCGGGAAGCCGGGCGGATAGCTCACCTCGGGCCATGCGCTCCAGCCCTTCGGCTACGCGGATGGCCGGCTGGGTGAGCCCGCGGGAGAAAAACAGGCCGGCCAGGACGGCGATCACCAGGGAGGCGGAAGCCCCCACCCAGAAGGCCCCCCTCAGGGACTCGAGGAAGCGCCGGTTGGCGGTATCCGCCTGGAACTGCATCCGTCCGGTCCTGTAATATCCCAGCAGGACCCCTTTCTCGAGCACGGGCACCGCTTCCGCGCCTGCGCCGCGCGCCGCGCCAAAGCCGCGATTGGCGAACAGCAGCCGGCCGCTCGGATCGTACACCGCCAGGGGCGGCTCCGCGGGGATGTCCGCGCGCTCGAGGGAAGGGTCTCTCCGCAGGAGCCGCAGTGCCGTGTCGGCCGCGGCTTCGGTCCTGGCACGGTTCCAGATCGATACGGAGCGCCGGAAGCCCGAGAGCCAGGCCACGGTCTGCAAGCCCGCCAGGAGCAAGAGGGCCAGGAAAAAGGCAAACAGGGTACGAACAAACAGGCGGTTCATGCGGGCTTGCCGGCAAAGCGATAGCCGAAGCCGCGCACCGTCTCGATCCAGGCCGTGTCCGCGAGCTTGGCGCGGAGATTCTTTACATGCGTGTCGACAGTGCGCTCCGACCCCTCTGCGGACAGGTATTCCAGGCTCTCCCCGAGCAGGCGTTCGCGGCTCACGACGACGCCCGGGTGCTCGGCGAGGTACCTGAGGATCTTCCATTCCGCGGCGGTGAGCCTCAGGTCCTGTCCGGCGATCAGGGCCCGATGCGAACGCTCATCGATTTCCAGCGTGCGCTTCCCCAGCCGCCGGCGCACCAGCTCCGTTTGCTTTTCGGCAGCCGAGAGGGTCCGCCGCAGGATGGCCTCGACCCTGAGGGCCAACTCTTTCGCAGAGAAGGGCTTCACCACATAGTCGTCGGCGCCCAGCTCGAGTCCGGTAATCCGATCCGATTCGGAGATTCGTGCCGTCAGGAACAGCAGCGGCACCTGGCGGCCCCTGCGAATTCGCCGGGCCAGCTGGAAGCCGTCGCCGTCGGGGAGCATGACGTCCAGGACGATCAGGTCCGGCGGGCGGGC
>CAZMWZ010000317.1:0-2593 GCA_964570045.1 uncultured Spirochaetaceae bacterium
CTCCTGGCGCATCGTGTTCCGCCACCTGGTGCCCAACACCCTGGGCGTGGTGGTCGTGTTCGCCACCCTGCAGATTCCCAGTTTCATCCTGCTGGAGAGCTTCCTCTCGTACCTCGGCCTGGGGGTCCAGGCGCCGATGGCTTCCTGGGGCTCGCTGGTGCGCGACGGGGTAGACGGCATCAGCAGCTATCCCTGGCTGCTGTTCTTCCCGGCCCTGGCCATGACGATCTTTCTGTTCTCCATGAACTTCCTCGGTGACGGCTTGCGGGACGCTCTGGACCCCCAGAGCAAGAACGCAATGTAGGACCGGCCCATGAACAACGACGTAATCCTCAGCGTCCGGAACCTCAAGACCTACTTCAACACCGACGACGGGGTCGTGAAGGCGGTGGACGGCATCTCCTTCGACCTGAACAAGGGCGAAACCCTCGGGATCGTGGGGGAGTCGGGCTCGGGAAAGTCGGTGGCCAATCTTTCGGTCATGAAGCTCATCCCCATGCCGCCGGGAAAGATCATGGCCGGGGATATCCTCTTCGAGGGCCGCAGCGTGCTGAAGATGTCGGTAGAGGAGCTGAGGCGACTGCGGGGAAACAGGATCTCCATGATCTTCCAGGACCCCATGACCTCGCTGAATCCCTTCCTGCGCATTTCGACCCAGCTCACCGAGACGATACGACTGCACCAGGGCCTGGCCAAGGTCCAGGCCCGGGACAAGGCGATCGACATGCTGCGCCTGGTCGGCATACCCAGGCCGGAGAAGCGCATCGAAGCCTACCCGCACCAGTTCTCGGGCGGCATGCGCCAGCGGGCCATGATCGCCATGGCGCTTTCCTGCAATCCCGCGATCCTCATTGCCGACGAGCCCACCACGGCCCTCGACGTGACCATCCAGGCCCAGATCCTGGAGCTGATCAAAGACCTCACCCTGCAGCTCAACACAGCGGTGATCCTCATCACCCATGATCTGGGGGTCGTGTCGGGGATGTGCACGAACATCTGCGTGATGTACGCGGGGCGGATCGTGGAGAGGGCGCCCACCGATGCGCTGTTCGCCAGGCCGCGGCATCCCTACACTCAAGGGTTGATCCGTTCCGTACCCCGCCTGGACAGCTCCACCAAGGACAGGCTGTTCTCGATCCCCGGAACCCCGCCGAGCCTGGTCGACATCCCCGAATGCTGCCCGTTCCATCCCCGCTGCGCCCACGTCATGGAGGTTTGTCGCCAAAAATACCCCGACGATACGGACCTGGGTGGCGGCCACCGGGTCTCCTGCTGGCTGTTTGCCAATGGAGGCCGCCGTGCCTGAGAACGACATCCTGCTGGACGTGCGCGGATTGAAGATGCACTTCCCGATCGAGGAGGGGCTGGTGTTCAAGCGCGTGGTCGGCCATATCCGGGCCGTGGACGGAGTGGACTTCGAGATCCGCAGGGGCGAAACCCTGGGCCTGGTCGGGGAGTCGGGGTGCGGCAAGTCCACCACGGCGCGTACGATCGCCCAGCTGTACAAGCCGACCGCGGGGCAGATGCTGTTCGCCGGTCGCGATCTGTGCTGCCTGAAACGAGGCGAGCTGCTCGAGGCGCGGATGCACCTGCAGATGATCTTTCAGGATCCTTATGCTTCCCTCAACCCGCGCCTGACCGTCGGCAGCATCATCGCCGAACCCCTGGAAATCTACACCCACCGGGGTGTCCTGAAGCTGAAGCGCACGGAGATCCGCAAGCGGGTGGAAGAGCTGCTGGAGCGGGTCGGGCTTTCCCGCTATTTCGTCAACCGCTTCCCCCACGAGTTCTCCGGCGGGCAAAAGCAGAGGATCGGCATCGCCCGGGCGCTGGCGCTCAACCCCAGGCTGGTCCTGGCGGACGAGCCGGTGAGCGCCCTGGATGTGTCCATCCAGGCCCAGATCCTCAACCTGCTGCGCGACCTGCAGGAGGAGTTCGCGTTGACCTACCTGTTCATCGCCCACGACCTGGCCGTGATTCGGCACATCTCCAACCGGGTGGCGGTGATGTACCTGGGGGTCATCGTGGAGATCGCCGATTCGGCGATCCTGTACCAGGAGCCCTTGCACCCCTATACGCGGGCCCTGCTTTCGGCCGTGCCCATACCCGACCCCCAGGTCGAGCGGGCGCGCAAGCGCATCATCCTGGAAGGGGACGTGCCATCTCCGGACCGCGAACGACACGGCTGCTACTTCTACGATCGCTGCGCCCAGCGCATGGAGGTCTGCCGGCTGAACGTTCCGCGCCTGACCGAGGTGAAACCCAACCACCGGGCCGCCTGCTTCCTGTACTTCAAGCCCTAGAGCGGCGCCGCTGCCAGAGGATCAGGAACAGCAGTTTCAGGCCATAGGGAATAAGCAGCAGAAGGACATGGAACAAGCCCGGCGGCGGGGGGGGTGGAAAGCTCAGGTTTGCCGGGAGAGGGAAAAACTCCTCCGGAGGAAGGTTCAGGACCCCGAGGCCGGCTGGCGTGGTGAACGCGTAGCAGGTCGCTCCGCTCTGCGGGCGGGCGAGCCTGGCCCCGCGGGGCAGAGCTCGTGCCTCCAGCAGCGGCCCTCGGGGCTGCAAAGCCTCCAGGGCGCTGAGGTAGGCT
>CAZMWZ010000318.1:0-2592 GCA_964570045.1 uncultured Spirochaetaceae bacterium
CGGGAAGCGAGGTGGGGTGCAGGAGCAGCCCGCAGGAGCGCGCCAGCGTCGTCACTGCCTGCACCTTAGGCCCGCCTCCGGCGGGGTGTCAACCCGCTACTGCGGTGTGTCAACCCGCTACTGCGGCGTGTCAAGATCGATGGGCTCTGCTACAATCGGCGCGGGGAACGAGCGTGGAGCTGGGGCTGTATCGCGACCTGAGGGACCGGGACCTGCGGCGGGAGGGGCTGCTCATCGCCGAGGGGCGCTGGCTGGTGGAACGCCTCCTGGCCAGCGGCTGGGAGGTCCTGTCCGTGCTGTGCGCGCCCCGCTTCACCGAGCACTTCCGGCGCCTGGCCGCGGAGCGCTGCCCGGTGCTGAGTGCCGCGGAGGAGGAGCTGGCCCGGACGGCCGGGTTCCCCTTCCACCGGGGGGTGCTGGCCGCGGCGCGCCGGCCGGAGTTCCCGCCACTGGCCTCCTGGCTCGCGCGCGCGGGGTCGCCCGCCCGGCCCGCCGGCACGACCCTGGTGATCTGCCCCCGGCTCACCGGCGAGTACAACCTGGGCTCCGTCGTGCGCTCCTCCGCCGCGCTGGGTGCCGACGCGCTGGCCGTGGGCCGCAGCTGCTGCGATCCGCTGTCCCGCCGGGCCCTGAAGGTTTCGATGGGCGCCGCCTTCCGCCTGCCTTTCCTGCGGCTGGAGGAGGAGGGCGCCGACCTGGAGCGGCTGCGCGCGGCGGGCTTCCGACTGGCGGGCGCCTCCCCCGCGCCGGAAGCCGTGCCGCTGGCAGCGTGGCGCCGCGAGGGGCCGGTGGCGCTGGTGCTCGGGGAGGAGGCCGAGGGGCTGCCGGAGCCCTGGGCCGGCGGCTGCGACCTGCTGCTGCGCATCCCCATGCGCGCCGGGGCGGACTCGCTCAATGTGTCCGTGGCCGCGGGGATCCTGCTGTACACGATGAACGAAAGCGGGCTCTAAAGTCCCGCCTCAGGCCGTCGCCTCGCGCAGCAGGCGGGTCAGCGCGGCGCACAGCTCGGGCCAGCCCTCCGCGCGGCGCGCCGTACCCTGCCAGCGGTGTCCCCGCCCCCCGCCCTTGCCTTCGATGAGGGCCAGAAGCGGCGGGAGCAGGCTGCCCAGCGGCAGGTCCAGGTCTTCGCTCGTGCCCATCACCCACGACAGGCCGCTTTCCGCGCCGGGGGCGGGTAGGCTTCCCAGGCACACCACGGTGCGCGGGGCGGCGGCCAGCGTCCGGAACAGCGCCGGGAGCACCCCCGGGCTCTCGCCCTCCAGGCGGTCGCAGACCAGCCGGGGCCCGCCGGGGCGCGCCTCCACGGCCTCTGCCAGCAGGCGCTCGGCCAGCAGCCCCGCGAGCCTTCCGTCCGTCCGGGCCGCGGCCAGCTCCTGGGATTTCAGGCGCGCTTTCAGGGAGCGCACGGAGGCCGGCAGGTCCTGCAGACCGCAGGTGAGCTCGCGCGCCAGCTCGGCCAGCATGCCGTCCCGCTCGCGCAGATCGCGCCAGGCCCGCTCGCCGATCTTCCATAGTAAGCGCACCCGGCCGCGGATCCTCTCCTGGCCGGCGCAGCGGATCAGCCCCACCTCGCCGGTGGAGGCCACGTGCAGTCCGCCGCAGGCACTGGCGTCCACGCCGGGGATCTCCACGATGCGCAGGCGCTCCCGGCCCGGCGGCGGGGGCTTGCGCAGCGGGAAGCGCGCCGCCTCTTCGGGGCTCACCCAGTGCACGAGCACCGGGTGGTTGGCGTTCACGATGCGGTTGGCCAGGTCCTCGGCGGCGCCGAGGGCTTCCACGCTCAGCGCCGGGGCGTCGAGCTCCACCGAGGTGACCTCCTCGCCCAGGTTGGCGGACACGGTGCGCGCGCCGGCGGCCGTGAGCAGGGCGGCGGACAGGACGTGCTGGCCGGTGTGCTGTCGCCGGAAATCCGCCCGGCGTCCGGCGTCCACCTCGCCAGACACGACGGCTCCCGGCTCTGCGGCCAGCGGCGCGGCCAGAAGGTGCAGCACCTCCCCCTCCCGGTCCTGCACGTCCTGCACCGGAACCCCGCCCAGGGTGCCCCGGTCCGCGGGCTGGCCCCCGCCCTCGGGGTAGAAGGCCGTGGCCTCCAGGACCGCGGCCCAGCGCTCCGGTCCCGCGCCCTCCAGGCGCTCCTGGCCGAGCAGGCGGGCCTCGAAGCGCACCAGGTCCGGGTCCCGGTAGTACAGTCGCTCGGTCACGGGCGCTCCTCGGCCAGGGTGAGCTCGAAGTGGGCCATGGCCGGTGGGCCTACAGCACCCCGACGGCGAGCAGGACGGCCGCCGTGGCGCCAATACCGATCCGGTACCAGCCGAAGACCGCCGGGCTCCTCTTGCCGAGGTAGGCCACCATCCAGCGCACCGCGACGAACGCGGTGACTGCGGCTGCGGCGAGACCGATGGCGGGGCTTACCCAGCCGAACAGGGCCACTATGTCGCGGCCCTTGGTCACCCCCTCATACACCGTGGCCGTTCCCAGGGTCACCAGTCCCAAAAGGAAGCTGAACTCCACCGCGGCCGGGACGCTCAAGCCCAGGAGCATGCCCGCAGCCATGGTCGTCAGGCTCCGGCTCACCCCGGGCCACAGGGCCAG
>CAZMWZ010000319.1:0-2530 GCA_964570045.1 uncultured Spirochaetaceae bacterium
AAAGCTCCTTAGAAATGTCACCGTCAGGTCAGGCAGACAGGGCAGCTTTCCTGGGTCTATCTCCGTAAGAGCGATCGGGAAGCCATTGAGCGCCAACCTTAGTGCTCAACAATGCTCATTGAGGGCACCATCCCGCTTCCCGGGCTGGCACAACTACGGAGTAAATCCTACCTTGCGCAACTATAGCGCGGCCTGTCGCTGCGGCAAATCGCCGGCCAGCTCAACCAGGGCTTGGTCCCCAGCAAGAGCAGCGGGACCTGGCAGGCTAACACCGTGCGCCTGATCCTGTCGAGGGCCTGAACGGAAACGGTTTGCGCGATTCCTTCCCCTGAGCGATAATAGAGGGCGTGTTTTCGCAAAGGCCTGGCCCATTCGGCGAATCGACGCAGGCCAGGCGGCGCCGGTGGTCCGAGCGGCATGCCGTCGGGGCCCGCAGGGCGCTGCTCACCGGGTCCGCAGGGCCCCCCCTCCTGCCTTCGCCGCTTGCACGAAACCCGCCACCGCATCGTCCAGGTTCTTCTCGGTGATCAGGGTGGACATGACCTGGTTGATCTGGTTGACCCAACCCTCCGAGGCCGCGGCCCCGTGGGCCACGCTGGGCACGATGCGGTTGCCGGCGAAGTCCGCCATGGCCGAGCGCAGGTACGCGTCGTAGAGGCGCGGGTCGCCGTCCGTGCGCGCGGGGATGGAGCCCTTTTTCGGATTAAATGCGTCTTGGCCTTCCCTGGAAGCACATAGGGCCACCCAGTCGATAGCCTCGGCCTGGTGCTTGGCTCCCTTGGGCAGGCCGAAGGAATCGGACAGCATGAGAAAGCTGCCGGCGGTGCCGGGCGAGGCGGCCCAGCCGAACTGCTCCCCGGGGGCCAGTCCCTTGGCCTTGAAGTACCCTTCGACCCAATCCCCCATGATGGTCATGGCGGCTTTGCCGTCCGCCACGTATTGGGCCGCCCCGTCCCAGCTCAGGGCGGCATGGTCGGAGTTGACGTAATCCAGCAGGCTGATGAACCGGGCAATGGCTTGCCTTGCCCCCGGCGAGTCCCACGGCGTGCTCCCGTCCCAAAGCCCGCGATACCCCTCGCTGCCCAGGCAAGCCAGGGCCACTGACTCGAACAGATGCGTTGCGGCCCAAATGCCGTTGTCCCCCAGGGCCAGGGGGGTGATCCCGGCCCCGGAAAGTTTCCGGCACACCGCGCCCAGCTCGTCGATGCTCCCGGGCGCGCGCAACCCGTGCCGGGCGAAGATCGGCTTGTTGTACCAGAGCACGTTGGAGCGATGGATATTCACCGGGGCGCTGTAGATCTCCTCACGCCAGGAGATGATGTCCACCAGGCCCCGGGGGTAGGCCTGCAGATAGCCGAGATCCTCGAAGATGAAGGTAATGGGTTCCATCTTTCCGGCCACCACCCAGGTGTCGATCAGTTCGTGCCCGGCGTGGACCTGGAAGGAGTCCGGCGGGTTCCTGCCCTGCATGCGGGTGACCAGCACCGCCTTGGCGTTCATGCCGCCGCCGCCGGCCACCGTGGCGTTGATGATCTTCACCTCGGGGTGGCGCGTGGAATACTGCCGGTACAGCTCGCTCAGGCCCTCGGCCTCGCCGCCGGCCGTCCACCAGCTGAAGATTTCCAGCTCTTTGCTCTTATCCTCCGGCTGGCCCAAGGCCGGCAGGGCGGCCGTCGCGACGAGCATGGCCAGACCGGCCAGAAGACCGACAAGAGCGAAACGCTTTCTACAGCCCATAGAGATGAATCTTTTCATACAAAGTCTTGCGCGAGATCTTCAGCCGCCGGGCCGCCTCGGCCAGGTTGCGCCGGGTGTCCGCCAGGACCCGGGCGATGGCCTGCCGCTCCACCTGTTCCACGTGCCTGCCCACGAAGGAGCGCAGGCCCTCTTCACCAATTGCGGCCCCGATTCCGGCGCCGGGCAGGTTCTCGGCGGGGTGGGGCGGGGTCGGTGCCCCCAGCAGCTCGATGTGGTCGATGGTCCGGTCCCGGCTCAGGATGATCGCGTTGGCGATCACGTTCTTGAGCTGGCGCAGGTTCCCGGGCCAGGAGTAGGCCTTCAACCGCTCCAGCAGGGCCGGGGAGACGGCCTGCACGGACCTGCCGTATTCCCGGTTGGCCTGCCGGATGAACAGGTCGATCAGCAGCTCGATGTCCTTCGGCCTTTCCCGCAGCGGCGGCAGGCGCATCACCACCAGGCTCAAGCGGTAGTACAGGTCCTCGCGGAACGCCCCGCTGGCCAGCAGGTCTTCCAGCTTCTTGTTCGAGGCGGCGATGACCCGGCAGCGGGAGCGGATGGACTTGGTCCCCCCGACCCTCTCGAAGCTGCGCTCCTGCAGCACGCGCAGCAGCTTGGACTGCATGGCCAGGCTCATGTCCCCGACCTCGTCCAGGAACAGCGTGCCTTCACTGGCCATCTCTAAGCGCCCCAGTTTCCTCGCCACCGCGCCGGTGAAGGCCCCCTTCTCGTGACCGAACAGCTCGCTCTCCAGCAGGTTGTCGTTCAGGGCGGCGCAGTTGACGCCGATGAA
>CAZMWZ010000320.1:0-2530 GCA_964570045.1 uncultured Spirochaetaceae bacterium
GCGCTTGTGCTACACGGCCAGCCGCTGATCCGAACAGAAGCCCCTTGGCGCGCGGCACGGCGCCTCGGGGAACAGGGCGCTCAATATGGATCAGCCGTCCCCTGCACTCCACATGCATATTGCCGAAGGAGTCAAGCCAGCCCATACCCAGACGCTCCAGTACGCGCCGGCCAGCCGGAGAGACATACGAGGCGGCAAGCACAGGGAGGGCGCCGCCGGCTTGGTTTTTTACTTGCTTGACGATGCCCTCCAGGAATCGAGCGTCGAGCGAGTTCTTCCATTTAATTGCCAGCCGTAGTCGGATCTTGCCGAAGCGGACTTCTGCAGTTGCCTCCAGGCGAGACTCGCTCCCCGTCTCATTCTGCAGGTGAAGGAGCTCCAGAGCCGGCACCGCAGCCAGCGCTTGGCGAAGCTCTGTGTGTTTCATTACCAAAATATAGTCATTTGCCATGAGCATGGCAAGTGCTCATTATCTGCAAATTTCCCGCCCCGGCGATCAGAATCCGGAAAAGCCTCCCGGCCGCCCGACCACGACCAACCGGCCAGGGCGCCCGCGCCGCACCTCCAGCCGGCCGGGAGGCGCCACGCCGGCCAGAAGCTCCTGAAGCTGCTCGGGCAGGAAGCCGCGGCGGATGGACAAGCGGCCGTCGGCGGCGGCGAAGCTGCCGTGCAGGAACACCCCGGCGAACAGGCTGAACCAGACGTAGGAGCCGCGGGAACGTAGCAGATCCGTGATGACCAGCAGACGGCGCGTGCGGGCCAGCATGGCGGCTACCGTCGGGGCGATCCGCTCATCGTCCAGGTGATGCAGGAAGTGGTTGGCGAACACGTAGTCGAAGCTTTCCAGCCGCTCCAGCTCGCCGGCGGCGCCCAGCCGGACCTCGATCGCCGGTACGCCGGCGCAGCGCCGCCGGGCGTAGGCCACCGCGCGCGGGTCGTGGTCCAGGCAGGTGATGCGCAGCCCGGGCTGGCGCCGGGCAAGCCACAGCGCCAGGTCGCACCCCCCGGCGCCCACGTCCAGGAGGGTGTACGGCGGCGGCGGCCGCCGTGCGTCTTTCAGGATCGTGCGGGCGAGTAGGCGCCGGGCTCCGCTCAGGAAGCGGTTGATCCAGGCCAGCTGCCGCAGGGTCCGCTCCAGGCGGCCCGGGTCGCTGTCCGGCAGGTCCATCAGCTCCGGTTCCCGCGCCCGGGAGGGCATCCAGAGGCTCAAGGCTGCTTCTCGAGTAAGGCGCTCTCCACGGTCAGCCCCGGGCCGAAGGCCGCGGCGAAGGTTCGGCCCCGCCCGCTCCCGGCCAGCAGCAGCTCCAGAACGAACAGCAGGGTCGCGGAGCTCATGTTCCCGTAGTCGCGCAATACCTGGTAGGAAGCCCACAGGTCCCCGCCGGCCAGGCCCAGGGTGGCGGCCGCGCGGTCCAGGATGGCCCTGCCGCCGGGGTGGATGGCCCACAGCGCGATGTCCTCCCTGCGCAGGCCCCCCTCGGCGAGCAGGTCCTCCAGGATGGCGCCGATGTTGCGCTCGATGAGGCGCGGCACGTACGCGGACAGGCGCATGTCGAAGGCCACGGTCCCCAGGCGCCAGGCCATGTCCCGCTCGCTCTCGGGAATGGTGCGGGTGGCGAAGCGCTCCAGGCTGAACACGCTGCCTTCCGCCTCCCCGCGCTCGGAGGACACCAGGGCCGCGCCGGCCCCGTCGGCGAACAGCGAGTTGGCCACCATGACCTCCCGGTCGGGCTTGAGCTGCAGGTGCACGCTGCACAGCTCCAGCACGACAACGAGCACTCGGGCGCCGGGGCGCGAGCGGCAGATGTCTGCCGCCAGCTTCAGGGCCGGCAGCGCCGCGTAGCAGCCCATGAAGCCGAGGTGGAAGCGGTGCAGGCCCGTGGAAAGTTTCAGGTTTTTCTGCAGATGGAAGTCGAAGCCGGGGGCGGAAAACCCTGTGCAGCTCACGGTGACCAGGTGGGTGATACGGCTACGGTCCAGGCGGGGCGTCGCCGCGAGCAGCTTCTCCGCCACCTGCAGGCTCAGGCGGTCGGCCTCGCGGATGAACAGCTCGTTGCGCTGCTCCACCTGCGGCTCCGGACGCAGGTCCGCGCTCGGCGGATAGAAACTGTACTCCGAGGGGTCCTTGCCGTAGTCCGCGATCACCGTGTGCCGCTTCTCGATGCCCGTGTCCCGATACAAACGATCCAGGAAGCGTTTCGTGGGCTCGTCGTAGAAGGGCAGGCTTTTAAGGAAGCGGTGGGCAAACTCCTGGGTATAGGCGTGCTCCGGCACGGCGGTGGCGATCGACTGAAGATATACGGGCCGGTTGTCGGTTGACATAGGATGAAGGAATAAATTAGCGTTTGACTCAGGAAAAAGCAACCAGAGTGGGCCGAAACTCCTCCAACCGAACTTCATCAGGGCGTCCCGCGCGAGTTTTCTCCGAGCGTCTCGTGGACTACGACCTGCGGACGCCAGGCAGCAAGCGCGACTACAACCGCCGGCTATTCCGCGCCGTGGCCCCGCGTTACGGGGCGGTCACCTGGTT
>CAZMWZ010000321.1:0-2492 GCA_964570045.1 uncultured Spirochaetaceae bacterium
CGAGCGAGGGGGAAGAACTCCAGCATCTGGCCATGGAGCTGGGCAACCAGGACCTGAAGGAGATCATCGAGGTCGCCTCCCAGATCACCGCCCAGTTGGACATGGAGAACATCATCAAGAACGTGGTGTTGAGCGTGTTCGCCAAGTTCCAGACCTCCACGGTGACTTTTCTGGTGCCCCACGACCTGGACGAGAGCCGGCCGGTGATCTACCACTACCAGGGCATGAAAAGCCGGGAGCTGGAGCTGGAGATCCCCACTATAACCGCCATCCTCAGCTTCCTGGAGCGCGACGAGTACAACCAGATCACCTTCGGCTACTTCTCCGAGAATTTCCCGGACCCACAGGTGGTCGCTCAACTGGCCAAGGTCCAGCCGGACATCATCGTGCCGCTGCGCACGGACAAGGGAGTGAATGGCCTGATCCTGCTCCCGGCCAAAGCCGAGGGCGGCTCCTTCAGCCTGCTGGACGTGCAGTACATCACCCAGATCGTCCGCTTCGCCTCCATCGCCATCGAGAACGCCAACCTGTACTGGCAGGCGACCACAGACCGGATGACCAAGCTGTTCTCCCATCACTTCTTCGAGAAGAACCTGGAGGAGGAAATCCTGCGCGCCCGCCGGTATGGCGCCATCTTCAGCCTGCTCATGTTCGACATCGACCACTTCAAGAAGTTCAACGACACCTACGGCCACCTGCAGGGGGACCTCATCATCAAGGAGATCGCCCACATCCTGCGCAGCTCGGTGCGCTCCATCGACTTCACGGCCCGCTACGGCGGCGAGGAGTTCGCGGTGATCCTGCCCGAGGTGAACGTCCAGGGGGCGGCCGTGGTGGCCGAGCGCATCCGCCAGAGCATCGATAAGCACTCCTTCGCCGGCGAGGAGGGCCCGCTGCACGTGACCGTGTCGATCGGGGTGGCGGAGTTCAAGGTCGACCGCATGCGCACCGCCTCCCAGTTCATCGCCGAGGCGGACAAGGCCCTCTACCATTCCAAGGAGCTGGGGCGCAACCGCATAACGGTCCAGAAATAGCACGCCAAGCCTCCTTCTCTCCCCTTGACTGAATCCCTGAAAAAGCAGTAAGAAATCTCCTCTGGAGAGTGTATGAAGAAGTTTACAATTCTCGTCGCCAGCACCCTGCTGTTGGCCTGTTCCGGCACCTATCCGGGCGGTGCGCTGTATTTTCCCGGCCCAGCCCGCGCGGCCGCCGTTCTGGCGGGCGCCGCGACGCTGAGCGACCCGGGCCTGGCGCTGTACCGGGACCCGCGGTCGCGCGCAGCGGTGGAGAGCTTCTACTCCGGCGTGGCAGGCGACCCCCAGGTCGGCCGCATCATCCTGCAACAGGCCAGCGCCCACGACATCCCCCTGCCCCTGGCCTTCGCCGTGGCCTGGGGGGAAAGCCAGTTCAACCCGCGCGCCTTCAACCGCAACCCCAAGTCCGTGGACCGCGGCCTGTTCCAGCTGAACAATAAAACGTTCCCGCACGTCCGGGTGGATGACTTCTACGACCCGCAGATCAACGCCCGGCTCGGGATGAGGCACCTGCGCTTCTGCCTCAACGAGGGGGAAAGCGAACTGGTGGCCCTGGCCATCTACAACGCCGGCACCCTCAAGGTGCGCAAGGGTACGCCCTACAGCACCCTCAACCACATCGCCCGCATCCTGGAATACCGCGAAAAGCTCGAGGAGGACTTCCTGCGCGCCCTGCTCGGACGCTCCAGCCAGGGGAGCGCCCTGTGATCATCGTTCTGGAGCGCGACATCCGGCCCGCGGACAAGCAGGCGCTGGTCGCCTTTCTAGAAAACAAGGGCTTTCGCCTGCGCGAGATCCAGGGGGAGCAGGAAACCGTGCTCGGAGCCGTCGGCATCGTGCCCATCGACGTCCGGCAGGTGGAGCTGCTGCCCGGCGTGGCCCGGGTCATCCCCATCACCCAGCCGTTCAAGCTGGCCTCCCGGGAGTTCCGCAAGGAGGACACCTCGATCCCGGTGGGGCCGGTCAAGGTCGGGGGCCCGCGCATCGTCGTGATCGCCGGCCCCTGCGCGGTGGAAAGCCGGGAGCACATCCTGGAGGTGGCCCGCATCGTCAGGGACTCCGGGGCCGTCATGCTGCGCGGCGGCGCCTACAAGCCGCGCACCTCCCCCTACGCTTTCCAGGGCCTGGGCGAAGAGGGCCTGCGCTTCCTCAAGGCGGCCGGCGAGGCCACGGGGCTGCCCGTGGTGTCCGAGATCGTGAGCCCGGAGCACGCCGACATGTTCCGGGAGCTGGTGGACGTGCTGCAGATCGGGGCGCGCAACATGCAGAACTTCGAGCTGCTCAAGCGCGTCGGCGCCCTGGGCAAGCCGGTGCTGCTGAAACGCGGGCCGGCGGCCACCATCCAGGACCTGCTGATGTCCGCCGAGTACCTGCTGGCCCACGGCACCGAGGCGGTGATGCTCTGCGAGCGCGGCATCCGCACCTTCGAGACCTACACGCGCAACACCATGGACCTCT
>CAZMWZ010000322.1:0-2481 GCA_964570045.1 uncultured Spirochaetaceae bacterium
GCGCTGAGCGTCGCGCGATTGCAGGGACGGCCGGACGAAGTTAGAATAGGGGGATTGAGGGGGTGAACCGATGAGTGCTACTGAAAAGAAGATCGGAGAGTCGGTCCAGGACGACGCCAAGGTCGTGGTCAAGGACATCAAGGTCATGGCCGACGACATGCTGAAGACCGTGAAGGACGTCATCCGGGAGGGCAACGTGCGCCGGATCACGGTCAAGGACAAGGACGGCAAGGTGATCGCCAGTTTCCCGCTGGCCGTGGGCGTGATCGGCGCCGTCGTGGCCCCGGTGCTCGCCGCCATTGGGGCGCTGTCCGCCATCCTGACCGAGTGCACGCTGTCGATCGAAAAGACCGCCTGAGAGCCGCCCGGCGCGCATGCTGTTTTCCCGCACCCGCCAGCGGCTGCGCTCGCTGAGGCGCTCCCGACAGATCCTCTCCAAGCTCGTGTTCTACGGCTTCACCGAGGTGACCGAAGCGCTACGGCCGCGGCGGCGGCGTCCCTGGGGTGGCGAGCCGGCGGGGCAGGCGGGTGCCCGCCCCGCGGCGCGCCTAAGACACTTGGGGTACGGGGCGCGCCTGCGGATGTTGTTCGAGGAGCTGGGGCCCACCTTCATCAAGCTCGGGCAGTTCCTGAGCCTGCGCCCGGACCTGCTGCCCGAGGAGATCACTACGGAGCTGGCCAAGCTGCTGCTCGGCGCGGCCCCGCTCGCCTTCGAGCGCCTGGAGCCGGTGCTGGTGGAAGCGCTCGGACCGGCCTGGCGGGAGCACTTCACGAGCTTCGAAACCGAGCCGATCGCCAGCGCCTCGATCGCCCAGGTCCACCGGGCCGTGACCCGCGCGGGCCGCCAGGTGGTACTTAAGATCCAGCGGCCCGGCATCGAGGCGGTGATCCAGGCGGACCTGGCCATCCTGTACGACCTGGCGGTCCTGGTGGAGCGCGCCCTGCCCCGTCTGCGGGAGCTACGGCTCGTGCGGCTGATCGAGAACTTCGCCCGGGTGCTCACCCTGGAGCTGGACTTCAACTACGAGGCCCGCACCATGGAGCTGTTCCGCGGCAACTTCCGGCGGGACCGGGCGGTCCACATCCCGGAGGTGCTCCCGGAGCACAGCAGCCGGCGGGTGCTGGTCATGGAGTTCGTGGAGGGGGTGCTGCTGTCCGACCCGGAGGGGCTGGTCAAGGCCCGGGTCGATACCCGACGCATCGCCGCGGTAGGGGTGCGCTACGTGCTGGCCCAGATTTTCCAGCACGGGGTCTACAACGCCGACCCCCACCCGGCCAACTTCATCGTGCGGCCGGACGGGGTGCTGGCGCCCGTGGACTTCGGCATGGTGGGCGTCCTGAACGAGGATGTGCGGCAGGCGCTGGTGGGCCTGCTACAGGCCTTCGTGAACCGGGACCCCGCGCGGCTGCTCCGCGTGTTCGCCGGCCTGGACCTGCTGGAGGAGGGCTCGAGCCAAGGCGAGCTGGCCGACGACCTGGGCCGCCTGATCAACTACTACAGCCACATGCCGGTGTCCCAGCTGGAGGTGGCCCGGGTGTTCGGGGACCTGTACTCGATCGTGCGCCGCTACCACATCGCCCTGCCGGTGGACCTGGCCCTGACCTTGAAGGTGCTGGTCACCCTAGAGAGCCTGGGCAAGAGGCTCGACCCGAAGTTCGACTTCCTGCAGGAGGCCCGTCCCTTCGTGCAGAAGGTGCGGGTGCGCCGCCTGCGGGAGTGGCTGAACCGGGAGCACCTGTTCGAGCTGGTGGAGGAGACCGGTCGCCTGGCGCGCGCCCTGCCCTTCGAGGCCTACGATCTGCTGAAGAAGGCCCGGACCGGCAAGCTCAAGCTCCGTCTGGACCTGGAAGATCTGGGGGACGTGGTCCGGGAGACCGACCGCTCGGTCAACCGCCTGTCCTTCGCGGTAGTGATCGCCGGGATCCTGATCGGCTCCTCGTTCGTGGCCCGCTCCGGGGTGGGACCCTCCTTCCTCGGGCTGCCGGTCTTGGGCCTGGTCGGCTTCGGGGTGGCCATCATCCTGGGCATCTGGTTCCTGGTGGGCACCCTGCGCTCGGGAAGGCTGTAGGGCCTGCGGGGCCGACGGTCAGGGCGATCCTTTCGCCTGCACAACGCTCAGGACCCTTGCGCCAAGCGGTGCTGTGTCGACCTGGAACGTCAGGTCATACTTCCCCTCCGATGGGAAGACTGCCTTCATGATCGGGATGATGAGCTCGACCACCTGATCCGTCGAGGCGGCGCTGAACTTGCCGCTGATCCCCACGACGACCTGGTTGGTCTGGGCATGGACGAGGTTGATGGCGAAGTCATGTTCGCCGGCCAGGTTGGTCACCGCGGAGTAAATGAACCATGGCGGGAAGGAAACAGGAAATGAAGGGGCATTGAAGGTCGTGAAAGTGCCGATGATCCCCTTCTTGCCGTTCTTCTCCTCGATCACCCGGTCGGCGATCAACAACGCGACCAGCACCGGTTCGCCCATG
>CAZMWZ010000323.1:0-2481 GCA_964570045.1 uncultured Spirochaetaceae bacterium
GCCCTGGTCAGCGTTAACCGAACAGGGCTGCGTTCGAGTGTGTTGGTTTCCTCTCCCCCGGCTGGACTCGAACCAACGACCTAGTGATTAACAGTCACCCGCTCTACCGGCTGAGCTACAGGGGAATATCACCATAAAGTTAACGGAAAAAAGCAAATGCTGTCAAGAGGCAGGAAGTGGCACGGGTAGGTCGGCGGAGAGGGTGTTGTCCCAGGCTCGACGAGAGTTTGCCCCGAACTTCTGCAGAAGGCTAAGCATAGCCAGATTATCGGCCAACAGGAAGCCTCGCAGGGTGCGCACCTGGAGGGCCTGGGCAGCCGATAGGAGCAATTGCAGAAAAAGGGTTCCCAGTCCCCGGCGTTGGTACTCGTCGACCACCGTGATCGCAAACTCCGCTACTGCGGGGTCTTCTTCCAGGCGTACGAAGCGGGCCACGCCGATCCCCGGCCGGCTCGGGCGCCCGACGTCCCTGGCGGCGATGGCCACGTGGTTCAGCTGATCGACCTGGGTCAGTTCGCGGACTTGGTTGGAGGTCAGCTTGTGAAGCGGGGCGAGGAAGCGGAAGCGGCGGGAGGAGGCGGACAGTCGCGCGAAGCCGCGCAGGAGCTCCCCGCGGTCCGTGGGGCGCAGGGTGCGAACCAGAACCGGGGTGCCGTCGCGCAGTCGGGTCCGAAGTGTGAGGGAGTAACGTTTGAGGGAGGCCTGTCCGCCCATGGCACTCTCTACGACCGGGCGGTGATGAAAAGGTTGCACTGCAGCCTGGCCCCCTACCGGTTCGCGCGGCGCGGAGGGAACAGCGCAAACGTTCCAGCGACTATCACGGCGAACCCCACGTAGGCCAGGGTGAAAACCCAGGCGGGGAAGTCGTAGAAGATCACGGAGCGCACCAGCCGTGCCACGAACGACAGCTGCCGTTCCACCCGCTGTCCTGCCAGCCCCCGCAGCCTGTACTCCCAGTCGGTAAGAGGGCAGATCACCCCGAGCAGTGCTTCCGCGGCGACCAGCGCCACGGCGGCCAGGTGCGCGAGGCGAAAGGGCAGGCTACGGATCCAGCTCCAGTTCAGCAATCCGCCGGCGAGCACCAGGATTTCGCCGCCTACCGCGAAAAGCACGTAGGCGAAATGCAGCACCACGACGGCGTCAGCGAGCAGGGCGGGCAATTACCCCTCCAGGGCGCGCGCCAGGCCGCTCAGTGCCCGGCCGGCCTGCATGGCGATGAACAGAGTCTGGATGGCGACGGTAAACGAGGAGGGGGTCGGATTTACCTCGATAATCCGGGCGCCCCGCTGGGCTGCCCGAAAGGGCAGGGCGGCCGCGGGGTAGACCTCGCCGGTGGAGCCGATAACCAGCAGCACATCGGTCCGCTCGATCGCCTCCTCGGCGGCCCGCCGGGCTTGCGGGGGGATGTCCTCGCCGAAGAACACCAGGTCCGGCTTCAACACTCCACCGCAGGGACAGCGGGGTGGGAGGCTGGCCAGAAGCTCCGGCTCGGCGGCGAAGGATCCCCCGCAGCGCAGGCAGGAGAGGGTCCGTGTGTGTCCGTGAAACTCGATGACGTTTCGGTTCCCGGCCCGGGTGTGCAGGTTGTCGATGTTCTGGGTGATCACGGCCTTGAGCAGCCCGCGCACCTCCCAGCCGGCCAGCACCCGGTGCGCCTCGTTGGGCTGAGCCTGGCGCAAGTGGTTGTAAAAAATCTCCTTCAGCACGGTCCAGCATTCCTTGGGGTGGCGGCGGAAGTAGGACAGCTCCAACCTGCGGGGGTCGTAGCGCTCCCACAGCCCGCCTGCGCCGCGGAACGGCGGGACGCCGCTTTCCACGGAAATCCCGGCTCCGGTGAAGGCGACCAGGTGCCGGGCTGCGCGAACGGTTTCGGCTGCCTCTAGCAACGTGTCCACCAGGCATGATTCTGCCCGCCGGGATCGACTGTCAAGCGCCAGGATCGAAAACTCCGATGCAGGGAACGCGCTCGAGCAGGTCGGTGCCGTGCGGGGACTCCCCGAGCTCCGCTGTGCTGAACCGTTTCATGTCGAGTGGGGCGGAGAAGGGACCCGCTGAACGGGTCCCCTTCTTTCCCCATACCGGTCTAGCGCAGGAACTTGGAAACGAACGGCGAGGTCTCGCCGCGGCGCAGGAAGTGGCCGGAGGGGCCTTCGCCCAGAAACTCGGAGAACCAGGACTCGTGCTCGATTTCCTCGTTCAGGATCGCCAGCGCCAGGTCGTAGGTGCGATGGTCCTTGCCGGCGGTCAGGTTGCAGATGTGCGTGTAGCCCCGCACGGCGCAGTGCTCCGCCTCCACCAGTACTTTTAACATGTCCTTGACGTTGGTCGGGTCCTTGGGCAAGGACGTAGGCGGGCAGGCCGACATGTCGTGGAAGTCCTTCATGTCTGCCGGCAGCTTTCCCCCCAGCTCGTAGATCCGGGGCATCAGGGCTTCGAAGTGGTTCCGGTCCTCGATGCGGGCCGACTCGGCGATCTCCTTCA
>CAZMWZ010000324.1:0-2454 GCA_964570045.1 uncultured Spirochaetaceae bacterium
AGCCGGAGCGGGTCCGAGCGCTGGCGCTACTGGCGGGAGTTCTGGGAGCAGGAGGGGCGGGAAGCCTTCGACCGCTTCCTCCAGCGCCGCCAGGCGCTGGGACAGGAGAAACCGGAGGGTCCTGCCGATACTCAAGGCTGAGGGAACGGGCGGCCGGGATTCCGGGCTTTCAGGCCCGCGGGGAGGAATCATGCTTTCAAGGAACCTGGACAAGGCCCTGCAGGCCTACAAGAGCCGTGACGCCGAGCTTTCGCGCCGCGCCCACGACCGCTCGCGCGAGGCGGCCGTGGAGGAGCATCAGCAGGCCCAGGGGCAGTACATCAAGAGCATGGTGTACGGCGGGCTGGACGGGATCGTCACCACCTTCGCCGTGGTCGCCGGCGTGGCCGGCGCTTCCCTGTCGGCGGCGGTGGTGCTGATCATGGGCTTCGCCAACCTGGTGGCCGACGGCCTGTCCATGGCCATCGGCGACTTCCTGAGCACCAAGGCGGAGCAGGAGTACAACCGGGCGGAGCGGGAGCGCGAGGCCTGGGAGGTGGAGCACTACCCGGAGGGCGAAAAGCGGGAGATGGTAGAGCTGTACAGCACGCGGGGCATGGACCCCGGCGACGCGCGGGCCGTCACCGAGGTCCTGGCGCGGAACCCGCAGGCCTGGGTCGCGGTGATGATGGCCGAGGAGCTGGGCATCGTGGAAAGCGGCGAATCCCCCTGGAGGCACGCCCTGGCCACCTTCCTGTCCTTCGCCCTGTTCGGCTTCATCCCCCTGGCCGCCTACGTGGGCGCGCGCTTCCTGCCCGCGCTGGCGCCGCGCACCTTCGCGCTGTCCATCGCGCTCACCGGGCTGACCCTCTTCGTCCTGGGCGCGCTCAAGTCGCGCTTCACCCGGCGAAGCTGGCTGGCTTCCGGAGCGGAGATGCTCGCGGTCGGAGGCCTCGCCGCCGCCGCGGCCTACGGGATCGGCCTGGGGCTGTCCCGCCTGGTCGGCGTCTGACCCTTGCACCTCAGGGCAGGCAGACGATCGCCCCGATCCAGGTTCCGCGGTTCAGGCGGCGCTACCTTCACGGCCTTCCCACGACCGCGGAAATGCGTTAGTATTTCAACCCGAGGCACAGAATGAAAGGCAATGACAGGCTGATCACCACGCTCAACGCGCTGCTGGCCGACGAGCTCGCGGCCATCAATCAGTACATGGTGCACTCCGAGATGTGCGACAACTGGGGCTACGAGAAGCTGCACAAGTATTTCGAGAAGCGCTCCATCGAGGAGATGAAGCACGCCGAGAGGCTCATCGCCCGGGTCCTGTTCCTGGAAGGCCGGCCCGTGGTGAGCGCTCTCAACAAGATCAGCATCGGCGCGGAAGTGCCCAAGATGCTGGAGAACGACCACGCGGCCGAGGCCGGGGCCATCAAGGCCTACAACGAGGGCATCAAGCTGGCCGGAGAGGTCAACGATTTCGCCACCCGGGAAATTCTGGAACAGATCCTGGGCGACGAGGACCGGCACATCGACGAGATCGAGGAGCTGCAGGACCAGATCGGGCACATGACCCTGCCGATCTTCCTGACCACCCAGGTAGGCTGACGCCCGGTTCGCTAAAGGAAATCATCCCCCGCGCATGTTCGACTACCACCTGCACACCCCCTACTGCCGCCATGCGGTCGGCCGCATGCAGCAGTACGTGGAAGAGGCCCTGACCCGCGGCCTGGAAGAGCTTTGCTTCACCCCGCACATCCCCCTACCCGGTTTCGGCCGCGGCCCGGAAGGACTGCGCATGGAGCCCGCGGACGCGGACCTGTACTTCCGGGAGATCGAGCGGCTGCGAGCCCAGTACCCGGACTTGAGCATCCTCTGCGGCGTCGAGGCGGACTTCTACGAAGGTTTCGAGAAAACCGTCGAGGAGTTCGTGAGTCGCTACCCCCTGGACCTCGTGCTCATGTCCGTCCACTTCCTGCGCGACTGGCCCGGCGAGAACTGGGTGTTCGATTTCGCTTTCCCCGGCAAACCCCTCGCCGCGGTCTACCATGAGTACTTCCAGGCCCTGAAGCGTGGGATCCGCACCGGGCTGTTCGACGCGGTGGCCCACCTGGACCTGATCCGCCAGCCCGGCCATTCAGTGCTGGCCACCAACGCGCAGGACGTGGAGGAAGTGCTGTCGCTGGCCGCGCTGGCGGGCATGTGCCTGGAGATCAACACCTCCGGCCTGCGCCGTTCCCAGCGTTTGACCTACCCCGCGCCGGAGGTCCTGCCGCTGGCCGCCGCCTACGGGCTGCCCGTCATCACGGGCTCGGACGCGCATGAGCCCCACCTGGTCGGGCACGCGTTCGCCGAGGTCCGGGACCGGATCGCCGAGGTTCCCGGGCTGCGGCAGGTGCGCTTCCGCGGGCGGCAGGCGGTGGGGTTAGGGGCGAAAGCGCCGGAGACCCGCCTGGCGGCCGGCTTGCGCGATTTCGCCTC
>CAZMWZ010000325.1:0-2454 GCA_964570045.1 uncultured Spirochaetaceae bacterium
GAGCGAAAGGAGGCGAAAGGCGCGCTTCAAGGTTCGCTCCCGGCCGTTGCCCCGGGCGCCGCGCTGGGGAGTACGCCGGGGAGTACCCCGGGCTGCGCCCCAGGCTGCGCCCCCTTGCTCTTTTCCAGCAGGCGGATCTCCTCGATGACCATTCCTTTGTCCACGGCCTTGCACATGTCGTAGACGGTGAGCGCGGCCACAGCCGCGGCCGTCAGGGCCTCCATCTCGATGCCGGTGCGGGCCGTGCAGACCGCCTCGGAGCGGATCTCCACCGCGTCCTGCAGCACCGTGCAGCGCACGTCCACGCGGTCGATGGGGATATTGTGGCACAGAGGGATCAGCTCGGCCGTGCGCTTGGCGGCGCTGATTCCCGCAAGCTGCGCCACGGCCAGCACGTCGCCCTTGCGCATCTGGTTTTCCCGGATCAGGCGCACCGTCTCCGGCGCCAGGCGCACCCGGGCGAAGGCCGCCGCGCGGCGCGGCACCTCGGGCTTGCCCGAAACGTCCACCTGGCGGGCCCTGCCCTCGTCGTCCACGTGGCTGAGCGGCATTGCCTACCCTCCGATCTGGGCCATGCTGCGGTTCGTGCAGGCGCAGCCGTTCTCCGGCTTGGCCTCGATGGTCCGCCGCAGGCTGCCTTCGATGTCCGCGGGGTCCAACACGATCTCCTGGTCGGAGTGCAGGCAGGGCTTGAGCTGGCCGTCGGCCAGCAGGCGGATCTTGTTGCACGTAGTGCACTTGGGCGGCCGGTCGAACAGGTACTGCTCGCTCTTGGCCGAACGGATGTCGAAGTGGTTGATGAGCTGCAGCGTCAGGCCCTTGTCCCGGCAGAACCCGCGCATGCGCTCGATCTCCGCTTTGGATGTGTCCTCGAGCACCACCATGTTGAGCTTCACCGGGAAGCCTTCCCGCAGGGCGGCGTCGATGCCGGCCAGCACGGCCGAGATTTCCCCGCCGCGGGTGAGGTGCCGGTAGCGTTCGGCCTCCAGGGTGTCCAGGGACACGTTCAGGCTGTCCAGCCCGGCGCGCCGCAGGCCGGCAGCGTAGCGGTCAAGCAGCGTGCCGTTGGTGGTCATGGCCAGCTGGCGCACCCCCGGCACCGCGCGGATCATGCCGGCCAGCTCCACGATCCCGCGCTTGACCAGGGGTTCCCCGCCGGTGAGGCGAAACTTGGTCAGGCCCAGGCCCACCGCCGCGCGGACCACCTCCACGAACTGCTCGTGGCTGAGGAACTCCTCGTGCCGGCGCGGCGGCACGCCCTCCTCCGGCATGCAGTAGCGGCAGCGCAGGTTGCACTTGTCCGTGACCGAGATGCGCAAGTAGTCGATCTTGCGGTTATAGGAGTCGTACATCGGTCCAGCTTCCCTCTTCCAGGCGGCTCACCCCCGCCTCCAGGCGCAGCAGGCCGTCCGCGCCGCTCAAGGCGTTGAGGTGGGCCGAGCCGTGAAACTCCAGGGCCCGAACCTCGCCGCGCTCCAGGCGCACGGGACGCAGCTCCACCCGCTCCGCGTCGCGCCGCTGGAAGCTTTCCGCCAGGCGGGCCCGAACGCTGCGCGGCGCGTAGCGCAGGCCCAGCAGGCGGGCCAGCAGCGGCCGAACGAACACCTCGAAGATGACGAAGGCCGACACGGGGTTTCCCGGCAGGCCGAATACGTAGGCCGGGCGCGGCGGCGACCCGCCGCCCCCACGCTCCCGCCGGGCGAACAGGGTCGGCTTGCCCGGCTTGATCGCCACCTTATGGAAAAGGATCTCCGCGCCGCAGTCCCGCAAGACCCCAGGCACGAAGTCCAACTCGCCCATGGACACCCCGCCGGACAGCAGGAGCAGGTCGCACTCGGCCAGGGCCTTTTCCACCGCCCCCCGCAGCACGGCGGGTTCGTCGCGCACGATCCCGTAGTAGCGTGGCCGCCCCCCCGCCGCGCTCACCTGCGCGCAGGCCTGCAGGCCGTTGGAGTTGTAGATCTGCCCGGGGCCCAGCGGCTCCCCCGGGTTACGCAGCTCCGAGCCGGTGGCCAGCACCCCCACCTCCGGGCGCGCGGCCACCCGCACCTCCGCCCGGCCCAGGGAGGCCAGCACCCCCACGTCCTGGGGCGCGAGCACCCGCGGCCCAAGGACCCGCTCGCCCTTGCGCAGATTCTCGCCGCGAGCGATCACGTTGGCGTAAGGCTCCTCGGTCAGGAGGGTCACCACCCCGTCCTGCTCCCGGGTGTACTCCACCCGGATAACCTTGTCCGCACCCGGCGGCATCATGGCCCCGGTCATGATCTTGGCGCATTCCCCGCGGGCCAAAGCGCGCCCGGGTGCGTCCCCCGCGGCCAGGGTGGCCGCCAGGCGCCAACTCGGCCCCGGGTCGGCGGCGGACACGGCGAAGCCGTCCATGGCCGCCTTGGGGAACGGGGGGGAATCCTCCGGGGCCAGCACCTCCTCGGCCAAAGCGCGGCCCAGGGCTTCTTC
>CAZMWZ010000326.1:0-2445 GCA_964570045.1 uncultured Spirochaetaceae bacterium
GGGCCTGGGGATCGGCAGGGGCCTGCGCGACCTCCCTGCGACCACGATGTTTCCCTTGAAAAAAGAGATCCTGTTGGAGAGCGGGGCGCTAAGGCTGAAGCGGCTGGGCGTGCGGCTTTTCCACTTCGACCCGACCATGGACCCGGCGGGCAAAACCGCGGCGATCGTCATGATCGAGTCGCGCAACCTCCCCTACTGGAGCGAGCTGCGTAAAAGCGACCCGCAGCGGTACCGAGAGGAGAAGCGGCGGGTCGGGGAGCTGGTGGTCGAGGCCCTCGAAGAAGAGCTGGGCGGCATCAAGAGGTTCGTGGAGGTTGTGGACGTGGCCACCCCGGCCACCTGGCACCCGTCCCGTCAACTGGCAGGGCAGCTACGAAGGGTTCCTGCCCCCCGCGGGCATGAACGGCCGGGCGCTGGCAAAGATCATCTGCCGGAAGCACGGGAAGAGGTTCGCCGCGGCGGAGTGAGGACGGCCGCCGGAAGCGCCTTATAGGCGGAACAGCCGCTTCGGGTTGTCGTACAGGAACATCCGGGCGACTTCCATGGCCTTGTCCGCGTCGAACACTCCCTCCTCGACCTTTGCGGCCAAAGCACGGGCCACGTCGGCGCGGGCCAGGTGCTGGTGCCCGTACACCCCGTCCACGAACAGGTAGTCCCCACCGAAAGCCGAGATCTTGTTCAGCGGCACCGTGTCGATCCACTCGCCGAGGGCCAGCACCGAGGCGTTCGGCGACACGATGTGCGCCCAGCACATGTCCAGGTGGACGTTCGGAAAATTCTTGGCCAGCACGCCCGCTACGTTCTGGTAGGGGTAGCCGATGTGGAACAGGTCGAAATCCACCTCCGGGTACTCCAGGAACAAATTGGCCAGGTGCTCGGGGTTGCTGTTGGACAGGAGGTTGCCGCTGCCCTCCTGGATGCCGGTGTGGATCTGCATCACCAGGTGATTGCGGTTGGCAATCGAGAGAATGAAGTGGAACATGAAATCCTGAAAGGCTCTCCCGGTGAGTACCGGCTTCTGGTGCCACTCCGGGAAGTGCTTGGTGCCGAACACGGGGTTGAAGGCCTCTTCGGCCTCGGCCCGAGTGGCGCGGGCATAGTGCAGGCTGCGCACATAGGCCAGGGAGTTTTTCAGGATCGGCGAGCCCAGTGAACAGGCCCGCTCGACCACCGCCTCGGTGGCCTCCAGCCAGGCGGCGAACGAGGTGATGCGCACCCCGGACTCGCGCTCGACCCGCTCGATCTGCGACCAGCTCTCCGGGAACACCAGGTTGTTGACGATGTACACCGGCACGAACAGCTCCCGGTCGCAGTGGACGCTGCGCTCGACCAGAGGATCGAAACGCTCCTCCAGGGTCTCCACGCACAGCAGGCTCTTCTCGATCCGGCACTTATCCTTGAGCACGCGCCGGAAGTGCCCGGGTGCCAGTGAGGCCAGGAAGCGCTGGTTGAGCTCCTCGATGGTTCCCCGCGAGATGCCGGGGATGCCGTACAGCCCCCGGACCGCGACCTCCAGAGCCCTCCCGTACCCCGTGTAGCGCGACGCCTCCCAGTACGGTTCCACCAGGGCCCACTTCTGCAGTATCGGGAGCCTGGAGGTCATGATCGTATCGTAATCCCCGCGCGGCAGGCCGGCGGAGATCAGGTCGCGGTTGAAGTAGTGCGCCAGGTACTCCTTCAGCACGTCGGTGTCCCGGTCGCGGACCTCCTCGCTGGAAGGCAGGTGCTCGTGAGTATCCAGGATCGTCAACCCGAAAATATATTCCCGCAGCTTGTCCGTGTCCTTCATACGCGTGCTCCTTTCCTCGTAGTCTACTACAGTCGCGCCGCAGGTGTCACTTTCGACCCCCCCCGGGGTTCCATCAACATGAACCTACGAAATCTTCGGGTGCCCGGGCTTGCCGCGCTGGCACTGGCTTTGTTCGTGCTGGTCGGGTGCGGCCCCCAGGGAGAGGACGGCAACTCGTACCTGGCCCTGGACTGGACGTACAGGCCCGTGAGCATCGACTTTCCCGTGCTTCCGGCGGTAGTGGTCGCCGACACTTATTACCCCCACCCGGAAGGCCTTTACCACGGCGAGTACATCGCCTGGGACGGCAGCTGGTGGAGCTTCAACTACCAGATCGAAGTGAACGAAGGCGATTGGGGGCTGGGCGGCCTGGCGGGCGCGGACGGCGCGGACCGCTTCTACACCATGTACCTGTACTCCTGGGGCCCGGAGCTGAGCTTCGTGGACCTCACCCATTCGCTGAGTCTGGTCGAGCCTCACCCCTCCGGGGCGGATCCCGCCGCCGCGGAGCGGGACAGGGCCGCCGGCCTGGGTCTGCAGCCTTCCGCCGCGCGTCGTCTGGAGGCCGGCCTGCCCGTGGGCGATGCTTCGCGCTTCGACCTGGAGCATCCCGAGCCGTACCGCTTCGAGGCCAGCGGCCCCGGCTACCGGCTGCT
>CAZMWZ010000327.1:0-2438 GCA_964570045.1 uncultured Spirochaetaceae bacterium
CCGCTGGACCCCGCCCCAGCGCCTCTCACACATCGCCCGCGGCCACTACCAGGTCGCAGCGTTCCTCCCGGGCCAGCGCGGCCGCCTTGTCGGCCTGGAAGCAGCTGGGGTCCGGCTCGATGTCGGCATACGGCACCACTGCCAGCGAGGCGCCCGTGAGCAGGCTTTCGATCTCCTTGCCCACCCCCGCGCGCTGGAGGTAGGGGTCGAGCGCCAGGAAGACCCGGGTTCCCCAATGCCAGGCCTCTTCCCCCAGCTCTTTCCGCCGACCCGCCCCGAACAACACCTTCGGCACCACGCACTTGAAATCGTCCACGCTGCCCCCTCAATCCACCGTCCGGCCGCCGTCGACGAACAGGTTGTGCCCGGTGACGAAGTCCGAGGCCCGGGAAGCCAGGAACACCGCGGCCCCGGCCACGTCCTCGGGTGTGCCGATGCGGGCCAGGGGGATGCGCTCCAGCTCCCGGTCCAGCCGGTGGCGGTCTTTCTTCAACCCGTCGATGAACGGGGTGTCCACGGCCGCCGGCGAGATGGCGTTCACATTGATGTTGTATGGGGCCCATTCGGTGGCCATGACCCGGGTGAGCTGGACGAGGCCGCCCTTGCTGGCCGCGTAGGCCCCGCGCGCCGGATGGCCCAGGAACGAGGAGATCGAGGAGATGTTGATAATCTTGCCGTACTTGCGTTCGACCATGTGCCTGCCGACCGCCTGACAGCAGTACAACACCCCCTTGAGGTTGGTAGTGAGCACCTGGTCCCAGTCCGCATCCGTGATCGACAGGATTTCCTTGCGGATGTTCATCCCCGCGCTGTTGACCAGGATGTCGATGCGCCCGAACTCCTTCAGGGCGGCCTCCGCCATGTTCTGGGCGCTCTCGCGGCTGGTGATCTCCAGAATGAAGGGCACCGCCCTGCGGCCCTGGGAAGAAACCGCGGCGGCCGCCTCCCGGGTCTTGTCCGGGTTGCGCCCGGCTACGAGCACCTCCGCTCCGTGGACCGCCAGGGCCAGGGCAATGGCCTTGCCGATGCCGCCGCTCGCCCCGGTGACCACCGCGGCTTTGCCTTCCAGGTTAAACAGGTCCTTGTACTGGGATGCCATCGCGGAGCTCCTTACAGGCAGGGGTGAGCTTCGGCCTCGGTGACCACGTCCACCACCACGGGCCTGTTCATGGCCAGTGCCCGCCGGAGCGCGCCGCGGATCTCACCGGGCTTCTCCACGCGGATCCCCGCCGCGCCCAGGTCCTCGGCCAGCCGGGCGAAGTTGGTGTCGTTGAACCGGTACTGCTGCTCGACGCGCCCCGCCTCGCCGCGGTAGGCCCGCCGGATCCCGAGCTGGCTTTGCCCCAGCACGCTGTTGTTGTTGATCACCGTCACCGTGGGGATGTCCCAGCGCACCGCGGTCTCCAGCTCGCACAGGTGGTACCAGAAGGCGCCGTCGCCGGAAAAGCACAGCACCGGCCGGTCGGGCAGCGCGCACTTGGCTCCCAAAGCCGCCGGAAAGGCCCATCCCAGCGAGCCGGCAGCCCGCAAAAACAGCTGCCCCGGGTGCCTGATGCCGATCAGGGTGCCGGCCCAGATGGCCGAGTAGCCGGTGTCGGCCACCACCACGGCGTCGGCGGGCAGTTCAGCGGTGATGTCGGCGCACAGCCGCTCCGGGCGGATGGGCACGGCCTGCGAGCGGCATTGCGGCTCCACCGAGGCCCTCCACTCCTTCACGATCGAAGCGGCCCGCTCGCCCCAGGAACGCTTCGGCTTGGTCCGCTCGAGCTCGCCGGCGAGGCGACTGAGGGCCGCGCGGGCATCGCCCAGTATCCCGATGGCCCCGGGATAGTTGCGCCCCAGCTCGGCGGGGTTGATGTCCAGCTGGATCACCGGCGAGCCCACCGCGGGCAGTGTCCAGTTCTTGGTGACCTGGTCCCCGGCGCTCGAGCCGATGAAAAAAACCAGGTCCGCTTCTCCCAGCACCTGGTTGGCGCACGGGGCGCAGTAGGAACCCACCGGCCCGACGTACAACGGGTGGTCCTCCGGCAGAACGCTTTTCCCGTCCATGGACACGATCACGGGGGCGGCCAGCATTTCGGCCAGCGCTCGCACCTCGGCCTGCGCCCCCGAAACCAGCGCGCCGCGACCGACCACCAAGGCCGGCCGCTCCGCGCGGCGCAGGGCCTTGGCCGCCCGGCGGATATCCTCCGGATCCGGAAGCGGACGGTGAGCCGGCAGGCGCGCGAAGGCCGGCTCCGGTACGATCTCCAGCTCTGCCTCGGCCTCGTCGGTGAGGTTGCCCTCGTAGCCCAGGAAGTCCAGGTGCGCGGGGCCGGGACTGCCGGTGGTCGCCTCGCGGAAGGCCTGAGCCAGCAGGTGCGGCAGCTGCTCCAGGGTGTCGACCTCCACGTTGTACTTGGTGACCGCCTGGTACATGGTGTTGTGCAGGATCTCCT
>CAZMWZ010000328.1:0-2435 GCA_964570045.1 uncultured Spirochaetaceae bacterium
GGACAAGGTGCACGACCAGCGGCACTACCCGCGCATCGCCCGGGAGCTCCCGGGCGGCCGCTTCCTGTACGTGCCCGTGGATGAAGCCCACCGCGAGCGGATGTTCGCCGCCGTGGCCCTGGAGTTCGCCCGCCGGTCCTCCGCTGACGGACTGCCCGCCTCCCTGGCGGGCTTCGAAAAGAAGGTGCGGTAGATCGAGGTCTCCCCGCCGCACGAGATCCCCTTTTTTCAGATCGCGTCGGGCGCGAAGCCGCGGCGCAGGTTGTTCTCCGAAATGGTACGCGGAATCAGGAAGGACAGCAGGTAGTCCGGCCCCCCGGCCTTGGTGCCCAGCCCGGAGAGCCCTGAGCCCCCGAAGGGGTGGCGCCCCACCACCGCGCCGGTCACGCCGCGGTTCAAATACAAGCTGCCCACGCGGAACCCCCGCACCGCCTTAGCCAGGTTTTCGGGGCTGCGGCTGAACACGCCTCCCGTGAGGGCGTAGGCGCTGTCGTTGGCCACCTCCAGGGCCTGGTCGAAGTCCTTGACCTTGAAGACGCTCAGGACGGGGCCGAAAATCTCCTCATTGGCGATACGCGCGCGCCGCTTCACCTCGTGGAAGATCGCCAGCGGCACCGCGAAGCCGGCGCCGGCCGGGGGCTTGCGCACCAGCAGGGTCTTGCCCTCCCGCCGGCCTAAGTCGACGAAGCGCCGGATCTTCTCCTGGGCGCCGGCGTCGATCACCGCGCCCACCAGGTTGGCGGGGTCCTCCACGGGCCCCAGCGGCAGGCTCTCGGCCGCCGCCTTCAGGCGCTCCAGGAAACGGGCGTACACCTGCTCCAGCACCACCACGCGGGAGCAGGCCGAGCACTTCTGGCCCTGGTAGCCGAACGCCGAGCGCACCACCTGGACCACCGCCTCGTCCAGGTCCGCGTCCGCGTCAACGATGACGGCGTTTTTGCCGCCCATCTCGGCGATCACGGCGCGTACCTCCCCGGCCTCCGGGGCGACGCGCACGCAGCGCTCGACGATGCGCAGGCCGACCTCCTTGCTGCCGGTGAAGGCGACCAGGGCTACCTGGGGGTGGCCGGTGAGCAGGTCTCCCGCCAGGGCGCCGGCGGCCGGCAGGAAGCTCAGCACTCCGACCGGGAGGCCCGCCCCGGCCAGGAGCCGGTAGACCATGGAGCCGACCACGGGGGCAAGTGAAGAGGGCTTGAACACCACTGTGTTGCCGGCCACCAGGGCGGCGGACACCATGCCCATGGGGATGGCCAGAGGGAAGTTCCAGGGGGCAATCACCGCGGCCACGCCCCGGGGAGCATAGGTGAGGCGGCTGGATTCGCCGGCCACCCCCAGCTCCAGGCCCCGGCCCAGGCGCAGCATGTGGCGCGCGTAGTACTCCAGGAAGTCGATGGCCTCGCAGACCTCCGCGTCGGCCTCCTCCCAGGCCTTGCCCGCCTCCAGCACCTCCAGGGCCGCCAGCTCATCTCGCTCGCCCCGCGCCGCGGCCGCGGCGGCTAGGAGTACCTCGGCACGCGCCTCCGGTCCCGCCTCCCTCCAGGCCGGGAAAGCCTCCGCGGCGGCCGCGACCGCGGCCTGGACCTCCTTGCGGGTGGCGCAGGGCACCAGGCCCAGCACTTCTTCCGGCCGGTTGGGATTTACCGATACTATCTCCCGGCGCGCTTCCGCTTCCTTGCGCCCGGAGGAATCACTCGCGCGCTCCCGCCCGCCGACGACCAAGGCGGGCCGATAGGGTATCTTCTCCCGCACCCCTTTCAAGGCAGCGGCGAAGCGCTCCCGCGTTTCCGCCAGGGTCCAGTCCCGCACCGGCTCGTTGCGGAAAAGACGAGCGGCGGCCGGGCTCGCTGCCGCGCCTGCCGCTCCGGCTGAGGCGGCCGGCGGGCCGGCCGGCTCCTGCGGGGCCCGCAGCAGCTCCTCGGGGCTTGGGCCGTCGGTCAGGTTGTAGCTCTGGAAGGCCTTTCGCAGGAAGGCCTGGGGGGAGCTCACCTCCAGCAGGCGGCGGATCAGGTAGGCCATGCCGGGCACCATGTCACCGATCGGGGTGTACACCCGCACGCGCAGCCCCTCGGCCACCAGCGCCCGCAGCAGGGGATCGGCCATGCCGTAGAGCAGCTGGAACTCCAGGCGGTCGGGGGGGACCTTCAGCTGCCGCGCGTTCTCCAGCACCCAGGCGATGGTGCGCACGTTGTGCGAGGCGCAGGCGAAATCCAGGAAGGGGTGGTTCTCCAGCAGGCGTCGGGCCTGGCGCTCGAAGCTCAAGTCCGTCTCACCCTTGTCCTGGAAGACCGGCAGGGGCCAGGCCCGCTGGGCGGCCCACACCCGTTCGGCCTCCCAGTAGGTCCCCTTGACCAGCCGCACGGTGAAGCGCTGGCGGTGGTTGTGAGCCCAGGCGAGCAGGTCGTCCAGGTCCCGGTCGCTCTCTTTGAGGTAGCTCT
>CAZMWZ010000329.1:0-2431 GCA_964570045.1 uncultured Spirochaetaceae bacterium
CCTCCACGCCCATGAACCAGACCGCCGCGTCCATGCCGAAAGCCGACCAGGCCTGAACCGCCACGCCCTGTTCGCGCGCGAAGGCAGCCACCTGTTCCATCCGTTTTCGGAACCGGGCGGCCTGGGAGGCGTCGGGCTCCCGGTACAGGTGCCCGAGGGCCGGCACGTGCTCGGGGCTGCTTACGAGGTGCTGGACCCCGCGGGGGATGTTGAAGTCCTCGATCAGCGGCACCTGAGAGGGCTGGACCACCCAGCCCTCCCCCGGATCCTCCCCGGTCCGGCGGACCGCGTGGCGCAGTCGCCCGGAAGGGGTCTCATACTCCCGCACCAGGACCGGGTAGGCTTCCCCGCCCTCCGGAGGCAGCTCCGTGTCCTGCCAGCGCACGTCCGGGTCGACGCCCCAGGGAATGGAAACGTCCAGCAGGTCGTCAATGCCCAGCGACTGCCAGGCCCGCACCCGGTTGAAGTCGTCTTCCAGATCCCATGGCTCCGGCAGCGTGTGGATGTGCTCCAGGCGCATGGTGTACCAATGGCGCACCTGGCGCCCGTTCTTCCGCCAGGACAGGTGAGGCGGGGCCCGGAACCCGAAGCACCAGGTGGTCAGCGGGGGATGGTCATACCCGCTGCCGGTCCAGGCAGCCACAATTCGCTCTTTGGAAGTCATTGTATCGGCTTTTTTCGATGCAATAGGTTCAAGTTGGGCTTGATTGTAATAGTGCGGGCCCCGTTGTCAAGCTTATTCGCTTCCCCTATCATGCATATATCTATCTATAATATAAGTAATTAGAGTTAACAGATAAAAGCCAGCACCTTGACAAAACATCCTAAGAGCGGCAATTATGGACCCGATCCGATTCAACTGACCAAGGCACAAGGAGCGCGCATGGGCTACACCAAGAACGACCTGGCCGTGAACGGCGGCCCCAAGGCAAAAAAAACCCGTAACCGGCCCATGTTTCCGGGCGGCATGGAGATCGGCAAGGAGGAGAAGAAGCAGGTGCTGGAGGTGCTCAAGAGCCGGTACCTGTTCCGCTACTACGGCCCCAAGGAGACGCCCTCCAAGGTCAAGAAGCTGGAAGAGGATTACGCCCGCTACCTGGGCGCGAAGCACTGCCTGGCGGTCAACTCCTGCACCTCGGCCCTGATCACCAGCCTCATCGCCGTGGGCGTGGAGCCGGGCGACGAGGTGATCGTGCCAGCCTATACCTTCTTCGCCACCTGCGCGGCGGTAGTTGCGGCCAAGGCCATCCCCATCGTGGCCGAGGTCGACCGCTCCCTGACCATGGATCCGGTGGACCTGGAGCGCAAGATCACGAAGCGCACCAAGGCGGTCATCCCGGTGCACATGCGCGGCATGCCCGCGAAGATGGACCGGATCATGGAGATCGCCCGCCGACGAAATTTGAAGGTGGTGGAGGACGTGGCCCAGGCCAACGGCGGCAGCTTCCAGGGCCGCAAGCTGGGCTCCTTCGGGGACGCAGGGGCCTTCAGCCTGCAGTACCACAAGACCATCACCTCCGGGGAGGGCGGGATCGTGGCCACCAGCCAGGACCTGGCCTACACCCGCGCCCAGGCCTACCACGACGTAGCCGCCTGCTGGCGGAAGGACCGCTTCGCCCCGCCAGAGTTCGTTGGGGAGATCTTCTTCGGGGTGAACTTCCGCATGAGCGAGCTGACCGGGGCGGTAGCCTTGGCCCAGTTCGGCAAGCTGGACCGCATCGTGGCGCGCATGAAGCACAACAAGGAGCGCATCCGCTCCCGCCTCCAGGACCTGAGGGGCATCGAGCTGCGCGAAGTGACCGATGCGGCGGGGGACACGGCCGTGTGCCTCGTGTTCTTCCTGCCGCGGGCCGACCAGGTGGAGGAGTTCGTCAAGGCCCTGCACGCCGAGGGCGTGGAGGCCGGTGGCATCTACAACCAGGGTGTGCCCGACTGGCACATGTACCACCACTGGAAGATGCTCAAGGAGAAAATGATGCCCTCCAAGAAGGGCTGTCCCTTCAACTGCCCGCTGTGCGAGCCGGCCCCGGAGTACAAGGAAAGCGACTGCCCGAACACCCGCGAGTGGCTGGGCCGTTCCGTGCACCTGGACATCCCGCCACAGATGGGGGACCGGGAGTGCGATGAGATCGCCGAGGGTATCCGCAAGGTGGCCTCGGTGCTGCTCTAGGAGCGAATTATGGCAAAATTAGCGGTATGCATCGAGCCTTTCTTCCCGGACCTGCCCTACGCCGAGCGCCTGGCCAGGGTTCGCAGGCTGGGCTTCCGGCACTACGAGTTCTGGTTCCTGGACAAGCGCTTCGACGGTAAAACCCTGATCGACGAGAAGAAGAACCTGGACCAGATCGCCGAGTGCAACTCCAGGTACGGCCTGACCTGCACGGACTTCGTGTTCAACCACCCGGACGGCGGCGTCGTGGCGGCCCTGATC
>CAZMWZ010000330.1:0-2419 GCA_964570045.1 uncultured Spirochaetaceae bacterium
CAAGATCATCGTGGACACCTACGGCGGCATGGCTCGCCACGGCGGGGGGGCATTTTCGGGCAAGGATCCCAGCAAGGTGGACCGCTCCGGAGCCTATATGGCGCGCTACATCGCCAAGAACGTCGTAGCCGCCGGGCTGGCCGAGCGCTGCGAGGTGCAGCTGGCCTACGCCATCGGGGTGGTCCAACCCGTGCAGCTGAGCGTGTCCACCTTCGGTACGGGCAAGCTGCCCGAGAGCCGGCTAGAGAAGGCCGTGGGCGAGCTTTTCGACTGCACGCCGGGCGGCATCATCACCTCGCTCAACCTGCTGGAGCCGGTGTACCAGGACACGGCCAGCTACGGCCACTTCGGGCGTGACGAGTTCCGCTGGGAGAAAACCGACAAAGTGGAAGCCCTGCGGGGGCTCGCGGGCTAGGCGGGAGGCGGACCCTGCGCGCGACCCCTGCGGGGTTCAGGCTGCGGGCGCTGGACGCCGCGATTTTCGCCGCGGCCCTGCTGGCCATCGCCCTGATCTCCTGGCGGGTATACGCGGGGCGCGAGGGCACCCCCCTGGCCTTCCTGCGCGGCCCGGCAGCGGAGTGGGTGTTCCCCCTGGACGGCGCGCGGAGGGTTTCGGTGCCCGGTCCGCTGGGGGACACCGTGGTGGAGATCGCGGAAGGCTCCGCGCGCGTGCTGTCCTCGCCCTGCGCGGAGAAGACCTGCGTGAAATCCGGCCGGATCTCCCGCCCCGGCCAGTGGATCGCCTGCCTGCCCAACCGGGTGTTCGTCGAGATCCGGGGGCGCTCCCGGGAGCAGGTCGATGCCTTCAGCTACTAGCCGGGAGAGTCCCTGGGAGCGACTGGTCCCGCTGGCCGCGGCCTTGTGCCTGTTCCTGTCCTCCATCGAGTACCTCATCCCCAAGCCACTGCCCTTTTTGCGCCTGGGCCTTTCCAACCTGCCCCTGCTCCTGACCCTGGACCTGCTCCCGCCCGGGCCCTTTCTGCTGCTGCTGGGGCTGAAAGCGGCGGGACAGGGCCTGGTGCAGGGGTCGTTGTTCTCCGTGACCTTCCTTTTTTCGGCGGCCGGCACCCTGGTGGGCGGCGCGATGATGTACGGGGCGAGGCGCCTCGCGGGGGAGCGCGTGTCGCTCGTCGGGATCAGCGTGCTGGGGGCCCTGTCCTCGAACCTGGCGCAGCTCACCCTGGCCAGCCTGCTGGTATTCGGTCCCTACGCCTGGGTCATCGCCCCGCCCTTCCTGGCCGTGGGCCTGGCCACCTCCACGGCGCTGGGCTTCGCCGCTCAACGCTACGCCCGGGGCTCCGCCTGGCTGGCCGGGGTGACGCGCTCCGTCAGGGCCTGGCGGGAGACCGGGGCGCGCTGATAGAATAGGGACCATGCAGGCGCGCTTCCACGAACCGGCGGAGGCAGGCCGAGTCCGCTGCGGCCTGTGCCCGCACCGCTGCCTGATCGCCCCCGGAGGGCACGGCGTTTGCAGCGTGCGGGTGAACCGCGGCGGGAACCTGGAGCTCCCCTTCTACGGCCGCCTGTCCTCCATCGCCGTGGACCCCATCGAGAAGAAGCCGCTCTACCACTTCCACCCCGGCGAGCGCATCCTGTCGGTCGGCTTCACGGGCTGCTCCTTCCACTGCCCCTTCTGCCAGAACTACCGCATCTCGCAGAGCACCTCCTCGCCGACGCAGGCGGTGAGCCCGGAGGAGCTGGTGGGGCTGGCCGGACGCGAAGGCTCCTTCGGCATCGCCTACACCTACTCCGAACCGCTCGTGCACCTGGAGTACGTCCTGGACACGGCTCGCCTGGCCCGGGCCCGCGGCCTGGCCAACGTGCTGGTCTCCAACGGCTACGTCAATCCCGAGCCGGCCGAGGAGCTGCTGTCGGTGATGGACGCGGCCAACATCGACCTGAAGGGTTTCCAGGAGGAGTTCTATCGAAGCGAGATCGGGGGGGAGCTCGCGGAGGTGAAGCGCTTCCTGGCCCAGGCGGCCCGGGGGCGCCTGGCCCTGGAGGTCACCACCCTGGTGATCCCCGGCCGCAACGACGAACCCTCTGAAATCGAGGAGATCGCCCGCTTCCTCGCCTCCCTGGACCAGGAGATCCCCTATCACCTCTCCGCCTACTACCCGCAGTACCGCTACTCCCTGCCGCCCACCCCGCCCGAGCTCCTGCTCAGCCTGGCGGAAGCGGCCCGGCGGCACCTGCCCTACGTGTACTTGGGCAACATCGGCGTCGAGGAAGCGAACACAACTTGCCGGCATTGCGGCAACTTGCTGGTGCGCCGGCGCGGCTACCAGGTGCGGGTGACGGGCCTGCGGGACGGCAACTGCGCGCGCTGCGGCGCGAACAGCCCGATCGTCACGGGATAGTCAGCGCGGGCTGATGCGGGTGATCCCGTTGAAGCAGAAGGTGCAGAAACCGCCCGCGA
>CAZMWZ010000331.1:0-2416 GCA_964570045.1 uncultured Spirochaetaceae bacterium
AAAATCGTGCTCCGCAACTGCGGCCTGATCGACCCCCTGCGCATCGAGGAGTACATCGCCCGTGACGGCTACCTCGCCCTGGCCAAAGCCCTCACGGAGATGAGCCCCGAACAGGTGGTCGACACCGTGAAGAAGTCCGGGCTGCGCGGGCGCGGCGGCGCCGGCTTCCCGACTGGAATGAAATGGGAGTTCTGCCGCAAGTCCCAGGGTGAGCTCAAGTACGTGCTGTGCAACGCCGACGAGGGCGACCCGGGGGCCTTCATGGACCGCAGCGTCCTGGAGGGCGACCCGCACAGCGTCATCGAAGCCATGGCCATCGCCGGCTATGCGATTGGGGCCAGTCAGGGCTACGTGTACGTGCGCGCCGAGTACCCCCTGGCCGTGGACCGGCTGGGCAAGGCCATCGCTCATGCCCGGGAGCGCGGCCTGCTGGGCCGCAACATCCTGGGCACCGGCTTCAACTTCGACCTGGAGATCCGCATGGGCTCGGGCGCCTTCGTGTGCGGGGAGGAAACGGCCCTGATGACCTCGATCGAGGGCAACCGGGGCGAGCCTCGGCCGCGCCCGCCCTTCCCCGCCCAGAAGGGGTTGTGGGGCAAACCGAGTCTATTGAACAACGTGGAGACCTACGCCGCCATCCCGGTGATCATCCAGAAAGGGGCGGAGTGGTACGCCCAGTACGGCACCGCGAAGAGCAAGGGCACCAAGGTGTTCGCCCTGGCCGGCGCGGTCAAGAACACCGGACTGGTGGAGGTCCCGATCGGGATGCCGCTGGGCGAGATCGTCTACGACATCGGCGGAGGCGTGCGCGGCGGAAAGAGCTTCAAGGCCGCCCAGATCGGCGGCCCCTCCGGCGGGGCCATCCCCCGGGAGCACCTGAACGTGGCGGTGGACTACGAGAGCCTCAACGAGCTGGGGGCGATCATGGGCTCCGGCGGCCTGATCGTCATGGACGAGGACACCTGCATGGTGGACATCTCGCGCTTTTTCCTGGATTTCGTGCAGGACGAGTCCTGCGGCAAGTGCACCCCCTGCCGCGTGGGCACCAAGCGGATGCTGGAAATCCTGGACCGCATCTGCCAGGGCAAGGGGATGGAGGGGGACATCGAACGCCTGGAGGAGCTGGGGGCCATGATCAAGGACACGGCCCTCTGCGGCCTGGGCCAGACCGCGCCCAACCCGGTGCTCTCGGCCATCCGCCACTTCCGCCACGAGTTCGTGGAGCACATCCGCGACCAGAAGTGCCGCGCCGGGGTGTGCCCGCAGCTGGTGCGGGCCCCGTGCCAGAACGCCTGCCCCGCCGGGGTGGACGTGCCCGGCTACGTGAGCCTGATCGGGGAGAAGCGCTACGAGGAGGCCCTGCGCCTGCACCGCGAGCGCAACCCCTTCGCAGCCATCTGCTCCCGCGTCTGCTTCCACCCCTGCGAGTCCAAGTGCCGGCGCACGACGCTGGATGAGCCGCTGTCCATCCGGGCGCTGAAGCGCTACATGGTGGACCAGGAAAAGGAGTTCCAGCTTCCCGCCATCCAGGTCAACCCGCAGAACGCGAAGCGCAAGGTGGCCATCATCGGCGCCGGCCCCGCCGGCCTGTCCTGCGCCTACTTCCTGGCGCGCCAGGGCTACAGGCCCGAAGTGTTCGAGGCGGCCAAGACGCCGGGCGGCATGCTGATCCAGGCCATCCCGGCCTACCGGCTGCCACGCGACCTGCTGGCCAAGGAGATCCAGATGATCCAGAAGCTGGGCGTGAAGCTGAATCTGGGCAAGAAACTGGGCGAGGACTTCACTCTGGAAGAGTTGAAGGAAAAAGGCTACGAAGCCGTGTTCCTGGGCGTGGGCGCCCCCGCCGGCGTCGCGCTGGGCCTGAAGGGTGAGCAGGAAGCCGGCGTGGTGGAGGCCATCGGGTTTTTGCGAGAGTACAACCTCAAGGGCAAGGCACAGGTGGGCGAAGACGTGGTGGTGGTCGGGGGCGGGAACGCCGCCGTGGACGCCGCCCGCACCGCCCTGCGCCTGGGGGCTGGGAGGGTAACCGTGGTTTACCGCCGCACCCGGGCGGAGATGCCGGCCTACCAGGAGGAGGTCGAGGAGGCGGAGAAGGAAGGGGTCCGGTTCGAATTCCTGGCCGCGCCGCTGGAGATGACGATGCGCCAGGGCAAGCTCGCCGGAGTGCGCTGCCGGCGCATGCAGCTGGGCGAGTTCGACAGGAGCGGCAGGCGCAAGCCCGTGTCCAAGGGGGCCGATGACTTCGACCTGGCGGCCGACACCCTGATCGCCGCCATCGGCCAGACGCTCAAATCCGGTGAGCTGGGTGTGGCGCTGAAGCTCAATGACCGGGACTTCATCGCGGTGGATCCCACCACAGGGCAGACCTCCGAGCCTTGGATCTTCGCGGGCGGGGACGCGGTGAGCGGACCCTCCT
>CAZMWZ010000332.1:0-2407 GCA_964570045.1 uncultured Spirochaetaceae bacterium
CGGGGGGCGCTGGCCCTGAGCGATCAGGGCCGTGGCCCAGTAGTCCAGGTCGCCGAACCAGGGGACCTGGTCGGCCTTCTGGCCTTTCAGGGTTTTCAGGATGCGCTCGCGAGGTGTCATGCTCCACCCCCTTCGAATCGTAAGGCTGCGCGGCCGGCAGCGACGGCGGGCGACTGACTCGGCGGTTGTCGAAAGGTTCCCACGGGCGCCGTCTGTGCAACCGGTTGCGCAGATTATCACCCGGTTTCTCCCATCTGTCAACAAATATCTTCACACGGTATACTGTCCGCGCATGCGCAACCTGAAGATCGTGGTTCAGTACGACGGCAGCCGCTACCTGGGCTGGCAGCGCCAGAAGGAAGAGGACCCGGAGCGCCCGCGCACCATCCAGGGCAAGCTGGAGCAGGTCCTGAGCCGGATGACGGGCGAGAGCATCGAGGTGATCGGCGCCTGCCGGACCGACGCCGGCGTGCACGCTGAGGCTCAAGTGGCCAACTTCCGGACTTCCTCGACCCTGACGCTGCAGGAGGTGCGCGCGTACTGCACCCGCTACCTTCCCGAGGACATCGCCGTGACCGCGGCCGACCAGGTGGACGCGCGCTTCCACGCCCGCTACCGGGCCCGCCGCAAGCGTTACGTGTACCGCATCTGGACCGCCCCGCACCCTCATGTGTTCCGCCGGCGCTACTGCCTGCACCTCCCCGAGGCCCTGGACCTCGCGGCCATGCGCCGCGCAGCCGCGCTGCTCACGGGCGAGCACGACTTCCGCTCCTTCACCTCCAGCAAGTCCCACACCAAGTCCACGGTGCGCACCCTGCATGCCCTGGAGGTGCGGGAGCAGGAGGGCTGGGTGGAACTGGCTTTCGAGGGGGACGGGTTCCTGCACAACATGGCGCGCATCCTCACCGGCACGCTCCTGGAAGTCGGGGGGGGCCGCCTGGAGGCGGAAGCGGTGGGAGGCATCCTGGAGGCCCGCGAACGCAGCGCCGCCGGCCCGCTCGCCCCTCCCCAGGGACTGTGCCTCCTGGAAGTGCTCTACTAAATCCCGCTACAGGCCGGCCAGGAAAATCCGCACCCCCGCAAAGCCCAGGGCCACGGCCAGGGCGCGCAGAATCCAGGCTCCCCGCACCCGGGTCGAAAGGAAGGCCCCCAGCTGGGCGCCGGCCACCACGCCCAGCCCGAGGGCGGCCACGCGCGCCCAGCCGCCGGCTAGCGCCCCCGCTACGGCATTGGTGGCGGAGCCCACGAGGGAGGTGGCCGCCAGCACCAGGTGCGAGGTGGCCGTGGCCACATGCACGGGGAAAGCCAGCAGGCTCACCAGCACGGGCATGTGGATGATCCCGCCGCCGATGCCGAGGAAGCTGGACACGAAGCCGACTCCCAGGCTCAGGAGCATGCCCGGCAGGGGCCGGAACCAGTACTCGTGGGTCGTCCCCTCACGATCCGTCAGGCGGCGCGCGACCCAACCCCGCCCTTCCCGGCGCGCGGGGGCGGTCCGCGGCTCGCGGCGCAGCAGCAGGAACACGGCCGCCCCCACCAGCAGGACGCCGAACAGCAGGTTGAACACCGCGCGCGGCACGCGGGAGGTGGTCAAGGCGCCCAGGACGGCGCCGGGCACCGTGCAGGCGGCGAACAGCAGGGCGGAGCGGGTGTCGATGCGGCGAGCCCGGGCGTAGGCCAGGGAGCCGGACAGCGCGTTGAGGAACACCACCGCCAGGGAGATCGCCGCCAGATGCTGGGGCGGCTCAGCGGGATACAGCAGGAGCAGGACGGGCATCAGGAGGAAACCCCCGCCCGCGCCGATCAGGGTGCCGAAGGCGCCCACGGCGAAGCCGAGGGGTAAAAGCCAGAGGATCTGCAGCATTTCCACCCGGGCCCAATATATTCGATCGAGTTGCCCGCATCTACGCTTCCTTGACCCCGGCCCCCGCCTGGGCCTAAACTTCCTGGTACGCTTCCAAGGAGGCCGCGCGTGTGCGACACCTTCGTGGCCCTTCCGCCTTTCACTTCCGACGGATCGGTGATTTTCGGCAAGAACAGCGACCGGGAGCCCAACGAGGCGCAGGTGCTGGAATACCACCCGCCGGCTGAACACCCCAAGGGCCGGCGCCTGCGCTGCACCTACCTCGGCATCCCTCAGGCCCGCCGCACCCACGGGGTGCTCCTCAGCCGGCCGTTCTGGATGTGGGGCGCGGAAATGGGAGCCAACGAGCGCGGGGTGGTGATCGGCAACGAGGCGGTGTTCACCCGCCTGCCCCGGCCGAAGGACGAGCGCCTGACGGGCATGGACCTGCTGCGCCTGGCTCTGGAGCGCTCGGCCTCGGCTCAAGGTGCGCTGGAGACGATCGTGTCCCTGCTGGCCGATCACGGCCAGGGCGGGCCGTGCGGGTACACGGATAAAAGCCTC
>CAZMWZ010000333.1:0-2404 GCA_964570045.1 uncultured Spirochaetaceae bacterium
CGTACTCCAGCAAGTGGAGGCCGGATTCGGACGTGTAGACGACCTCGACTCCGGGCGGATGGAGCTGCTCGACCCGGTGGGCGGCCAGGAGGCCGAAGGCGTCGTCGGCCAGCATTTCGTTGCCGAGGCCGAGCAGGCGGAGGGTTGGCATCAGGAGGCGTGCACCTGGCAGTCTGGGTCGCGGCGGAGGGAGGTGAGGGTGTCGCCGTGACGGTTGCGGAGGCGGACCAGCAAAGGCATGCTGCCGGGGCGGGTATTCCCTTTGCGGCCGGGGAACTCAGCGCCAAGCTCGGGTGGGTGCTGAGGATGAGCGCGCCGGAGCGGGAGGAATGGAAGCGGCGGGCTGCCGCCCGCATCCGCGAGCGCTACAGTTGGGAGAGCGTGACAGAGGCCTACGAGAACTTGCTGTTGGGCCTGGCGAAGAGGCGTCAATAGAACATGGCTGGATATCCTTATCGTTCCTGGGCGGAAGTTTCGCTCCCGCAGATTGCCGAGAACTATCGGGCGGTGCGGGCCGCGGTGGGGCCGGGCGTCGAGGTCATGGGAGTGGTCAAGACGGAGGCTTACGGGCACGGGGCTCGGGAGGTGGCGCGCACGTTGCTGGGGCTGGGGGCGCGCTGGCTGGCGGTCACCTCGGTCGAGGAGGGCGTGGCGCTGAGAGAGGCCGGCATGGCGGCGCGGATCCTGGTGATGGCCGACAACCTGCCGTATGCCCGTCCGGCCCTGCTGGAGTTCGACCTGACCCCGGTGGTACACACTCTCGCGGATCTGCGCGAGCTGGATGGGCTGGCCAAGCGGCGCGGCCGGCGGATGCCGTTTCACTTGAAGATCGACACCGGAATGGGGCGGCTGGGCATGCGGGCCGGCGCGGCGGAGATTGCCGCGGCGCTGCGGGAGGCGGCGCACATGCAGTTGGAGGGGCTGATGACACACTTCGCCTCGGCCGCGGATTACAGCGCTACGCAGACCGATCAGCAGATCCAGGCCTTCGACGAGGCGCTGGGGCAGTTGCGGCGCGCGGGAGTGGAGTGCGCCTGGGTGCACGCCTCGGGGACCAACCCGATCGCCTACGGGCGGCGCCAGGCCTGGCACAACATGGTGCGGCCCGGACTGGCGCTGTACGGGTATGTCTCGCCGGCCCGCGGCGAGGCGCCGCCGTCGATCCTGGAAGTGAAGCCGGCGCTGACCTGGAAGGCTAGCGTGCTGGTGACCAAAGAGGAGCCCGAGGGCGCGCTGATCGGCTACGGCGGCTTGTTCCGCGCGCCGCGGCCCATGCGCATTGCGGTCATCGGGGCGGGTTACGCCGACGGCGTTTCGCACCGCCTGTCGAACCGGGGCCAGGTCATCGCCGGGGGACGGCTGGTGCAGATCCTGGGGGCGGTTTCGATGGATCTGACTACCATCGACGTCACCGAGTGCCCGTCCATCCAGGCCGGCGACGCGGTGACCCTGCTGGGCAGCGAAGGCCCGGCCCGGCTGGACGCGCAGCAGATCGCCTCCACGGCCGGGACGATTTCCTATGACGTGCTGTGCCAGATCCGGGCGCGGGTGAGACGGGTGTACGTGTAGGTGGGGTCCTTATGCCGCCGCGCGCGGGCGCACCGTCCGCTCGATCTCGGACTGGGTGGTGCGCCGTGCCACCTCGAACTCGTAGTGCTTTTGCATGTTGTGCCAAAACTCCGGTGAGAACCCGAAGTACCTGCCCAGCCGAATCGAAGTATCCGGAGTAATCGCCCGCAGGCCGTTGACGATCTGGGTGAGCCGGTTTGCGGGAACCCTCAGCTCGACGGCCAGTTTGTTGACACTCATCCCCAGAGGATCCAGCAGGTCTTCTTTCAAGACGCGTCCGGGGTGCACCGGAGCTCGAAACTTTTGGGTCTTTCCAGCCATTTTCTCGCTTCTCTCCTAATGGTAGTCAACGATCTCGACCTCCCAGGCGTCCCCGCTGTCCCACCTGAAACAGATCCGGTACCTGTCATTGATCCGAACGCTGTACTGCCCGGATCGGTCCCCCTTGAGCGGCTCCAGGCGGTTGCCAGGGAATCTGGCCAGGTCCGCCAGTTGAACTGCGGCGTGGAGTTGCATCAGCTTCTTCTCCGCCACGTAGGCAATGTTGTTGAATCTGCGCGAAAAGCGCCCCTCAAAGATGGCCTGCGTATCCTTCGAGCGGAAGGACCGGATCACGATTTGAGTATAGGACGTTATACGTCAGGCGTCAAACGGGCGGGGAGGTTTAGGGTTCCTCTCCAGGCACATGGTGACCCACCCCGGCTCAGGGTGATGAGCCCTGGGGTGTGGAGAAGACTGTGCCAACTGACCACATCCAGGAAGCTCCGTTGGGGGGCCTTGGCGCAGCCGCAGCGGGAGAGCGGAGGCGAAGCCAAGGCCCCCCAACGGACGCCAG
>CAZMWZ010000334.1:0-2393 GCA_964570045.1 uncultured Spirochaetaceae bacterium
AGCGGCTGCGGCAAGACCACGCTCCTGCGTACGATCGCCGGCTTCTACACTCAGGACACCGGTCACGTCTACCTGGGGGAGGAGTGCATCGATGCGGTGCCTCCGTATCGGCGCGACACGGGCATGGTGTTCCAGAACTACGCCGTGTTCCCGCACATGACCGTGTTCGAAAACGTGGCCTTCGGGCTGCGCAACCGCCGCGTGCCGGGTCCGGAGCTCCGGCGGCGGGTCGCCCAGGCCCTGACCATGGCCCGCCTGTCCGGTTACGAGCGGCGGACCCCGGATCAGCTGTCGGGCGGCCAGCAGCAGCGGGTCGGCCTGGCCAGGGCCATGGTCATCGAGCCGCGGGTGCTGCTGATGGACGAGCCGCTGTCCAACCTCGACGCCAAGCTGCGCATCGAGATGCGCGGCGAGATCCGCGACATCCAGAAGCAGCTGGGAACCACCACGGTCTACGTCACCCATGACCAGGAGGAAGCGCTGGTCATCTCCGACCGCATCGCGGTCATGAAATCAGGCCGGATCCACCAGATCGGCCTCCCCTGGGAGATCTACAAGAACCCGGGCAACACCTTCGTGGCCTCCTTCGTAGGGGCCATGAACTTCGTGGAGGCCGACGCGGTGGGCAGCGCGGTGGCAGCGCTGGGGGTGCATGCCGGGGGGCGGGAAAAAGTCACCCTGGCCTTCCGGCCCGAAGAGCTGTCGCTGGCGGCCGGGGGTTCGGGGCTGCCGGCAAGCGGCGCCGCGGCCGGCAGGCCGCCGGTGCGCATCCCGGGACGTCTGAGCCGGTTCACCTTCACCGGCCCGCTGATCAGCTACACCGTGGAGTGCGGCGGGGCCACGCTCACCGTGGAGCGCCACCGCCCGGGTCCCGCCGACCTGCTGGCCGAGGGATCCGCGGTAGAGGTGGTCGTGCCGCCGGAGGCGATCCTGGCCTTCGATTCCGTGACCGGAGAACGGCTGTGAGGCGCCTCGGCCGCCCCGACTTCTGGACTCTGGTGACCCTGCTGGGCTACGTGATCGTGGCCCTGCTGCTGGTGCTGCCGCTGTTCAACATCTTCAAGTTCAGCTTCCTGGACAAGGAAACCGGGGTCCTGAGCCTGTCCAACTGGCGGGAGTTCTTCACCAAGAAGTACTACAGCCAGTCGTTCCTGAACACCATGTTCGTCTCGGTAGGCGGCACCCTGGGAGCCCTGGTGCTGGGCGTGCCGCTGGCCCTGTTCACGACCCGCTTCCGGATCTTCGGCCGCTCGCTGCTGTCCACCCTGGCGGTGCTGGCGCTGCTCTCCCCGCCGTTCATCGGCGCCTACTCCTGGATCATGCTCCTGGGGCGGAGGGGCTTCCTGCGCCTGTTCCTGCTCAGCCTGGGCATCCCCTTCCCGCCGATCTATGGTCCCCTGGGCATCATCCTGGTCTACTCGCTGCATTACTACCCTTATGTGTTCCTCCTTACCGCCGGGGCGCTGACCACGGTGGACCGCTCGCTGGAGGAAGCGGCGGAGAACCTGGGAGCCCGGGCCTGGAGACGCTTCTTCCGCGTGACCCTGCCCCTGGTGCTGCCTTCGGTCACCGCCGGCGCCTTGATCGCCTTCATGATGTGTCTGTCCAATTTCGACACGCCGATGATCATCGGCGGCAACTATCGCGTGCTGCCCACGCTCGCCTACAACCTGTTCACCAGCGAAGTCGGGGAGCGTCCCGGGCTGGCCTCCACGGTGAGCATCCTGCTGATCCTGTGCGCTTCGGCGGTCATCTTCCTGCAGCGCTATGCCGCCGGGCGGCGCAAGTACGCGAGCGCGCTGCTCAACCGCCCGGTGATCAAGAGCCTGCGCGGCTGGTCATCGATCGGTGCGCACCTGGTGAGCTACCTGATCGTGGCCCTCAGCACGCTCCCCCTGGCCATCGTCGTGTACTTTTCGTTTCGTAAAACCAGTGGTCCCGTGTTCCAGGCCGGGCTGGGCCTCGGCAGCTACCTGAAGGTGTTCCATGAGGTGCCCAAGACCATCACCAACAGCCTGCTGTTCTCGGCGGCCGCCGTCGTGCTGATCGTGGTCGCCGGCACCCTGCTGGGCTACGTGCTGGCCCGCCGCCGCAACGTACCCGCCCAGGTCCTGGACCCCCTGCTGATGATCCCCTACATGGTGCCCGGCACGGTCATCGGCATCGGCTTCATCATCGCCTTCAACCGCAAGCCCCTGTTCCTGCTGGGCACGGCGGCGATCGTCATCCTGGCTTATTTCATCCGGAGGCTGCCGTACTCGGTGCGTTCCGCGGCCTCGATCCTGAAGCAGATCGACCCGGTGCTGGAGGAAGCGGGCAGCAATCTTGGCGCGCCGCCGGCGCGGACCTTCCGCAAGGTGACCCTGCCCCTGATGCTGCCGGGCATCCTCTCA
>CAZMWZ010000335.1:0-2355 GCA_964570045.1 uncultured Spirochaetaceae bacterium
CTGAAAGCCGCCTCACTCCCGCCGCTATGGGTTGTACTCTTCCCGATCGCGAGGTGCCTGGCTGCGTAAGCCCCACCTGGTGAGTCTGGCCCCTGAGGGGTAGAGGCAGAACCATCTCCTGCAGCTTCCGGTTCCCAGCGGGCCCACCGAAGAGCCGTACCCCGACAGCTCGGTTGATTGCCAAGGTCTACGAGGCGGATCCTCTGGTATGCGGCCGCTGTGGTTCGCCAATGCGCAGAACTGAAGCCTCTCGCCAGCCAGGGATCGGTCCGTCCTTGCCGGTTGTCCTAGGACTGCATAACCCGGCTTCAGCAGGCTCCCGGGGTACCCAGAGCCCTCGACTCCCCCTGGCACACCCTGCCTGAAGGCCTGCCAACCCTCTTCATACCCCCTGGAAGGGGCGATGCGACAAGGCGAGCTTTGCAGTGCCGGCCAGCAGCGGCCCAGGCGTAAGGGCGACCTATAATATCGTACGGGTGATGTCCCTGCAAGCTCTCGCGGATATTGCCAGCTGGGCTGAAGCGATTCGCAGCCAGGTGCTCCCCCTGCTGGGCAAATATGCCCGGCAGGGGAGCTCATCTTTGAAAAGCCGGAGCACGAAGCTCCTGCGCGAGCTGCTGCGCCGTGCCTAGACGCCCCGGAGGACTCGCTGGTAGGGCCACAGCATCCCCTGGCGGATCATGGCGGGCCACCGTCGACGGATGCCCGGCAGTCCGGTCACCAGATAGGCGAGTCGGACCAGAAGCCCTTGTCGCAGACGATTCTGCGGAAAGTCATAATAGCCCAGCCGCCGGTACGCCTTGTGGTCCGCACGGAACACGACGCGCAGTGGCCCCCAGATGTCATCCCGGAAGATTTTCATCCCGGCGATGCCCAGGAAGGTTTGCGGACGGATATACCCTGACCCCGCGAGGCGGACCAGGCGCTCGGCCAGGCTGTCCAGCTCCGCTTCCAGCTCGGCGGAGCTTTCCGCCTCGTCGGACAGGAAGGCCGCCAGGTGCGAGCGCTGGAGCTCCACCCAGGCCTCGTAGACCAGCCTCACGTCGGGCAGCTGGCCGAGCGGGCCGGAGACCAGGAAGGCGATCTGCTTGCCCGTCAGGGAAGGGGTGTGGGTGTTGAAGAAGCTGCGGTCGAAGAACTCCCGCCACTTCCAGGACAACTGGCGGTCCACGATCGCCCCCGCGAAGACGAGCACGTCCGCGGTCTTCAGCTTTTCGTTGAAGAACTCGATGAACCCGTCCTTGCCGGTGTAGGCGCAGCGGTAGGCGGCTCCGCAGCGCAGGCAGCCCAGGCAGCCGCCCTTGATGTCCACGTCGTGCAGGTTCAGCACCTCCACTTCGCCTTCCAGGGAACTGCGGAACCGGTCGACCATCGCCAGGAGGTTGGCCTGCTCCGGCCGCGCGTCGGTGAGCACGACCACCCGTTTGCCCGCGGTACTCACCCGGCGCTGCGCCGCTGCCGGTGCGAACGGGCGGGGGCTGTACGTGAGCGGCGGGTACAGGCGGGCCGGCCGGCTTCCCCGCTCGATCGAGGCGAACAGATCGGCGGCGAAGCCCTCCAGGCGCCGGCGCTCCCCTGGTTTCATCAGATCTTGCATGTTGGCCGAGTAGGAACCCAGATATCTCATGCCCAGGTCGTCGCACACCGCCTGCAGGTACCGGTGGGCCGTGGTGTCGTAGTAGTTGATCGAGGTCGACAGGGTGGCGGCGTACCGGCCGCGGAAGGCCTCGCCGGTGCCGCGCTCGGCGATCAGCTCGATAAACCGTTTGTACTGCGAGCAGACCAGCATGAAGTACAGAGGAAACGCCCAGAGCACCAGGTCCGCCTGGCGCACCTCCGCGATCAGGTCGGCGAACTGTTCGGGGTGCCGCTCCAGGCTTCGGACCCGGTGGGCCACGTTGCGCACCAGGTATTCCCGTTCTGGATGGATCCGCGCCAGGTACTGCACGTACTGCATGGTCACGCTCTGATCCCCTTTGGGGCTGCCGTTGAGAACTAGAATCTTCATTCTTGACCTCCCTCTGGTAACGAAGTTAATATAACTAAGTTAATATTGTGAGCAAAAAAAACCGCGTTCATTCCAGCCTCCCCATTCCCCCGCCGCTGTAGAACCCCAGGAAGAGCTCTTTCAACTCTTCCTGCTTCATGCCTTCGGCAAGCTGCAGGCTGCCGGAAAGCAGCAGGGAGGAAAACCCGTGGAGCATGGTCCAACCCATCATCGCCCCGTAGCGCGGGTCCACGGGATATCGGCCCTCCGCCGCCAGCTGCTCCAGGGCCTCCCGGGCCACGTGGTAAGTGTAATATAGAAGGGACTGCTCGGCCTCGTGCAGGCTGGCACCGCCGATCGGGCTCTCG
>CAZMWZ010000336.1:0-2353 GCA_964570045.1 uncultured Spirochaetaceae bacterium
CCACAGCCACCAGCTCGTGGATCACCGCCGAGGGGATGGCGTTGCTCTTCTCCATATTAGCGGCCAACGCCCGCCGCAGCGTGGAGAGGGGCTGCACCCGGCTGGCCGCACGCGGGCCCCCTGCTGCCGCTCCCGCCGTCCCCGCAGCCGCGATGTCCTTGCGCAGCACCCGCCCGCCGGGACCCGTCCCCCGGACGCTGGCCAGGTCGATGCCCCGCCCGGCCGCCAGCTTGCGCGCCACAGGGGAGGCCGTAACCGGCTGATCCGCGCCCGCGGCGCCGGCGCTGACGGCACCTGCAGCTGCTGAGGCGACGCGCCCTTCCCGGCTCGGGGGCAGCTCCGCGGAGGCTGCGGTCTCCAGCTCCCCTACAAGAGAACGCTCGGGCTCCTCGCCTGAGTCCTCGATCTCGATGGTGGCCAGGGTCCGGCCTACCTGGATGATCTCCCCCTCCGCGGCCCCGAAGCTCAAGAGTGTGCCATCACGCGGGGAGGGGATGTCCGCCACGACCTTGTCCGTCTCCACCACCGCCAGGGTCTGGCCCTGCTTCACGCGCTGGCCGGGCTGGACCTTCAGCTCCAGCACCTTGCCCTCGGCCAACCCCTCGCCGATGTCGGGGAAGGCGAACTCGAACAGCTTCTTACGGTTCATAGCTCATCACCTTCTCGGCCTCGGCCACGATGTGCTCGGACCGGATCAGGTAGTGGTGCTCCCCGCGGGCCAGGGGAATGAAAGTGTCCGGCCCCGTGAGCCGGGCGGGGGGCGCTTGCAGGGATTCGAACGCCCCCTCCATGGCCGCAGCCATGACCTCGGCGGCCGCGCCGAAGGACTCGTGAGCCTCGTGCACGACCAGCAGCCGGCCGGTCTTGCGCACGGAAGCCGCCAACGACTCGGCGTCCAGCGGGTAGATCGTGCGCAGGTCGATGAGCTCCACCGCGTGGCCGCGGCCGGCTAGCAGCCGGACCGCCTCGCGGGCCTCCTTCATCTGGGCGCCGTAGGACACCAGGGTCAGCTCGTTGCCCTCCACCTCCACCCGGGCTTTGCCTATTTCGATGGCGTAGGCCTCTTCGGGCACTTCCTGCCGCACGGAACGGTAAATGCGGGCCGGCTCCAGGAACACGACCGGGTCCGGGTCGCGGATGGCGGCGATGAGCAGGCCCTTGGCGTCGTAGGGCGTGGAAGGAATCACCACTTTCAGCCCGCGCATGTGAGCGAACAGCGCCTCCATGCACTCGGAGTGGTGTTCCGGGGCGCGGATCCCGCCGCCGTGCGGAGTGCGCAGCACCATGGGGACGGTCAGGGAGCCGCGGCTGCGGTTGCGCAGGCGCGCCGCGTGGTTGGCCAACTGGTTGAAGGCGGAATAGGTGAAGCCGCTGAACTGAATCTCCACCACCGGCTTGAGGCCGCCCACCGCCATGCCGATGGCCGCGCCCACAATGCCTCCCTCGGACAGGGGCGTGTCGAAACAGCGCGCTTCCCCGAAGCGCTCCTGCAGGCCGGCGGTGGCCCGGAACACCCCGCCCTTGCCCCCCACATCCTCGCCGAACACCAGGACCGTGGGGTCGGCCTCCATTTCGACGCGCAGCGCGTCGGTGACCGCCTCCACCAGCGACAGGGAGCTCATGCGCGCCTCCGGGCAAGCTGCCTGCGCAGGGGCTGCGGCAGCTCGTGGAACATAAACCGGTAAGTGTCCTCCAGGGTCGGGTCGTTCAGGCGCTCGGCCTGTTCGAACTCGGCCTGGGCCCTGGCTAGGCACTTCTCCCGGATGTCCTGGACCTCCTCCTCGCGCAGCAGCCCGCGGGCCTTCAGGTACCTCTCCAGGCGGAGCAGGGGGTCTAGCGCGCGCCAGCGCTCCACCTCGGATTCCGCGCGGTAACGGCTGGGGTCGTCCGAGGTCGTGTGCGCCCCGAGGCGGTAGGTGTAGCCCTCGATGAGGGTCGAGCCCCCGCCGGCGCGCGCCTTGTCCGCGGCCAGCCGCACCGCAGCGTACACGGCGAACAGGTCGTTGCCGTCCACCTGCACGCCTTCGAAGCCGTAGGCGAAGGCCTTTTCGGCCACGGTCGGCGAGGCGGTCTGCTTCTCCGCCGGCAGCGAGATCGCCCACTGGTTGTTCTGGGTGAAGAAGATGACCGCGGCCTTCCATACCCCGGCCAGGTTGAGCGCCTCGTGCCAGTCGCCCTGCGAAGTGGCCCCTTCGCCCATGAAGGCGATGACCACCCGATCGGTGCCCCGGGATCCCTCGGCGTAGGCCAGCCCCACGGCGTGCAGCGGCTGGCTGCCCACCGGCACGCAGATGGGCAGCATGTGGAAGGTCTCGCGCGGCAGGTGGCTGCCCAGCTCGTTGCCGTGCCAGTA
>CAZMWZ010000337.1:0-2343 GCA_964570045.1 uncultured Spirochaetaceae bacterium
TGAGCTCCCGGGCCGCCTCGGAGTAACGCACCCCGCCGCCGCAGACGACCAGGGGTTTGCGCGCGGCGCGGATCAGCGCCACTGCTCGCCGGACCTCGCCGGCGGTGGGGGCCCGCCGCTCGAGGTGGTGCAGGCGCTTTTCCAGAAACTCCGCCGGGTAGTCGTAGGCCTCGCCCTGCACGTCCTGGGGCAGGGCCAGGGTCACCGCCCCGGTTTCCGCCGGGTCGGTGAGCACGCGCAAAGCGTTCAGGCCGGCGCTCATGAGCTGCTCCGGCCGGTTGACGCGGTCCCAGTAGCGGCTGACCGCCTTGAAGGCGTCGTTGGCCGTCACGTTCAGGTCGTGGAACTGCTCCACCTGCTGCAGCACCGGGTCGGGCTGCCGGCAGGCGAACGCGTCGCCGGGAAGCAGCAGCAGGGGGATGCGGTTCACCGTGGCGGTGCCCGCGGCGGTCACCATGTTCAGGGCCCCCGGCCCGATGGAGCTGGTTACCGCCAAAATGGCCTTGCGGTTGGACTGCTTGGCGAAGCCGATGGCCGCGTGCGCCATGCCCTGCTCGTTGTGCCCCTGGTAGTAGGTCAGGCCGTGTCGCTCCTCGGCCAGGGCCTCCCCCAGCCCCACCACGTTGCCGTGGCCGAAAATGCCGAACACCCCCCGCACGAACTTGTGCTCGACCCCATCGCTCACCAGGTACTGGTTGTCCAGGAAACGCAGCAGCGCCTGGGCCATGGTCAAACGGACGGTCTTCATGGCTGCCATATCTTTGCCTCCGGTTTCATGGTCCAGGCGTGTTCCGGCACGAAGCTCGGGGTGACGTAGCGGCGGCCTTCCAGGTGGCGGATCACCCACAGGTAGTACATGGCGTACCCCGGCGCCGCGCTCTGGGGATGCACCTCCCCCTCGCGGATCAGGATCGTGTCGCCCTCCGCCAGAACGTAAGCCCGCTCGCCGATCGCGGTGAGAGCGAAGCCCCCCGCCGGCAGGAAGCGGTAGTGGTAGATCTCCGGCTGGGGGTGGTGGTGGGGCGGGTAGCTGGACCACTTTCCCGGGAAGGTGATCGCCTCCCCGAGCACCAGGTTGGAGAACGGGGCGTTGCGGTCGTCGAAGATCGTGCGTACGATGCGCGTGGAGGTCTCCCGCAGGGTCCCCTTGCCGCGCTCCTCACTCGCGCACTCCTCGGGGCTGTAGAGGCGTGCCGGGAAGCGGGCGGGGTTGGCGGTCGCCTGGCAGGCCAGCTCGGCGCCGGCCGCCCCGGCGGTGATGGTCACCGGTGCGCCTGCGGCCAGGTGCAGGCACCAGGGGGACTCGTCAAACAGCGAGCGCCGGCGGATAAGGCGCGAGCCGCCCTCCCACTCCAACAGGACCTCCCCGTCCATGAGCAGGTAGGCTCGTTCCAGAGCGGCGCCGGAGGCGTGCCGGCCGCCGCCCGCGAGCCTCAGGATCCCGAAATCCAGGAGCATGTCGGCGTGGGGGCCGGTGATTGCGGTAATCGGGGTGTACCCTATCGGGAAGCCCCGGGGTTGTTTGATCTGCATGACATTTAAAGAGGGAAGCGGGGGGGCAGGCCCCCCCGCGATCGCGCAGGGTGTTTCAGCCTACAGCTGAGGGACCTGCAGGGCGAGCTGGCCGGTGCGGATCTTCTTGACCAGGTCGGCCATCTTCTTGCGCACGTCCTCGGGCACGCTGCTCGTGTACAGGGGGTCGGCGTCGGCGAAGTCCACGTAGCCGTCCTTGGCGTTGACCACCTCCGCTTTGCCCCAGGGCAGCAGACCTTCGATGGCCTTCATCACCCTCTCGTAGGCGGCCTTCTCCTGGTTGAGCACCGCGCAGCCCACGATGGTCCCCGGGGCGATCTTGTACTCATTGGCGTCGAAGAACAGCACGTACTTGCCCTTTTCCTTGGCCGCCTTGATGACGCCCTGGTTGGCGCCGCCGGCGATGGTCAGGATGACGTCCACCCCGGCGTCGATCATGCTGTTGGCCAGGTCGGCCGCCTTGTTGGCGTCGTACCAGTTGCCGATCACGCGGTAGTCGATGGAGATCCCCGGGTTCACGGCTTTCAGGCCCTGCTCGTAGCCCGGCCTCATCATCTTGGTGAGGGCCGGGTACTCCTGGGCCACGATCATGCCGGCCTTCAGGTCCGCGTTGGCGCCCTTCATCTTGCTGGTGGTCACCAGGCCGCCCAGGTAGCCCATGAAGTAGGCCTGCTCCACCTGGTTGTAGAGCATGGAGTAGATCTGGGGGTTGCCGGCAAAGAAGGCGTCCAGGTGCAGGAACTTCTGCTTCGGGAAGGCCTTGGCCACCTCGGAGGTGATGAACGGCATGGCGGGGTTGGAGGTGACGAT
>CAZMWZ010000338.1:0-2332 GCA_964570045.1 uncultured Spirochaetaceae bacterium
CGCATTGTTAGAGTTGATTGCACCTTTGGTTAGAAATCGATGAGAGCCATGGGCCTGCCTGGGAGCGCGGGTCGCGGCGAATCCTGGGCGCCAAAGATATTCCGGCCCTAGGTCACTCCCGGCCTTTTCTTGACGTGCCCTCCGTAGCGAATTACAATCCTGGGAAAGGAAACACTCCGGGCCAACTGGCGCGAATCCAGTGAGTGATGACCAATGCGTGCTGAAACCGGTTCTTTGTCAAACCAGCCGCCAACGCTGATCTCGCACTACGAGCTCGAGCTGTGCTCACCGCCATGCATTCCGGGTGCCGCCACCTGGAGCGCCCGCGCCTCGCTGGGAACCGACATAGACGCGGTACTTCCCTATCTTAACGCGCAGCTGGAAGGCGCCGAATACGACCACAAGGTAAAAATCCTGGTCTGGAAGCATCAGGGCCACAGCTTCGCTTTCCGGTCCCGCGAGATCAAGGCAGCGCCGGCTCAGGACCGCGAGGAGGCCCGCGGTCTCATCGACCGCGCGGTCGCCCTGGCCAACAAGGCCTGGCGGGAGCGGGACCGGATTGAACCCCGTTACGAGAAACAAACCCGAGCGAACCTCATGCAGATTTATCGGCTGCTGCCTCGCACCAACTGCAACCAGTGCGGCTGCGTCACCTGCATGGCCTTCGCAGCCAGGCTGCGGGAAGGGGAAATGGAGCTGGCCCGGTGCACCACCTTGGAGCAATCAGCGTTCGCCGAGAATCGCAGGGCCCTGCTGGAGATGCTCGGACACTGCGGACCATAGCCGCCTCAGGAACCGTTGCAGGTTCACTCTTCGGCCGGTTCCTCCAGGGCCGCACGCGTGATGCCCCGGAGCATGCCGGCGAAGATCAGCTCGTGCAGCGGCGATAGGGCGTACCAGTAGAGCAGTCCCGCCAGGCCTACGGGGTCGAAGATGGCGGTCTGGCGCAGCAGGCTCCCGCCCGGGGCCGGGTTCACCTCGAACTGCAGCCAGGCGCGGCCGGGGGCGCGCATCTCGGCGGCCAGGCGCAGCAGCCGGTCCTGCTCCAGGGCTTCCACGCGCCAGAAGTCCACCGTGTCCCCGACCAGCACGCAGCGCGGGTCGCGCCTGCCCCGGCGCAGGCCCACCCCGCCGGTCAGCTGGTCCAGCAGCCCCCGCAGGCCCCAGAGCCACTCGTAGCCGTACCACCCGTGCTCCCCGCCGATGCACTGCACGTGGCGGAACACCTGCGCGGGGGAACGCGGCACGAAGCTCTCCCGGGAGTCCACCCGGCGGGTGCCGAACTGGGCCCCGCCCCAGCGCGGGGCCAGGGCTGACGGGGGGAGAGCGCCCGACCAGTGGGTGGCCGCGATTTCGCAATCCTCGTTGTCCAGGGCGCGGCGCACCGCCTCCCGGATCCCCATGGGCCGGATCGGGAAGTCGCGCAGCGCCGCCTCGTCGGTGACCACCGTGGGGTTGCGCACCCCCTCGATGAGCTGGCGGCCGACCCGGTAGTACAGGGGGGTGACCAGCGCGAGCCACCAGCCGGACAGCCCGGGGCTCAGGAGCGGTACGGGGATGATCCAGCGCCTCAGGCCGCGCTGGCGGGCGTATTCCCGCATGATGCCCTCGTAGGAAACCGGGTCCGCGCCGCCGATCTCGTAGATCTTACTTTCCGGAAGCGGCAGCTCCAGGGCCGCCAGCAGGTAGCCGACCACGTTTTCGATGGCGACCGGCTGGGCCGGGGTGCGCACCCAGCGCGGGGTGGTCATGACCGGCAGCTGCTCCACCAGGGCGCGTACCATCTCGAAGGACAGGCTGCCTGAGCCGATGACGATGGAGGCGCGCAGCTCCAGGGTCGGCACTCCGGAGGCCCGCAGGCACTCCCCCACCTCCTGGCGGCTGGCCAGGTGCTTGGAGAGGCCGGGCCCGCGGCCCAGGCCGCCCAGGTAGATGATCCGGCGCACCCCAGCCTCCCGGGCGACTGCTCCGAAGGTGAGGGCCGCCCGCCGGTCGGCCTCAGCGTAGTCGCCGCGCCCCGCCAACGAGTGGACCAGGTAGTAGGCCGTGTGCACGCCTGCCAAGGCCGGACGGAGAGCCGCTTCGTCGAACACGTCCCCCGCCGCCACCTGGGTGCCTGGGGCGACACGGGCCTGGATATATTCGGGGCGGCGGGCCAGGCAGCGCACCCTCCGGCCGGCCTGCTCCAGGGTGCTGAGCAGGCGGCCGCCCACGTACCCGGTGGCCCCGGTGAGCAGGATCAGGTCGCGTCTCCCGGGGCCGCCCGGCTCGCGGGGCGACTTCAGCGCAGCCATTCGCTGATGACCCGCTTCTCCGTGATCAGACGGTAGCG
>CAZMWZ010000339.1:0-2287 GCA_964570045.1 uncultured Spirochaetaceae bacterium
GCTGGTCCGCGGCCTCGATGATGGCGTCCGCGTCGGGCAGCGTGGTGGCGATGGGTTTTTCCAGCAGGATATGCTTGCCCGCCCGGGCCGCGTCCTCCACCGCCTGCCGGTGCTGCGGCTCGGGGGAGGCAATGACCACCGCGTCGATGTCCTTGAGCGCCAGCAGCTGCCCGTGCTCGGCGAGCAGTCTTACCGGCTCCTGCTGACTGGCGAGCTTCGGCAGCTCCTTGACGTTGGGGTCGCTGGCCGCCACGATGCGCACCCCCTGAAGCTGCGACAGCGCCCGGGCGTGCAGCCACCCCATGAACCCCGCGCCGATGATCCCGATGCCGATTGGTTTGTTCATTGATGAATAGGATTCCACAGTAGGCCGCGATTGTCAAAAGCCCGCGCGTTGACGGTCCGCATGAGCTGGCGTAGTATCGGATGAGCCAAGGAGGTTTCCAGACATGAAAGTTTTGTATGCCGGGGACGCGGCCGCCCTGCTGGGACCGATCTTTATAGCTTCGCCTTTCAACGTGGAGGTGAAGGGATTCTCCACCAAAATCTGGGGACAGCCGCTGATCGACGCCCTGCAGGGGGGCGGCATCGAGGTGCTGCACATGACCAACGCCCAGGCCATCTCCGACTTCCCGCGCACCGTGGAGGGCCTCGAGGCCTACGACGCCCTCATCCTGAGCGACTGCGAGTGCGAGATCCTGAGCCTGTACCCCTTCTGGACCGGGGTGGCCGCACCGACGACCAACCGGCTGAAGGCCATCCGGGAGTACACCCGCCAGGGCGGCGGCCTGCTGATGGTGGGCGGCTGGTCCTCCTTCAGCGGCCGCTTCGGGCACGGCGGCTACTACCACACCCCGGTGGAGGAAGCCCTGCCGGTCGGCTGCCTGCCGGGCATCGACGACCGGGTGGAGACCCCGGAAGGCTCGCGCGTGAACATCAAGAAAGCCGGCCACCCGGTGCTCCAAGGCATTCCGTGGGGCGAGTGCCCCGGCTTCGAGGGCTTCAACCAGATCCTGCCCAAGAAGGGCGCGGACGTGCTGGCCACCATCGGCGAGGGAGAGGACGAGCACCCCCTGGTGGTGGCCTGGGGGTTCGGCCAGGGCCGGGCCCTGGCCTTCGCCAGCGACTGCTCCCCGCACTGGGCCGCCCACTTCCAGCCCTGGCAGCACTACAAGACCTTCTGGCAGCAGGCCATAAGGTGGCTGGCCGGGCAGGGCTGAGGAGGTGACCCCCAAGGAGCGCGTACGCTCCGCCCTGGCCCATGAGGAGCCGGACCGTTGCCCCCTGGACCTCTGGATCACCCCGGAGGTGGAAGCCGCCCTGATGCGCGAGGAGGGGATCGACGACCCCTTCGCGTTGCGGGCGGAGCTGGGGCACGACTGCCTGATGAAGATCGTGGGCCAGGTGGCTTCGTTCTACCTGTCGGAGGAGCCGGAGTACGTGGACGGTTGGGGCATCCTGTGGCGGCGCGTGGCCTTCGCCGACGGCAGCGGCCACTACACCGAGATGGTGGGCCACCCCTTAGCCGGCGACGACGCCAAGCTGGCCTCCTACCGCCCGCCGGACCCGCACGAGCCCACCCAGTACGACGGGGTGCGGGACCTCGTGAGCCGCTGGGGCCGGACCCACGCGATCGTGGGCGGAGTGCTGGGCTCGGCCTTCGAAGGCCCCTGGTACCTGCGCGGCATGGACCAGTTTCTGACCGACATGCTGCTCAACAAGGACTACGCCCACGCCCTGACCGACCTGGTGGCGGAGTGGAACCTCGTGGCCGGCTTGAAGCTGGTGGAGTTGGGCTGCGACCTCATCCTGGCCGGCGACGACGTGGGCGTGCAGGACCGGATGCTCATGTCCCCGGAGCTTTTCCGCGAGTTCATCAAGCCGCGCTACGCGCGGCTGTTCGGCGCCTACAAGCGGGCCAACCCGCAGGTCAAAGTGGCCACGCACATCTGCGGCTACATCGAGCCGATCCTGGACGACCTGGTGGAGGCCGGGGTGGACGTGCTCAACCCGGTGCAGCCGCTGTCCATGGACCCCGCCCGCCTGAAAAAGCGCTACGGCCAGCACTTGAGCTTCTGGGGGGCGGTGGACGACCAGAAGGTGCTGCCGCTGGGCACCCCGCAGGAGGTGGAGGCGGAGGTGCGCCTGCGCCTGCGTCAGCTGGCCCCGGGCGGCGGTTACATCCTGTGCTCCTCGCACAACGTGCAGCCCGGCACGCCCATGGCCAACATCCGCGCCTTCTACCGCGCGGCCGAGAAGTACCGCGATTATCCGCTGTCCTGCTGAT
>CAZMWZ010000340.1:0-2261 GCA_964570045.1 uncultured Spirochaetaceae bacterium
TCCTCGCCGGCCCGGCCGGGGAGATGCGGATGAGTACGGCCTGCCTGAACGTCACGGACCCGGAGGGGGAGCCTTGCCGCAACCTAGGGCGCGGGGGCCTGGGGGCGGTGGCCGGCGCCAAGGGCCTCAAGGCGGTGATCATCGACGACACCGGTGCGGAGTTCCAGCCCCACGACCCGGCCGCGACCAAGGAGCTGATGAAGCGTTTCGCGGCGGCGCTCAAGGAGCACCCGGTCACCGGCGAGAAGTTCCCCAAGTTCGGCACGGCCATGACCGTGCTGAACGTGAACAAGCTGGGGGGTCTGCCGACCCGCAACTTCAGCGCCGGCTGTTTCGAGGGGGCCGAATCCTTAAGCGGGGAAAAGCTGTACGAGACCATCAGCGCGCGCGGCGGGGAATACGCCCACGGCTGCATGCCCGGCTGCGTGATCCGCTGCTCCAACAAGTACGTCGATGCGGCCGGAAAGCCCGTGGTGGGCTCCCTGGACTTCGAGACCATAGGACTACTGGGCGCCAACCTGGGCATCGGGGACCTGGACCAGGTGGCGGAGCTCAACAAGCTGTGCAACGACATCGGGATCGACACCATGGAGACGGGCGCGGCCCTGGGAGTGCTGGCTGAAGGCGGCCTGTTCCGCTTCGGTGACTTCCCGCGTGTGCGGGCCTTGATCGAGGAGGTCGGGCAGGGAACGCCCCTGGGCCGCCTGATCGGGAGCGGTGCGGTGGCCTGCGGTCGCGCCTACGGCGTGACCCGGGTGCCCGCGGTCAAAGGGCAGGGCCTGGCCGCCTACGACCCGCGCGCCATCAAGGGCATGGGCCTGACGTACGCCCTCTCGCCCATGGGCGCGGACCACACCGCCGGCAACGCCATCACCCTGGCGGTGGACCCAATGAACCCCGCCGTCCAGCTGGAGCCGGTGCGGGAGCTGCACCTCAAGTACACGGCCATGGACTCCCTGGGGCTGTGCATCTTCACCGGCCGGGTCTCGCTGGCCGAGCCGGCGCTGATCGAGCAGGCGGTGCGCGCCATCACCGGCTGGTCGGCGACCTGGGCTGAGCTGCTGGAGCTGGGCCGGACCGTGCTGCGCCGCGAGCGGGAGTTCAACCGCCGCGCCGGCTTCACCGCGGCGCACGACCGCCTGCCGGCTTTCCTGCTGCGGGAGCCGCTGGCCCCGGGCGGCGGCGTGTTCGACGTGCCGCAGGCCGACCTGGACCGCTTCTACGATTTCGAGACTTGAAGCCCCGCGCCCTTTTTCGTTGCAAATACGCGACACTTATGTCATATTACTGCTATGAAATGGGAAGACCTGCTCGGATTGCTGGGCGGCGAAGCGGTCTTCCACTCGTCCGTCCTGTTCACCGGCCAGGAGCCGGCGGCGAGCATGCGCCGGCAGCTCGCCCGCTGGGTGATCTCCGGCCGTATTCTCAGGCTTCGTCGCAGCTTCTATGCGCTCGCCTCTCCGTACCGAGCGGCGGCGGTGTCCCCGTTCTCCGTGGCCAATCGGCTCAAGCCGGCTTCGTACGTGAGCCTCCAGTCGGCCTTGGCCCACTACGGGCTCATCCCGGAGTACGTACCGGTCGTGACCTGCGTCACGACGGGGCGTCCCGAGACGCTCCAGACTCCCTTGGGGACCTTCTCCTATCGCCATGTGAACCGCCGGTTGTTTTTCGGGTACCGGGCCGCCGATCTGGGCGGGGGCAGCAGCGTGTATCTGGCGACTCCTGAGAAGGCGATCCTCGATCTGGTGCACCTGACGTCGCATGGGGATTCGCCCGCTTACCTTGGGGAGTTGCGGCTGCAGAACCTGGATAAGCTGGATCCCAAGCAGCTGGTCGAATTCGCCCAGCGCAGCGGTTCGGCCAAGCTGAAGCGGGCAGGTCAGCAGCTCGCCCGGCTGGCCGGCAGGGAGTCGGGTCGATGAAAGAAGAGCTGGTGCGACTTCTGGACGCGGCGACCACCTTGGCGTACAAGCGTCTTGTTGTCCGGGAATACCTGCAGGTCCGTTTGCTCGGACTGCTGCAGGAGCTGGGAGCCTTTCAGCGCGCGGCGTTTCTGGGGGGAACCGCCCTGCGCTTTCTGTTCGGCCTCCCGCGCTTCTCGGAAGACCTGGGCTTCTCGACGACTCAAGCCGATCCCGGCTTTCCGTTGGAGCGAATGGCCGCCAAGACCGCCAGAAGGCTGGCCGGCGAAGGCTACGAAGTGACCATCACGGCGCACCCGGGCGTGGTGGCCTCCTACTTCCTGCGTTTCCCCTCGCTGC
>CAZMWZ010000341.1:0-2259 GCA_964570045.1 uncultured Spirochaetaceae bacterium
ATGGAAGGCAAGGCGAAGATCCTGGTGTTCGGCTTCTCCGCGCAGGAGGAGCGGCGCGTCGATGAGGGCCTGGCCGCGCTCGGGGTCCCGGCAACGGTTAAACTGCGGCCGAGCCAGGGAGGAGCGACTCTGCGGAGCATCCTCGCGGGAGCTGCGCAGGGGACGCGAAGGCAGGGAGCAGAGGAGCTCTCCGCTGGGCAGCCGCTGGTGCTGTTTCACAACATCTCGGATGCCGGAGTGCAGACCCTGATGCGCTTCTTCCGTGGTGCCAGCGGGCGCCGCCCGATCTTCGCCGTGGTGACGCCGACCTCCATCGACTGGACGCTGGCCGACCTGCTTGCTCACCTGCTGGAGGAACGCGCCGCGCTGGAAAGGGGGGCGTAGCTTTGCGCATCGCGATCGGGCAGATCAACCCGGTGATCGGCGACTTCAGGGGCAACGTGGACAAGATCCTGGATTATGCGGCCCGGGCCCGGGAGCTGGGGGCCGAGCTGGCCGTGTTCCCCGAGATGTGCATCTGCGGCTACCCGCCCATGGACCTGGTGGAACACGCCTCCTTCGTAGAGGCCGGCCTGCGGGAGCTGCGCCGCCTGCAGCAGGCTTGCCCCCGGGGCCTCGGGGTGGTGGCCGGGTACGTGGACCGCAACCGGGCTCAGCCCGGCAAAGCGCTGGTGAACGCGGTGTCCCTGCTCGCGGACGGGGAGATCGTCGCCACCCGGACCAAGACCCTGCTGCCCAGCTACGACGTTTTCGACGAGGCCCGCTACTTCCAGCCGGCCGCCTCCCGCGAGGTGATTCCCTTCAGGGGCGAACGTCTGGGCATCGCCATTTGCGAAGACATGTGGTGGGAGGCGGAACAACCGGCCGGGATCCGCTACCCCGTGGATCCGGTGAAGGAGCTGCTGGACGGGGACGCTTCTCTGATTCTGGCCCCTTCGGCTTCTCCGTTCTACTCGGGCAAGCCGCGGGTCCGCCTGGAGCTGGCCTCCGGCATCGGGAAGAGCTCCGGGGTGCCGGTGGTGTACGTGAACACCGTCGGCGCCAACGACAGCCTGATCTTCGACGGCCAGTCCCTGGTCACCTCCGGCGACGGCCGACTGGTGTTCCTGGGGGAGGCCTTCCGGGAGCAGCTGGTGGTGGTGGACACCGCGCATCCTGGACCGGAGGTCCAGCTTCCCGACGACCGCTATGGGGAGCTCGCCCGGGCCCTGGAGCTGGGCATCGCCGACTACGTGGCCAAGTGCGGTTTCCGCAGGGTCCACCTGGGCCTGTCCGGGGGGATCGACTCCAGCCTGGTGGCGGCGCTGGCCGCACGGGCCGTGGGCCCGGACAGGGTCACCGCCTTCGCCCTGCCCTCCCGCTACTCCTCGCCGGGGAGCCTCAGCGACGCGGAGGCCCTGGCGGCGAACCTGGGGATAGCCCTCGAACGGGTGTCCATAGAGCCCGCCTTCCAGGCCAGCCTGGCAAGCCTGCGGCCCGTGTTCCGCGGCGCCGCCCCGGACAGCGCCGAGGAGAACCTGCAGGCGCGCCTGCGGGGCACTCTGCTCATGGCCTACGGAAACAAGTTCCATTCCCTGCTGCTGGCCACGGGCAACAAGTCGGAACTGGCCACCGGGTACTGCACCCTCTACGGCGACATGTGCGGCGGCCTGGCCCCGATCGGCGATTTGCTGAAGACCGAGGTGTACGCCCTGGCGCGCCGCCTGAACCGGGACGCCGGGGTCATCCCCGAGACGGTGTTCACCAAGCCGCCCAGCGCCGAGCTGAAGCCGGACCAGACCGACCAGGACACGCTGCCGCCTTACGAGGAGCTGGACCGCATCCTGGGGAGTTACCTGCTGGGCAACGCGACCAGCGCCGAGATCAGCGCCGGCGGCGAAAACCCCGAGACGGTGCGCCGGGTCCTGGACATGGTGAGCCGCGCGGAGTTCAAGCGCCGCCAGGCCGCCCCGGTGCTGAAGGTGACGCCGCGCGCCTTTGGCACCGGCCGCCGCATCCCCATCGCCCGCCGCTTCCACGAGACCTGAGGCCGCCATGGTGTAAATCGCGCCGCAATAGCGGGTTGCACCACTGCGGCGCAGGCTTACGCGCCGCCGCGCCCATTTTTTCTTGACTGTGAAAATAATATATATGTACTTTCCTATTCAGCGATCAACAACCTATAGAACAGGAGGAGTGACATGAAAAAAAGCATCGCGCTGGCACTGGCCCTGTTGTTCCTGGTGGGGCTGGTGCCCACCTTGTCCGCCCAGTACAACA
>CAZMWZ010000342.1:0-1142 GCA_964570045.1 uncultured Spirochaetaceae bacterium
ATCCCCCTATTCTAACTTCGTCCGGCCGTCCCTGCAATCGCGCGACGCTCAGCGCAGACCCTGCCCGCGCAGCTCCTGCAGGGCCATGACAAGGCGCAGCCGCCAGTCCGGCACGTAGATTATCCGGTAGTCCTCCGGAGCCCAGCCCTTGGTTTGCTCCAGCCAGCGCAGGGCCTCCGGGATGCCGCCGATGCGGTCGATCAGGCCGAGCTCCAGGGCCTTGCGGCCCGAGTAGACCCTGCCCCCGGCCAGCTCCCGCACGCGCTCCGGGCTCAGGGAGCGGGCCTCGGCTACCTTGCGGTAGAAGCGCTCCTCGAAGGCCCGGTTCAGGGCGTCGAGCCTGGCCTGCTGCTCCTCGCTCAAGGGGTGCAGCAGGGAGTAGAAGTCCCAGTTCTCGCCCAGCTTGATGGAGTCAACGGCGACCCCGTAGCGCGCGAGCAGCCGGTCCAGGTTCACCTTGAAAATGAACGAGCCGATGGAGCCGGTCACGGTCGTCTCGTGCGCGAACACCGGCGAGCCGGCCATGGCCAGGTAGTAGCCGCCGGAGGCAGCGGTGGCCCCCATGACCACCGTCACCGGCTTGACCGCCTCGAGGTCCTCGATGGCCTTCCAGATCCGGTCGCTGGTGAACCCGTCGCCGCCGGGGCTGTCGATGTGCAGCACCACCGCGGCGACCGCTTTGTCCTTGCCCAGGGCCTCCAGGACCGGCACCAGGTTCTTCTCGGTGATGACCGGGCCGCCGGTGAGCCGGTCCACGAGGGTCAGAGCCTGGCTGTTCGTGATGGCCCCGGCGGCCTTGACCACGGCCACCACCGGCTGGCGCCAGCTCTTCTCCCGGTACTCCACCCAGGTGAGCGGCGCCGCCTTGGCCGCCTTCAGCACCTTCTCCTCGAACTCGGAAGCGTACAGCACCTCGTCGGCCAGGCCCAGGCTCACCGCCTCCTCGGCCAGGTACGGCCCGCCGTCGATCAGCTCCCGCGCCCGCTCATCGTCGAGCTTCCGAGACCTCACGAGGATCCCGCGCATCAGGTCGTAGGAGGCGGTGAATAGCTCCGTGAGCTGGGCCCGGTTCTCCTCGGTCAGCCGGTCGGCCAAGAGGCGGTCCAGCGCCGACTTGTACTCGCTGGAGCGGGCGTAGTCCA
>CAZMWZ010000342.1:1152-2247 GCA_964570045.1 uncultured Spirochaetaceae bacterium
GAAAAGGAACTCCCCGCCCACCCCGGTCAGCAGCACCAGGGCGTTGGGCGACAGGATCACGCGGGAGCCGGCCGCCGCGGCCAGGTAATCCAACTGGGAGAAGGAGTTGTCCAGGTAAGAGACCACCTCCTTGCCGGCGGCCTTGCACCGCGCCAGGGCGCCGGCCAGCTCCTCCAGCACATCCGCTGAGAACAGGACCGTGGTGTCGTAGGAGAGCACCAGGGTGCGGCAGGCCTTGTCCGCCGCGAGCTGGTCCAGCCGGGCGATCAGGCTCTCCGCCGTAGTCAGGCTTTCCCGTCGGACCGCGTTGCGCTCCAGGGGTCGGGTGAGCTGCAGGCTGTAGGTCGAAGGCCGCGGGTTGAGCACCGATCGCGCCGGCAGGCGCGACCAGCTCAGCACGGCCCCCGCGGAAAAGCGGCTGAGCGCGAAGTCACCCCCGGCGCGCGCCTCCAGGGTGGCCTGCCCGCCGTGCAGCCGCAGGGAGCCCAGCCACTCGCCGAAGCGGTCCTCGGTCCGGAAACCGAGCTCCACCCCGTCCACGGGCTCGGCGCGCAGGCCCAGGGCCAGGTCCCAGCCGGCCGCCGGGTCCGCGGCGGGCAAGAGCAGATCGCCGAACAGGGTGAGCCTCTCCGTGAACGGCCGCACGGCGGCCCCTATCGCGAACAGGCTCTGCCCGGGGTGAAGCACATCGTGTGCGCTCGCGCCCAGCGCCAGCCACCGGCTCGGCACGTAGAGCAGCCCTGTGCCCAGCTCCAGGGCGCCCCAGCCGGCCGGGCCCAAGCCGGCGCCTACACCGGCGTACAGGTTCGGGGCGACCGGGAACCCGAGCCCAGCCCGGAACGACCAGCTGGAGGCGCCGCCGGCGGACTTATAGCGCAGAAGAAGGTTGTCCAGCAGGCCCAGCTCGATCCCGTAGTCCCCGCCGGAGGACCCGCTGCCCCCGGCAGCGGCCACGCGGTAGGGGTGGAGGCCCAGGGCCGCGGGATTGTAGAAAAGCCCCTCCCAGCCCTCGGCAGCGGCGGCGGAGGCCGCGGGCGCCGGGAACAGAGGCGCCGGGTCGAGGGCCGCATGGGCGCCGAGCGCCGTCGCGACCAG
>CAZMWZ010000343.1:0-2185 GCA_964570045.1 uncultured Spirochaetaceae bacterium
TGATGTCCGGGTTGACTGCCTCGAACTTCGCGATGTTGTCCTGAATGGTCGTGATGTTGTAGCTCCAGACCACGAACTGGAGGGTGACCGGCGCTGCAGAGGCAATAATTGCCCCCAGCAGCAGGAGCATCACGCCGAACAGCATAACCTTTTTCATACCGCCTCCTTAGTGATTTGAGGTTGAGATATGGACCCCTCTAGGAGGAATCCGTCTGATGATATTAGTCTATCCGAGTCCATTGTAAAATGCAAATTTATTACCGGGTCTATTAAAAACACATTACTTTTTATTGACACCAGTCCGTCGAGCGCTTATGGTTCATCCATGGCCAGGGAAGGTATTGCAGCGACATCTATGCCGTACCTAATACCTTCATCCAAAAGGAATTAGAAGCGTTGGGCAAGGAGATGTCATGAGCAAGAAGAAAAACCCGAAAATCAGTGCTAAAACGACCGTGAAAGGAGCGAAGCCTGCGGCGGGCAGAGCCGCGGCCGCCAAAGCCGCTGCCAAGGCATCGGCCAAGGCGATGCCCCGTTCCGCGCTGCCGGAGGGACCCCAGGTCGTCGCCGGCCACGGCTTCCCCACGCCGCAGCACCCGTATTACCACCTGCGCCTCGCCTTCCGCCTGGAGGGCTCGGATTCCTTCCGGATCAAGAGGGTCAAGGTGAACGGGGAGCGCGTCCGCGACTTCGTGTCGTTCCATGACTTCCGCTTCCTGAAGGACCAGGCGCTGAAGCCCGGCGGCCACAACGAGCTGTTCGTGCGCTGGGACTGGAAGCCGCGGGAGGTCCAGACCGTGGAGGTCCAGGCCGAGGGCGGCGTCCGGGGCGAGAAGACCCTGGCCCTGCGGGCCCGGGCCCAGGCCCCGGCCTCCGGGGGCTACTGGGACCCGGCCTGGAAGTATTACGCCGGTCTGGTAGTGAGCGAAAACGCCGGCATCGACCGCACCGACGAGCCGGTGCACACCAGCCTGGCCGTGTACGCGGACCGGATCCACGATCCGAAGCGCGAGGTGCGGGTGGTGGCCGTGGACTGCTTGAGCGGCGAGCAGCGGGAGGTCGCCTGCCAGGTGCACGAGGTGAAGTACTACCGGGCCGAGGGGGTGAAGGTCGGCGATGAGTACCAGCCGACCACCACCTTCCAGGTGAGTTTCTTCGCCGACGTGCCGGCCGACTCCTCGCGGGTGTACCTGGCCTTCTACGGCAACCCCAAGGCCAAGGCCACGGCCTACGCGGAGGGCCTGAGCGTGAACGGGCACGGCCCCGGGATCACGATCGAGAATCCCTACTACCAGGCAGTACTCCACCCCAAGAGCGGGTCCATCGACGAGATCCACATGAAGATGGGGGTGGGGGCGAAGTTCTACCACCACCTGGAGACCAACGGCGCCCTGCACTGGAACCCCTGCTTCTACGCGCCGCCCAAACCGTGGCTGCACGCCTCCGACTGGGACCCGCCGCCCGAGCAGACCGTGCTGGTGGGCCCGGTGTTCGTGTCCACCCAGAGGAGCGGCCACGTGGAGCCCTACCAGGATGAGTCCCACCTGGCCGTGACCTACCGCTTCTACGCCCGCACACCGTGGATCTTCCTTTCCACCACCCTGGAGGTGCGCAAGGACATCGCGGCCAAGGCGCTGCGCAACGGCGAGATCGTGCTGGACCGCAAGCTGGTCGATGAGTTCGCCTGGCGGGAGCCGGATGGCGGGGTGGGCACCATGCTGATCACCGACGGGCCCAAGCACCCCCGCCACGCCAAGGTCCTGCCGGCCGACACCCCCTGGACCTGCTTCTTCAACCGCAAGGGGCGCTACGGCCTGGGGCTGGTCACCTCCAAGCTGGCGGACTTCCGCACCGACGGAGGGCTCCCGAAGTACTTCAACCGCTACCGGTATCTGCAGTGGAGCAAGTGGGTCTACACCTGCCGGCCGCTGGTGTACACCTTCTCCACCATGAACCAGGCGCGCCTGGTGCCGGTGGCGGCCGGCAACCTCTACTACGAGGAGATGGCCCTGCTGCCGCTGGCCATCCGGCCGGAAGGCGAGGACTTCGCGGCGCTGGAGCTGCTGTACGCGCGGATGAGCAACCCGCTGGACGTGCAGATCGTGGAGGACACCGACCCGCGCGCCCCGGAGGGCTGGGTGTCGCCCGTGCTCGTGGAGGAGTTCAACGAGTTCGACGAGGAGGA
>CAZMWZ010000344.1:0-2162 GCA_964570045.1 uncultured Spirochaetaceae bacterium
TTTGCAGGCTACACCGGGAATGAGTACCTTAAAGCCAGGAGGTGAACGACGTGGAAGAGGGCGACAAGAAAAACGAGTTTCGCGTGCGGGGTGAGGATCTATTAAAGAAGATCAAGGACCTGATCCGCGAAGGGAACATTCGCAAAATCATCATCAAGGACGAGCAGGGCAAGACCTACCTGGAGATCCCCTTGACCCTCGGCGTGGTGGGCATGGTGCTGGCTCCCGTGTGGGCGGCGATCGGGGCCCTGGCCGCCATGGCCGGCAACTTCACGATCCAGATCGTGAAGCGCGACGAGAAAAGCGGGGAGTGAGGCACCATATGCCGGATTCTTTCGAGGTTTCAGCACTCCTGCCGGAGGACCCGCAGGCCGTGTACCGGGCCTGGCTGGACAGCGCCGAGCACTCGGCGTTCACCGGCGGGCAGGCTAAGGTGGAGCCGCGGGTGGGCGGGGGGTTCACTGCCTGGGACGGCTACATCGCGGGCCGCACCCTGGAGCTGGAACCGAGTCGGCGGATCCTCCAGGCCTGGCGCACCACGGAGTTCCCCGAGGGTAGCCCGGACTCGCGCCTGGAGGTGCTTCTGGAGAAGGCCCGCGGCGGCACGCGGATCACTCTGCGGCACAGCGATATACCCGCGGGGCAGGGCGCCGAGTACGAGCAGGGCTGGTCGGAGCACTACTTCACTCCGATGAAGCGCTACTTCGTCGGGAAGAAAGGCGCCTGAACAGGGCTTCTCCCGGCGGTAGAGCCAGCAAGATCCCGAAGGCGGCGTACGCGGGGGCCAGGCGGGGGGCCGCCTGCCTGTCCCCCGCGCTGGAGGCGAACACCGCCGCGGAAGCGGCGAGGCCTCCGGCCACGGTGGCCAGCAGGTCCAGCCACTCCGGGTCCCCGCAGCCTGACAGATCTATGAGCTCTTTCACGACCCCGGCGGCTGCCGCGGCGCCCAGGCCCGCCCCGCTCACCTGGAGGGCGTAACGGAGGTCCGGCTGCGGAAGTCCCTGCAGCGCCGGCGCCGCGACGGCCGAGGCGAGTAGCGCGCAGGAGGCGCCGAACAGGGCATGCAGCGTCTTGTCCGATCCGGTCGAGGGCTCTGCCGCGGCTGCGGGACCCAGGAGAAGCTGCATTAGAAGAACCAGGAGCAGGGCGTTCGGCGGGCGGCGCATCCCTGGGCCTACGAGGGCTGCCGCGGGGCGAGCCAGGGCAGGGAGTCCAGGTCCAGGTTCCCCCCGGAGAGGATCACACCTACCCGCAGGCCTCGCACCGGCAGCGCGCCCTCCAGCAGGGCGGCGACGGGGACCGCGGCAGAGGGCTCGATCAGGATCTTCATCCGTTCCCAAACCAGGCGCATGGCCGCGATGATCCCCTCCTCGCTCACCGTGACCACCTCGGCGAGCAGGGCCCGGAGAATAGGGAAGGTGAGCTCGCCCAGGGAGGTGCGCAGCCCGTCAGCGACGGTTCGCGGGTCCAAGGAGGGGAGAATCCGCCCCGCCTGCAGGGAGCGCCGGGCGTCGTCGGCCCCCGCGGGCTCGGCGGCCACCACCCGGGTGGCGGGGGAAAGGTAGCGGGCCGCCAGCGCGGTGCCGCTGGCCAGGCCGCCGCCGCCCACCGGGGCCAGCAGGAGGTCGAGGCCCCCGATATCGGCCAGCAGCTCGCGGGCCGCGGTGGCCTGCCCGGCGATCACGCGCGGGTCGTCGTAGGGGTGGATGAAGGCTGCGCCCGTGGCGCGCACCACTTCCCGCAGGGCTTTTTCCCGTTCTGCCTGGGTGGGGCGGCAGAACAGGATGCGCCCGCCGTAGCCCCGCACCGCCTCGACCTTCACCCGCGGGGAGTTCTCCGGCATCACGATGTGCGCCGGCACGCCGCGCAGGCGGGCGGCCAGGGCCAGGGCCTGGGCGTGGTTTCCCGAGGAGTGGGTGGCCACTCCGCTCACCACCTCCTCGCCGCTTAAGGAGAACACCGCGTTGGTCGCGCCCCGGAACTTGAAGGCCCCCACCTTCTGGAAGTTCTCGCACTTGAAAAAAAGCTCCGCCCCCGTGCGCTCGTTCAGGCTCGCACAGGTCAGCACGGGGGTGCGGTGGGCATAGGGCCGGATGCGCTCCGCCGCCCGTTCGATGTCCGCCAGCGTCGGGGCGCCCGGGACCGCTTCTCGCTCGCTCATG
>CAZMWZ010000345.1:0-2159 GCA_964570045.1 uncultured Spirochaetaceae bacterium
GTTAGTCAGCTCCTGCGGACGTGCTATCCGTACCAGCATACCACGGCGCGCCAGCCGGCGGGGCCCCTAGACGTCCACCTCCGCGAGGCGCACGGGGCGGTGCTCGTCGTGCGACCGGCGGGCGGCCCGGGCCATGACCACCGGCTTGCGCCCGTCCAGACCGGTGACCGGCGTGGGCTTGTCCTCCAGCACCGCCTCCACGAACAGGCGCATCTCGGTCACGAAGCTCTCCGCGTAGCGCTCCAGGAAGAAATTCAGCGGCAGGTCCCGCCGGATAGCATCCCCGCCGGAGAAGACCACGCTGTTGGGGTAGTTGTTCTGGCTGGCCGCCGCGCCCTTCTTGCCCAGCACCTCGACTCGTTGATCGTAGCCGTACACCGCCTGGCGGCAGTTGTCGATGGTCCCGATCACTCCATTGGCGAATTTCAATAGCACCACGGCGGTGTCCAGGTCCCCCGCCTGGCCGATGGCCGGGTCCACGGTAACCGCCGCCTGGACGTACACCTCCTCCACCTCCGCGCCGATCAGGAAGCGGGCCATGTCGAAGTCGTGGATGGTCATGTCCATAAAGATCCCGCCGGAGCTCTGCACGTAGGAAAGCGGCGGCGGGCCCGGGTCCCGGCTGACGATGTGCAGGAGCTGCGGCTCCCCGATCTCCCCATCGGCGATGGCCCGGCGCACCCGCGCGAAGTTGGCGTCGAAGCGCCGGTTGAACCCGATCTGCAGCTTCACCCCGGCCTTCTTCACCGCCGCCAGGGCGGCGTCGATGCGCGCGAGGTCGAAGTCGATGGGCTTCTCGCAGAAGATGTGCTTGCCGGCGGCCGCGGCCTCCTCGATGAGGGCGGAGTGCATGGGGGTGGGGGCGCAGATGGCCACCGCCCGGATATCCTTGTCCGCCAGGATCTGGCGGTAGTCGCTCCAGGCCTGCGGGATGCGCAGGCTGTCGGCCGCGGCGCGCGCGGCCCCCGCGTCCACGTCGGCGATTGCGGCGGCCTGGGCCTCCGGGATCAGGAAGGCCAAGCTGCGGGCGTGGATCCTGCCGATCCTCCCCGCGCCGATGATCCCCACTTTCAAGGCTGCTTTCTTCACGCTGTCCTCCTATAAGCCCAGGGTCTTGAGGTATTCTCGGTTGCGCCGGGCGCTTTCCTTGGGAGCCCCCATGCCCGGCAGCACGTCCTGCTCCACCAGCACGTAGTGGTCGTAGCCCCGGGCTTCCAGCCACTTCACGACAGAGGCGAAATCCACGCTGCCCTTTCCCAGCTCGCAGAACACCCCGTGGCGCACCGCCTGGAAGTAGTCCCAGCCCTCGGCCCGCGCCTGCGCGGCCACCCCGGGGTGACAGTCCTTGAAGTGCATGTACCAGGCCCGGTCCCCGTACAGCTCCAGGCCTTCCACGGCGGGGCGCCCCCCGGAGCCGTACACGAAATGGCCCGTGTCGAACACCAGGCCCACCAGCTCGGGGGAGGTCAGCTCCAGCAGGCGGCGGATCTCCTCCGGGGTCTCCACGAAGCCGGCACAGTGGTGGTGAAACACGGTGGCCAGGCCCGTCTCCCGCTTCACCGCCGCCGCAACGCGCTCCACGCCCCGCGCGAAGACCTTCCATTCCGCCGCGCTCAGACCCATCTCGGGCTTCACCCGTCCGGCGTTGCCGGTGCGCACCGGGTCACTGCCGTTTTCGTCGGCCAGCACCAGGAAGGGGGCCGGCCGGCCGGCCACCGAGGCCAGCAGGTGCGCCGTGCGCAGGGCCGCCGCCTCCCCTTCGGCGTGCCGCGCCTCATCGCGGAAGGCCACCGGCACGAAGGCGCCCAGCATGGTGAGGCTGCGGCGCGCCAGCGCCCGGGTCAGAGCCCCCGCCTCGACGGGCAGGTACCCCCAGTCGCCCAGCTCCATGCCCGTGTAGCCGGTCTGGGCCAGCTCGTCCATCATGCGTTCCCACGACACCTGCTCCCCGCCCAGGCCCTCGAACTCCAGGGTGCCCCAGGAGCAGGGAGCGTTGCCTACCGGAAACTTGCCCATATCATTTACTCCCTCCGCGCGCGTATGCTGGCGCAAAACGCCTCAGCCAACTCCGTGGGCGGTGCGGATCATCGCCTCCAGCCCCAGGCCGGGGCTGGCGATGCGGTTCAGGGCGAAGCGGGAGGTGGTGAGCAAACGGTCCT
>CAZMWZ010000346.1:0-2102 GCA_964570045.1 uncultured Spirochaetaceae bacterium
GGTCGCGCCGGTGGTCTCGGGCTCCTCAGCCGCCAGGTCGCGGGTGTTCAGGAAGTCCCGCAGCACGGCGGGCACCTGCTGCCGGCTCAGGCGGCCATACACCACCTCGTCGATCTGCACCACCGGTGCCAGGGTGCAGCAGCCCAGGCAGGCGACTTTCTCCACGGTAAACAGCCCGTCGTGGTCCGTGTCGGCTCCTTGGCGGATCTTCAGGGCCAGGCGGAAGGCGTCGTACACGTTTTCCGCGCCCTTCACGAAGCAGGCCGTGCCCACGCACACCCGGACCCGGTGGCGCCCCGCGGGCAGCCGGCGGAAGCTGGCGTAGAACGTGGACACCCCCTCGAGGTCCGCAGGGGTCAGACTCCCCGCTTCCGCCGCGCGCCGCAGCGCCGCCTCGGGGAGGTAGTTGTAGCGCTCCTGGATGGCGCGCAGCACGCGCAGGATCCGCTCGCGGTCCCCACCCTCCTCGCGCAGGATCCGGTCCACGTCGGCCGGGTTGAAGACGGGCGTCGGGTCAGCCACCGGAGGCCTCGATGCAGAACAGGTGACGGTTGCCGCGGATGAAGATTTTTCCTGCCCGGAACGCGGGCGTGGCGTCGGCCGGCTCGCCGATGGCTGGGCTGCCCAGCAGTTGAGGCCCGCGGTCCGCGGCCAGGATGCGCATCACCCCCGAGCGGTCCAGCAGATAGAGGCGTCCGCCGGCCAGCACGGGGGAGGCGTAGAAGCCGGTCTCAAACTCCTGCCGCCACAGCACCGTGCCGGTGGCGGCCTCCAGGCAGGTCACCACCCCGTAGCTGGCGGCCGCTACGACCAGCTCCCCGGTAGCCAGGGGGCTGGCCACGTCCGGCAGGTCGTCGTACATTTCCCATTGCTTCGCCCTGGTGCGCACGTCCACGGCGATGAGGCTCAGCAGCTGGTCGGCGGCGAACACCCTTCCCTCGGCGTACGCGGCGGACGGGGCGATCTCCCCGCGCCGGCCGGTCACCTGCCACAGCTCCCTGCCCTTTGCGGGGTCATAGGCGGCGAGCAGCGGGTTGCCGTTGAGCAGCACCTCCGTGCGCTTTCCTGTGTCCACCACTACCGGGCTGGCCCAGGAGGCCAGCACCCGCCGCGGGGTCTCCCAGCGCGTACGGCCGGTACCCGCCTCCACGGCCAGCAGGCGCCCGCCCTCCTCCTGGTCGATCTGCAGCAGGACCGTGTCGCCGTACAGCGCCAGGGAGGAGGCGTAGCCGTAGTTGAGCCGGGGCTGCCCGAGGCTGCGCACCCACAGCAGCCGGCCCTCGAAATCCACGGCGGCCAGATCCCCCGTAGCGAATACGGCGAACGCCGCCTGCCCGTTCACCGCCATAGTGGAGGCCGCGAAGCCGGTGTCCCGGCTCACGCGGGGCGGCTGGGCCGGGGAATCCGGCGCCGGCTGAACGGAGGCGCGCCACAGGAGGCTCCCGCTGGCCGCGTCCCAGCAGTAGATCTCCCTCTTCGATTCATCGGCGCCCGACAGGAACACCCGCTCTCCCCACACCACGGGGGACCCGAAGCCGGGGAGCGGCACCTCGGCTTTCCACAATATGTTTCTGCCGCTCGCCCCGTCCCAATCCGTCGGCGGGTTCTGGGGGGCAGCCAGGCCGTTGCCGCCCGGGCCGCGGAGCTGGGGCCAGTTGGCACGAAACTCTTCGGTGGTGGTGAGCTCCGGCCCCTTCTCGGTCCGCGCTCTCGAACGCTGGACGGCCGAACGCGGCGCGCCCGCGCCCGCTGCATCCCGCCGCAGCAGGCCCGCGCTCCAGCCCGCGGCGCCGAGGGCCGCGGCGAGCAGTGCGCTCCCCAGCACGGCGAGCACTCTGCGCGTCGCCCGAGGGTCCCTGCGGTCCGGGTCGCCCTCCAGCGGCTTGGGCCGGGGAAGGCTCGCGGCGAACGCGGCGGCCCCGCGCAGGCAGGCCGCAAGCAGCAACGCGCCGGCCAGAAGCAGGGAAGCCCCCGTGCGCAGCTGCCACTGCCTGGTGAAGTAGGCCCCGCGGGCCAGCAGGTCCAGGGCACGGATCTGCGTGGCCAGCTCGTCGTCCTCCTGGGCGGCACGGTAGCGCTCCCGCAGGGCCGTCAAGGTGGGA
>CAZMWZ010000347.1:0-2044 GCA_964570045.1 uncultured Spirochaetaceae bacterium
TGCAGGGCTTCGGCGATTACCTTCGCCAGCCCATCGAAGGAGCCGCGGGCGTCGGGCTGGATGCGGGTCTGGGACAGAATCCTGCCGTTTCGCTCCACCAGCCCGATCTTGGTATGTGTCCCGCCCACATCGATGCCGCCCGCGTATTGCATGCACACCCCCGAGGCCCAGTATAAGGGGCGCAGGCCGTTTGTAAATCGCGCCCCGCGCGTTTTTTTTGCTCTCCGCCGTCAGTCGGCCTCCGCCACGGCCTCCCAAAAGGCCCGCACGGGCGGGAAGTCCAGCCGGCGGCGGCGCGCGCACAGTCCCACGATGTACGGCTCCAGGGGCGGCTCCACGTCCAGGACCCGCACTTCGCTTTTCTGGGCGAAGCGCTCCAGCACCAGCCGTGGCACGACCCCGACCCCGCAGCCCAGGCGTACCATGGAGATGATGGCTTCGTGCCCGGAGACCTCGGCGTACACGTGGGGCCGCACGCGCCGGGCCTTGAACCAGGCTTCGGCCCGCCGCCGCGAAAGCCCGGTCTCCGATAGGACCATGGGCACGCGGGCCCAGGGGATCGGCGACTCCCGCACGAGGGAGGCGGCTGCGCAGGGGACTACTGGCGCGACGAAAAGCAGAGGGGTGACGGCTACGGTCTTGAAGATCAGGGTGCGGGGCAGGACGTCCGGGCGGGCGGCCACGGTGACGTCCGCCTGCCCGCTTAAGACCCGCTCGACCGCCTCCGCAGGGTCGCCGGTCTGCAGGCGGATGTGCACCTCCGGGTAGCGCTGGCGGTAGGAGCGGAAAAGGCCGGTCAGCACCGTGTAGGCGGCGGCCACCGAGCAGTACACGGTCAGCTCGCCGCTTACCGCCTCCCGGCCGCCGCTCAGCGAGCGGGCCAGCTCCTCCCAGTCTGCCAACGCCTCCCGGGCGTAGCGCCGGAAGCGGCGGCCGGCGGGGGTGAGTTCCACGGTGCGATTGTCGCGGGTGAACAGCCTCTGCCCCAGCTCCTCCTCCATGCGTCGGACGGCTCGGCTCAGGGCCGAGGGGCTCAGGTTGGCCTGGCGGCTGGCCCGGCCGAAGTGCAGGGTCTCGGCCAGGCCCAGGAAGATCCTCAGGGAGTGCTGGTCCATCGCTGGGCTCGTTGCATATTACGCAATACTATATGGCAAAAAAATCAGTTATAGCAATATTCCAATTATTTCCGAAAACGGCCATAATGAAATCTAACCAAGGAGGAAAGCTATGGCGAAAATTGATTTCGGCGGCACCATGGAAGAGGTCATCACCCGCGAGGAGTTCCCGCTCAAGAAGGCGAAGGAGGTACTCAAGAACGAGGTGATCGCCGTCATCGGCTACGGCGTGCAGGGCCCCGCCCAGTCGCTGAACATGCGCGACAACGGCTTCAAGGTCATCATCGGCCAGGCCCCCGAGTTCAAGCGGGAGTGGGACAAGGCGGTCAAGGACGGCTGGGTGCCGGGCAAGACCCTGTTCCCGATCGAGGAGGCGGCCAAGAAGGCGACGGTAATCCAGTACCTGGTGTCCGACGCCGCCCAGAAAGCCACCTGGCCGAAGCTCAAGGAATGCCTGAAGGAAGGGGATGCCCTGTACTTCTCGCACGGCTTCTCGATCGTGTACAAGGAGCAGACCGGGGTCATCCCGCCCAAGAACGTGGACGTGATCCTGGTGGCCCCCAAGGGCTCGGGAGCCAGCGTGCGCGCCAACTTCCTGGCCAAGAGCGGCATCAACTCCAGCTACGCCGTGTTCCAGGACTTCACCGGCCGGGCGCTGGAGCGCACCCTGGCGGTGGGCATCGCCATCGGCTCCGGCTACCTGTTCCCCACCACCTTCCAGAACGAGGTCTACAGCGACCTGACCGGGGAGCGGGGCGTGCTCATGGGGGCGATCGCCGGGGTCATGGAGGCGCAGTACGACGTGCTGCGCGAGAACGGCCACTCCCCCAGCGAGGCCTTCAACGAGACCGTGGAGGAGTTCACCCAGAGCCTGATCCGCCTGGTGGGCGAGAACGGCATGGACTGGATGTACTCCAACTGCTCCACCA
>CAZMWZ010000348.1:0-2041 GCA_964570045.1 uncultured Spirochaetaceae bacterium
GCCGCAGCGCAGCCACCAGCGCCCGGCCGTTGGCGGCGTCCTTTTTTACGAAAATATCCGCGTCCTGCGTGGTGTCGGGGAAGCCCAACAGGATGGCGCCGGATTTGCCGATAAACAGGTATTCCACGCCATGCCGCTGAAGCGCGTCGCGGACCTCTTCCGCCTGGCGGTACTCAAAGGCGGGCATAGCCGAGCCAGGAGGGAAGGTTCTCGGCGCACCAGCGCCGGTACTCCGCGGTTGAATCGAAGGACCGATACTCGGCGTCATCGAGGACCGGCTTGTAGGTATGGATAAAGGCGTAGCGCCAGCGCAGCGGCAGGGGACGGCGGGCAGCCGCTTCGAACTCCTCCAGCCAGGCGGGGGGGATCTCCATGGTTTTATGATAGGCGCCAGGATTGAGTTTGTCCACAGCTGCTGTAGCAGCGAATCTGAAACCCGTCCCCTTGCCACGGGGAGGGAACAGGGGCTACCCTGGAGACCACCTATGGCGAGCCGGACCTTGAGCTGGAAGCACGCGGATAGACCCACCAAGCTGCTGGCCCCCTCGCTGCTGTCCGCCGACTTCACCCGGCTGGGCGAGGAGATCCGGGCGGTGGAGGCGGCGGGCGCGGACTGGATCCATTTCGACATCACCGACGGGCAGTTCGTACCCAACCTGACTATGGGTCCCCTGGTGGTGGAGGCCGCGCGCCGGGTCACCGGCCTGCCGCTGGACGCGCACCTGATGATCGAGAACCCCGATGCCTTCATCAAGCCGTTCGCGGACGCCGGCGCCGACTGCATCTCCCTGCACCAGGAGGCCAGCCGGCACCTGAACCGCTCGGTCCAGGCCGTGAAGTCCCTGGGCCTGCGGGCGGGGGTGGCGCTCAGCCCTTCGACCCCCATTCAGACCCTGGACTGGGTGCTGGAGTACGTGGACTACGTGCTGCTGCTCTCGGTGAACCCGGGCTTCGGCAACCAGAGCTTCATCCGCAACGTGCTGGGCAAAGCTCGGCAGTTACGGGACTTGATCGAGAAGAAGAGCTACCCGGTGCTGATCGAGGCCGACGGGGGCATCAACCCGGACACGATCGCCGAGTTCTCCAAGGCGGGAGTGAATGTGTTTGTGTCGGGCTCGGCGATTTTTGGGCGGCCCGACTACCGGGCGACCGTGAAGCTCATGCGCGAGCGGGCTGCGCAGCACCCGTAGGCCGGAGCGTGCGGGCCGTTCATGCCGGCAATAGCCGGGGCGAAGCCCGGGTACTCCCGGCCTTCACCCCCGGAAGCGCGGCTCCGGCACACCCTTCACGTCGAGCTTCACCCGGAACAGGTCCCCCGACAATGGGGCGGCCTTGCGCTGTTCGTCCGTAAGCCCCTTGTACGCCGTGGTGATGTACAGCTCGTCCAGGTCCTTGCCTCCGAAGGCCATACAGGTGGCGGTGGGCACGGGGAGCTTGATCACCCGGTCCACCTTCCCGGCCGGGCTGTAGCGGCTGACCCGCCAGCCGGCCCAGTGCCCGACCCAGAGGTACCCTTCGGCGTCCACGATAACCCCGTCCGGGTACCCGGCGTCCGGCTCCAGCTCGGCCAGCACGCGGCGCCCGCTCACGCTGCCGCGCTCCGCGTCGTAGTCCCAGGCCAGGATCCTCCGGGCGAACATCTCCGCCCCGTACATGGTCTTCCCGTCCAGGCTGAAGGCGATGCCGTTGGTGAACACGACGCCCCGCTCGATCTCGTGGAAGCTGCCGTCGGCATCCAGGCGCCAGTAGGCACCGTCGGGGGCGTCGAACTTGTCGGCGTTGTAGGTCCCTGCCAGCAGGCGCCCGCGCGGGTCCACGGCGCAGTCACAGAACTCCAGGCGGGGGCGGTCGGCCACCGGGTTGCCCAGGAAGCGGCAGCGGTTGGTCTTGCGGTCCCACACCGAGACCCCGGAGTTGGACAGCACTACCCACTCGTTCACGGACTTGCGGGCCAGCGCCTGGGAGCCCACGGCGACCGGGAAGCGCTCGAACCAGCCGTCGGCCGGGGTGTAGCGGTACACCGACATCCCGCCGGTGTCCA
>CAZMWZ010000349.1:0-2031 GCA_964570045.1 uncultured Spirochaetaceae bacterium
TGTTGACTCCCGCGCTATAGTCCTGCGGTTCCCGAATTGGTTTCTCAGCGGTTTTCAGACAAATAGGGTTATTCCCCCGCTGTAAAATCCATTTTTGCAGATCCCGCACTGGCGTACAGGGAAAAGAACGAGGGAATCTCATATCGCTTCTGCCTTCAACAACGTTAAGAGTGCCTCATTCTGGAGCGTGAGGGTTTGATCAGAAATCCTCAGCTGAACCGTCAGCGGCTGAAAGAAGGATCTCAACATCTCGATGAAGTTGTGCAACACCACGGCGCCCCAGATATTGTCCTGAAAGTACACGAAATAGGTGCCTCGGCCGCACAGAGATTTCGTATAGGCGAGGTACTCATGCTCTTTGTGCTCCAATCTCCTGATGATGACATTCATGTACACCACTCCTTTGAAGAACAGCACAGCGGCCTGGGGGCGGGCCCCCTACGGGGTGAGCGCCCCCAAGCCGATGATGCGCCTTTCTGTAGAACTACCGTTCGATGGCCGCCTTCACGTGTTCGGCCTCCACCTGTTGGCTTCTACTTAGGTAGGCGCCGACCATGGCGCTGGAGGCGATGCCGTCGATGGCGCGCATGATCCCACCGGAGGCCTGATGGATGAGCTCCAGGGCGTTACGGGTAAACACCGGGGCGCTGGTCCCGCAGTGGCGCAGGCGGCCCTCGATGTAGGCGAAGGACTCCTCCTTGGGCAGGCCCTCCAGGTGGATGGTCAGGGTGATGGAGTTGGCCAGGGGTTCCAGGATGGACAGGCCGAACTGCATGGACAGCTCCTCGCGGCCGCAGATCAGCACCGTGAGGGCGTTGTAGGAGTCGATCTCGAAGTTACAGAGAAGGCGGATCTCCTGCAGCACGGGGTTGCTCAGGTATTGGGCCTCGTCCAGCAAAAGAATGGGATGGATGCGGTTGGAGCGGTTTAAGGTGAGCACCCGGTCCTGAATCAGGCGAAACATCTTGGAGCGGCGAAACACCGGCTCCAGCCCGAAACCGGCGCACAGGTGGGTGTAGAACTCACTCAATCCGATGGAGGTGTGGCACAGGTACACCGGCTTGTACAGCCCGCTGTGCAGGGATGCACACAGCCGGCGCAGCAGGCAGCTTTTGCCGGTCCCGGACTTGCCCACCAGCAGCCCGATGCCGCGGGTCTCCACCAGCAGCTTGGCGGAGTTGAAGGCCCGCTCCAGGGAGGACAACCCCAGAAGTTGCTCGGAGGCAATCTCCTTGCCGAACGGCAACTGGGTCAGATTGAAATGACTGAGCAGGTCCTGGGGGGTCATGAGGCTTCTCCTTTCGGTAGATCGAGCTTGGAGGCGGCGAAGGCGGCCCGGGTCGGGGAGGTCGAAGGGTGCTTGGGGGGCCGGCCGGCCGGGTCCCGTTCGCTCAGGCCGGCAGCGGGGTCATCCCTTCTGTCGCGCTTGACGCGGGTGTTGGCGTAGGTGTCCACCACGTGGGCTTCCCCATAGGAGCGGTTCTCGTAGATCAGCTCCAGTTTTCGCGTGGTCTGAAACGGGTTGAAGCGCACCTTGATGATCTTGCCTTTGAGCACCGCTGGCACCTCGTAGAGGATGCCGTCCAGGGTGAAAGTGCAGTCGCCGTACACCCGGCGGCGGATCTCGTGGCGGAAGACCTCATCCAGGTCCACGGTGGGGTCCAGGTGGAGGAGGTGGTGAGCCTTCTCCAGCCAGGCTTCCAGGGGCGACTGGCCGCCCAATCCCCGATGGGGCGAACGGTGGTATTCGCTTTCCAGCCAGGTGTGGAAGCGGGCATTCAGGTCCGCCAGGCTGCGGACCGACTCCTTGTCCAGGGGCCGCAAGAATTGATCCCGGACGGTTCGAAAGTGGCGCTCGACTTTTCCCCGGGAGGAGGGGTAGCCCACCCGGGAGTGAATCAGGGGAATGCCGAGGATCGACAGGATGCGCAGGGTCTCCCCCGAGACAAAGGCCGAACCGTTGTCTACAAAAATCTTGCCGATTCTCCCGTGGGCCAGCAGCACGTGCCGCAGGCCGTATTCGAACTCCAG
>CAZMWZ010000350.1:0-2027 GCA_964570045.1 uncultured Spirochaetaceae bacterium
GCGACCCACTACAGGAAATAGGAGGGAGAAATGGGTAGCGGAAAGAACTGGCTGCGGCAGGCCCGCAGGGTGTCCCGGGTCCTGGCCCGGTCGCCGGCGATAGACAAGACACTGCGTGTGCCCCTCGAGGAGTTCCGGGCCCGGCAGAGGCGGGTCATCGAGGCCCTGCAGCAGGCGGGGCTGGAGGGCGGTTACGTGGCCGAGCAGCTGGCTGGCCGAGCCGGAGTCCCCGTGCACAAGGTGGAGATGCTTAAATTGGCCGACGAGGACTACCCGATCGATGCGGAGCGAGTGGAAGAGGTGATAGAAGAGGCCGCGGGCGGCAAGCCCTCCCGCATCGGGCTACTCACTCCGCGGGCGGTGTTCCCGGTGAGCATCTACGAGTTCCTGGCCGGCTACCTGGGCGGAGCGGAGAAAGTGGTCGACGCCCAGGAGCTGTACTACCGGGTCAAGTACGAGAAGTCCGAACGGGAAATGGAGCTGATCGCCCAGGCGGGCCTCGTCTGCGACGCGATGCTGGAGGCCATGCTCGCCGTGCTGCGCCCCGGGCTGCTGGAGACCCAGGTCGCCCAGTGGGCCTACGCCGCGGCCTACGAGCTGGGTGCTGAGCAGCTGGGCTTCGACGTGATGGTCAACGCCAACGAGGCCAACCGCACCTTGATCGGCAAGGCCCTGAACCGCGCGATCCGGGAGGGGGACGTCGTGCACCTGGGAGTTTCGGCCAAGTGCGACGGCCTGACCGCCTGCGAGCGAGCCTCGGTGGTGTGCGTGAAGCGCCCCTCGCTGGTCAGCGCCGAGCAGAAGTACTGGCTGGATTTCGTGGAACAGGCCTACCGGGTCGGGTACGAGGCCTACGTGCGCGTAGCCCGCGAGAACCTGCCGGCCAGGCTCCAGGAGCAGGCCCTGGTGGACTACTTCGCCTCCAGGCAGGAGGAGGTAAGCCGGCGGTTGGGCCGCCCGGTGGACCTGGTGCGCCAGAAGCCTTACACCGGCACCCACAACGCCGGGTACACGGAGTGCCAGGAGTTCTTCGGGGCCATCACCCTCAACTCGCAGGAGCCGCTGGGAAAGCGCATCGTGACCATGCTGGACGTGGCCATCCGCGGCGTGGGCAGCCGCTGGGACGATGTGGTGATCCCCGGCCCAGACTACGTGCTGGTGGAAAAGACCCTGGGCAAGGACGGGCCGCGGGTGGACACCCTGACGCGCCTGCCGATCAACCTGCAGCATCTGGTGGGCTGGTAGTTTTTTTGGCTGGACGCGCTCCTTCCCCTGCTGGAGGTGAAGAAGATCAACGCCCGACACGGGGGCGGTGTTCGCCGTCAGTTTCAAGGTCCAGTCTGAGTGATTTGACTATAGGCAGAGACTATGGTAAGATCGATTTATGGAAACCGTGAACGCCTCCTCCTTCAAGGCGACCTGTCTGGCTCTCCTGAAAAAGGTCAAACGGACGGGACAACCGATCCTCGTTACCCTGCGCGGGGAGCCCATCGCGCAGGTGGTGCCGGCCGAAGTATCTGAGAAGAAAGAGGATTGGCTAGGCAGTGCCGCGGGAAGCGGAAAAATCCTCTCGGATATCGTCTCGCCACCCGGAGTGCAGTGGGAGGTGACTGGGAATTGACTTGAAACTCCTGCTCGACACCCACGTCTGGCTTTGGGCGCTCCTCGAGCCGCAGCGTCTCGCTTTGCCCGTGCGTGAGGCATTGCAGAAGCCGGAGAACGAGATCTGGCTGTCCCCGATCTCGATCTGGGAGTGCCTGATTCTTGCGGACAAAGGCAGAATCGCCCTCGATCCGGATCCCGTGAGCTGGATACGGAAGATCCTGAAAACCGGCCGCTTCCGGGAAGCCCCTCTGACCGTGGAAGTGGCGATCCAGAGCCGCGGAGTCTGTTTACCTCACCAGGACCCTGCTGACCGCTTTCTGACGGCGACGGCGGCGGTGTTCGACCTGACTCTGGTGACCGCGGATGAACGACTTCACGACTGCAAAGCCATCAGGCTTCTGAAAGCCTGACTGGAATTCGCC
>CAZMWZ010000351.1:0-2015 GCA_964570045.1 uncultured Spirochaetaceae bacterium
GTACAAGGACCTGGACTTCGTGCGCTGGACGGTCCGGGCAATGCGCGCCCGTTTCGAGGAGCGCGGCCTGCGCGTGGAGGGGGTGCTGCTCGCGGAGTTCGTGCGCTACACCCAGGCTCTGGGCAACGAGGCCCTGCTGGGCTTCCGGGAAAGCGCCGCCTTCGGGCCGGTGCTCTCCTTCAGCAAGGGCGGGGAGGACGCCGAGCACTTCGCCGCCCACTTTTCCCCGCCCAACCTCATGCTGCTGCCGGTGGATCGGGAGTGGGCCGCCGCCCTGATGGCCTCCACGCACATCCACAAGAAGTACCTGGCCGAGGGACGGCCTGACTGCATCGCCAAGATTGTGGACGCCGAGGTGCGCTTCAGCGAGCTGGCGGCCCATTTCTCCTCCTTTTTCCGCCCACCGGGCGCCGGCGGGTTCGTGATCAACGAGTTCGAGGTGAATCCCTTCGTCTTCGACGAGCACGGGGACCTGGTGGCCCTGGACGGCTACGCGACTTTCCAGGAGCGGCCCCGCGAGCCGGTGGACCTGAGCCTCCAGCCCAAGGAATCCTTGCGCCCCCTGTTCGAGCCGCGCGGAGTGGCCATCGTCGGGGTGAGCGCCTCGGACAGCGCCAAGACCGGGAACATCATCCTCCGCAACCTGCTCGCCCTCGGGCGGGAGGACGTAACTTGCGTGAACCTCCGCGGCGGCACGTTGCAGGAGGGCGGCCGGCGTTTCGCCCTGGCGCGCACGCTCACCGAGGTGCCGGCCCCCGTGGACCTGGCCATCATCACGATTCCGGCCGAGGCCACCCTGCCGGTGGTCGAGGACTGCGCGCGCAAGGGAGTCAAGGCCATCCTCCTGATCCCGGGGGGCTTCAGCGAGATCGCCAAGAACCAGGAGGCCGAGCGGCGCATCCTAGAGGTGTGCCGCTCCGCCGGCATCCGCCTGATGGGCCCCAACTGCCTGGGAGTGCTGTGCGCCGGCGATGGCGGCAACCGGGGCCTCAACACCTTCTTCATCCCCGAGGAAAAGTTCAAGGTGGACCTGTCGCGGGAGCGCAACGTGGCCATCCTGAGCCAGAGCGGAGCCATGGGGATCATGGAGTTGTTCAACCTGCGCAACGCCATCTCCCCCAAGGTGGTGGTGAGCTACGGCAACCAGCTGGACATTGACCCCGCCGACCTGGTGCAGTACTTCGAGGACGACCCGATGGTGGACGTGATCGGCCTGTACATCGAGGGCTTCAAGGAGGGGGCGGGCCGGAAGTTCTTCGACGTCACCTCCCGCTGCCGCAAGCCGGTCATCGTGTACAAGGCGGGGCGCACCGAGGCCGGGCGCCAGGCCGCGCAGTCGCACACCGCCTCGATCGCCGGGGAATACGAGGTGTCCAAGGCCGCCATGAAGCAGGCCGGGCTGATCGTGGCCGGCTCCATGATCGACCACGGCGATTTCGTGAAGACCTTCGCCCTGCTCGCCGACTTCCAGGTCGCCGGCCGGCGCGTGGCCGTGATCGCCAACGCCGGCTACGAGAAGACCTACGCCGCGGACAACATCGGGGAGCTGGAGCTGGCCGAGCTGGACGAGGAGACCATCGAGGGACTGCGCGCCCACATCCCGCCCTTCGTGGAACCGGGCCCGCTGCTGGACCTCACGGCCATGATCTCCGACGAGCAGTTCGAGCGCTGCATCGACGTGATGCTCGCTTCCCCGCGCGTGGACGCGCTGTGCATCTCCATCCTGCCCCAGGCCCAGGTGCTGCACACCACCGACGAGGAGATCGAGCACTACAAGCAGAATATCGCCGCCCGGATCGTGGCCACGGTGCACAAGCATAAAAAGCCCACGGTGGTCTCGGTGAACGTGGTTTCCGGGTCCGACGCGGTGTACAACCGCTTCGGCCAGGTCATGGACTCCGGCGGGGTGCCCACCTACCTCACCGCCGAGCGGGCCATGGTCTGCCTGAACGAGTTCATCCGCTACCGTCTGATCACGGAGAAGCGGGTCATCAGCGAATGGCTGCGCTGAAGTC
>CAZMWZ010000352.1:0-1969 GCA_964570045.1 uncultured Spirochaetaceae bacterium
ATGCGCACGGCATCATCTGCCGCTCCTGAACCCGTCAACGAGACCGTCGAGATCCGTGTGGCTCGGGCGAAGGCCGGGGTGCGCCGCCTGGATTTCACTCTGCGCTTGGAGGCCTCCCAGGGTCCGGTCGAGATCGCCGGAACGCCAGATCAGAAGAAGGGCTTTGGGGGATTCTGTTTCCGGTTCGCGCCGCGCGACGGGGGCCAGAAGAAGACCATCATCCGGAGCGACAAGGGGGTGGCGCAGAAGGACGGCATTCTGGAGGTGCATCCCTGGGCGCAGGTGGAGGGGACGTTCCAGGGCGGGTATGGGGGCGGGCGGATCGAAGACGATCCCTCGAACCCGGGCTACCCGAACGGGTGGCTGATGCGGCATGGCTTCGGGTTTCTGAACGTCTCCTGGCCGGGGCTGGAGGCCCACAAACTGGAACGCGGGCGGCCCGTGACGCTGAAATACCGGGTGATCCTGTTCTCGGGTCAGGGGCCTGAGGGGGCCGGCAGGGGGATGACGCAGTAGTCGCCGTCGCGGCGGAAGGCGAGCCTGGTTCCGTTGAGGGTGACCTCCTGCGCGAGCGGGGCCAGCACGCGTAACTGGAGGCCCGGCACTTCGGGGGCCAGGATGGTGAGGGTGGAGCCATCCGTAGAGAAATCGACCTGGAGGGGCGCGGGCCGGTCGAGCTGGAGCAGAAGCTGCCCGTTCTGTTCGAGGGCCAGGAGGCCGGCCAGGCCGAGGCGGCAAAGGGCGCCGCCGGCGCGGCGGATGAACTGGAGAGGCCCGGCGGGGTCGAAGCGGATGCGGTCTTCAAAATCGGCGGCGGTGACCTCGATCCAGCCCGCGGCGGGTGCGCGGAAGGCGGTGATGCGTGGGGCCTCACCGTAGGGTTCCAGCAGTGCGGCGAATTGGGTTTCCGTGGCGCGCCGGCGCGCCATGACGAAGGGCACGGGCTTGAGCAGGTCGGGGCCCAGGCCGAGGCCGGCGACCACGGTGGTTTGGGGCTGTCCCTGCATCCAGAGGCGCAGGCTGCGCAAGCTGCGCTCGAAGTCTGCCACCTTCACTTCTCCGGTCGTGGGGAATTCCAGGACGATGTCGTCAATGTAGAGCGCGCCTTCGAGCGGCCTGCCGGCGACGGATGTCAGCTCGACGGCCACAGTTTTCACCGGAGTGTCGAAGATGCCGTCGTCGTTGCCCAGGTAATGCGAGGACCAGCGGGCGGGATCGGAAGCGGTGATGCGGCGCCAGCCGGTCCAGTTGACGGGGCCGACGGAGTAGACGAAGCGCTCCTCGGTGGAATCGTAGAGGCGCAGCGCCAGGCGGTGGCCGGAGTTGTCTCCGTAGATCATCACCGACAAGCGGGCGGGCACTTCCGCAGGAAGGCCGGTGAGCGCCGGGGTTGAGAACAGGATGTAGCCCTGGGCGGCGCGGAAATCGTAGCCCATCCGGCCGGAGAAAAGTCCGGAAGCGGCCTGGTCGCGCGAGTACTGGAAAGTGGCGCGGATCGCGGAGAGGTTGGGCCAGGTCGAGCCGTAGTTGGGCAGTTCGTTGGCGTCGAAGTCCGCCTGCCAGGATTCGGCGGTGGCGGCGGCCCGGGGCTGGCTGAGGTGCTGGTAGCCGTTGGCGGCGGGGAAGCCGGAGTAGGGGGCCAGAGGGAGCGGGGTGGAGAGCTGCCCGTAGTTGTGATAGACCCAATCGAAACGATGCTCGGCGCCATCGTTGGAGCGGGCGTTGAATAGATCCAGGATGTATTCGGGGGTCAGGATGAGGGTGCGGTCGAGTGCGGCCTGCTTGTAAGCGGCGCCAGCACTGGCGCGCGCGGCGCTGATGGAGGGCAAGGCGACGAAGGCGTGCAAGCTGCCGGTGGCCTCGGCCTGGGTGCTCTCGTCAACGACCAGGGTGTTGTGAGCCACGGTGAGCTTGTCCCAGGTGTTGTGGGTGCTGGCGGCGTAGGACTGGGTGCCCGGGTCGACGGCCA
>CAZMWZ010000353.1:0-1963 GCA_964570045.1 uncultured Spirochaetaceae bacterium
GCGTCAGCCCGCTATTGCGGCGCGCAGCTACTCCCCAGCCAGCAGGCGCAGCTTGCCGGCCAGCACCGCCGCGTCGACGGTGATGCGCGGGCCGCGGTCCGGGTGCGCCCCGGGGTGGCGGTACAGCCGCTCGCTGGGCCGGTTCCAGGTGCCCCGGAAGTCCACCACGGCCAACCCGGTGTGCGCTTCCACCTCGACGTCCGCCTCCTCGGGAAAAACGAGAGTCACCTCCCCGGCCCCCGCCTCGATCTTCACGGCCAGGTCGCGGCGCAGCCTGCCGGAAAAGTCCAGGTAGAACACCCCGCCGCCGCCGTACACCTCCACCCGCGAGCTGTTCGCGTTGGCCAGGCTCCGCAGCGTGCAGCGGGAGGCACCGCCGTTGAAAGTCAGGACCGCCATTTCGACGGGGTTGGGCCGGTCGAAATCCAGGGTGAGGTCGGCCGCTCCCTGGGACAGCCGCAGACGCCGGACCGGCACTCCACCCAGCTCCAGGCGCGTGGAGCTGGCCCCCAGGTCCAGCTCCAGCTCCATGGGCACGGGCGCGAGCTGGAGCTCCCAGCGGTTGAGGTGGTCTTTGACTGTGCCCCACAGGTCGATGAACTCCTTGAGCTCCAGGTGACCGTCACCGGCCCAGAGGGTGACCTTGCGCCCCTGCGTGCGCACGGAGGGCGTGAACATCTCGTTGTTGTACAAGGCCTCCCCGGAGGCGAGCGCCCGGCGCGTGCCGGGCCCGATGTCCAGCTGCCCCGCCCCGAAGCGCACGGCAAGCTGGGCGGGCCCGGAGGAGGTGTCGGGCAGGTCCACCAGGATCGGCTGCCGGAACACGTCCACGGGCTCGAGTTCCGGCTCCCGGCTGCCGCCGGCCGTCAGGAGTCCGGCCGAAAGAGAAAGCAGCACGCTAAGCAGGTACTTTTTCAATCCAGTCACCTCCAGGAGTTCAACACCGCCCGCGGAAAAAACGTACACTTCATCCCACGCTCTGTTTCAGGAAATCCTCCACCTCCCTGGTCGTCGGGAGCGCGGGAATGACCCCTTTCTTCGTCGCGGTGAGCGCGCCGGCAGCGTTCGCAAAGACGAACACTTCGGTCAGCCCGGCCGGGGAAAGTGATTCCAGAACGGCGCGGGATGCCTTGTTCTGCCCGCCAAGGGCGGCTGCCAGACGTGCGAGCAGGGCTCCCATAAATGCATCGCCGCACCCCGTCGCGTCGACGGTATTCACTTTGAAACCGGGGACATGGCCCGACGCGGAGCGCGTCGCAAAAACGCTTCCCAGCGGGCCCAAGGTCGCGATGCAGAGCGCGACCCCGCGCTGGACGACGGCCCTACTGGCCTCCTGCGGGTCTTCAAGGCGCGAGAGCAACCACAGCTCGCGCTCGTTCACCTTGACCATGTCCGCCAGTGGCAGCGCGATCTTCACTACCTCGAGTGCGGCTCGCTCGCTCTTCCACAGGGTGGGTCTGTAGTTGAAGTCGAATGAGACCAGGGCGCCTGCCTCCCTGGCGATGCGCGCCGCTTCGAGGGTCGCGCTCCGGCAGGGCTCCTCGGAGAGGCTCACGGAGCCGAAGTGGAAGAACTCCGCCTCTACGAGCAGCTCCTTGTCCAACTCCTGCGCCCGCAGCATCATGTCCGCACCTGGATGGCGATAGAAGAGGTATTCCGCGGTGTTCGGGTCGGGGAGAGTGATGAAATTGAGGGTGGTGCGGGACTTTGGATCGTAGCGCATACCCCGAGTCTGCACGCCGCAGCCCTCCAGGACGGAAGCGAGCCTCCGGCCGAAGGGATCGTTTCCGACCTTGCCCACAAAGGCGGAGGAAACGCCGTGCCGCGAAGCGGCGACGGCCACGTTCGCGGGCGCCCCGCCGGGCACCGGCAGGAAAGCCGTGACGGTCTGAAAACTCCTCCCGGTTTCCAGGGGGAACATGTCGAGGAGCACTTCACCGAGGCATACAATTTTCATGGTTCT
>CAZMWZ010000354.1:0-1919 GCA_964570045.1 uncultured Spirochaetaceae bacterium
ACCTACATCAGTTTCATGATCATCAACATGATCATGATCAATTTGATGATGATCCTGACAATCCCTTAGCTGGTACAGTTTATTGGGATTTTGGGGTGGGCGTTGGCGTGAACATCTGGAGGCTGGGAATCTACACGAAATTCATCTACCATTTCCCGATCAAGGCCATGGATGGATCCGGGCCCCTTCAGGGAGAGACTTTGGAAGCTTTCGATCTGAAGCCGTATAAACTCATGCTCGGCGCCAAGTTCATCCTGGGCTGAAGCCGCCGACCACGAGAATCGGACTAACCAAGGGCTTCCCGCAGGGGAAGCCCTTTTTGTTCCCACCGGCATCCGCTATAGTGGCCTGGACGGCATGAAGGTCCTGGTCATCAACCCCGGCTCCACTTCCACCAAGGTCGCCCTGTTCGACCGGGAGGCCGAACAGTGGCGCAAGACCGTCTCGCACCCGGTGGAGGAGCGCTTCCCGACCCTGGGCGCCCAGCTCGCGCTGCGGCGGGAGACCATCCTGCGGGCGCTCGCCGAGGAGGCGGGCCTGGTTCCCGGCGAGGTGGGTGCGGTGATCGGCCGCGGCGGCCTCCTGCACCCCCTGGCCGGCGGGGTGTACCGGGTGAACGAGGCCATGAAGGAGGACCTCACCCAGTGCCGGTACGGGACCCACGCCTCCAACCTGGGCGCGCTGCTGGCCGACCTGCTGGCCGTGGAGCTAAGGGTGCCCTCTTTCATTGCGGATCCCGTGGTGGTCGACGAGCTGGACGCGCTGGCCCGCTACTCCGGCTTGCCCGACATTCCGCGCCGCTCCATCTTCCACGCCTTGAACCAGAAGGCCAGCGCCCGGCGCGCCGCGCGCGAGCTGGGCAAGAGCTATGAAGAGTGTTCGCTGATCGTGGCCCACCTGGGCGGCGGGGTTTCGGTGGGCGTCCACCTGGGGGGGAGGGTGCGGGACGTGAACAACGCCCTGGACGGGGACGGCCCCTTCGCGGTGGAGCGCGCCGGCGGGCTGCCTTCCGGGGACTGGCTGCGCTTCGTGCTGGCCCACCGGGAGGAGCCGGAGGCCCTGCAGCGCCGGCTCACCGGGCGCGGCGGGGTGGTGGCCTACCTGGGCACCAACGACGCCCGCCGCATCGAGGAGGCCATCGCGGCTCACGAGCGGGGCGAGCCCGGGCCCGAGGGGCTGGACGGCCGGCGCTGCCGGGAGGTGCTGCAGGCCATGTGCTACCGGATCGCCAAGGAGATCTGCTCCCTGGCGGCCGCCCCCGCCGGCAGGCTGGACGCGGTGGTACTCACCGGCGGCCTGGCCCACAGCGAGCGCATCGTAGGGGAGATCGCCGCGAGGGTACGGTTCCTCGCCCCGCTGTTCGTCTACCCGGGGGAGAACGAGATGGAGGCGCTGGCGGCCGCGGCGTACGAGGCGCTGGACGGCCGCCTGCCCGTCCAGGAGTACGGCCGGTAGGTGCTGCAGACCGCGGGTCAATGTTATGAGCCGCGCTGTCGACCATGAAGGTTATGAAGCTTATTCTGCCGGCCCTGTTTCTTGTGGCCGCTTTTGCGCCGGCGGGCTCTTCCCCTGGATTGGCCCTGGACCGCGACGGGGACGGCCGCCCCGACCAGTGGTATGAGGTGGCCGACGGCCGCGTCATGAGCCTGAGCCAGGACCGCAACTACGACGAGCGGGTCGACTACACGGTGGAGTACGACGCGCAGAACCGCAAGGTCCGCGAGGAGATGGACTTCAACTTCGACGGCCGCATGGACGATTTCTACTTTTTCGAGAACGGCCAGCTGGTCCGGCAGGAGGTGGACTCCAACTTCGACGGCCGGATCGACGTGTGGGTGCACCTGGATGGGCTGTACATCCGAGCCCACGAGATGGACCAGAACTTCCAATTTGCGAAATCCATGTACCAATTTGGGGAA
>CAZMWZ010000355.1:0-1866 GCA_964570045.1 uncultured Spirochaetaceae bacterium
CGGCCTCGTCGACCTGGCAGTAGCCTTCCGCCTCCAGCTCCTTCATCAGCTTGATGTCGTTGCGGAAAAACAGCGGGTAGTCGGCCTTGGCCAGGCTGATGATCAGGTGGTTCTCCAGGTACTCGTCCATGGTCTGGCTGGCCGGCAGTTTCAGCGCCGCGTGCAGCTCCTTGTCGCGCGTGCGATCGGCCAGGGTGATCTGGCTGGGCAGATAGTCCATGTGCTCGCGGCGGATCGTCGCCAGCACCCGCTCTTTCTTCGTCATGTTCTCTCCTCCTGTCCTTATATCCCTATCAATTATACCCTACTTCAGAGGGCCAGCTTCAGGATTTCGCGCACGTCCTCCTTGGTGGCCGGCACACGCGCGCCGAGCTTGCCGTCGGCCCCGAAGCTCACCCGCGCGATTTCGTCGGTCAGGGAGTCCACCGCCTCGGCCTTTATCCCTACTTGCGGGAGGCGGGTCTCCACGCCCAGGCCCTTGAGCCAGTCCTCGAACTTCTGGATCACCTGCGGGGCGAGCTGCTCCGGCTTCTGGCCCTTGGTGCTCATGCCGAAAATCCGCTCGGCGAACTGCACGTACCGCTCGGGGCGGGTCTTCCAGAAGCGGCGCATGAAGGCCGGCATGACGATGGCCAGGCTGGCCCCGTGCGTGGTGTTGTAGCGGGCCGACAGCACGTGGGCGATCAGGTGCATCGGAACGCCGGAGGCGCAGCCCGGCTGGGTCCAGCCGTTCCAGGCTACGGTGGCAGCCCACATTAAATTCGTCCGGGCCGAAAGGTCCTTTGGGTTCTTCTTCAGCTTCTCCATGCACTCCATGATCGTAAGGATGATGCCCTCCATGAGCCGGTCTTGCAGGGGGGTGTCATCCACGCCGTTCAGGTACAGCTCCATCACGTGCGACACCGCGTCCGCCGCCCCGCAGCCGGTCTGGTAGGCCGGCAGGGTCAGGGTGAGCTCCGGGTCCAGAATCGACACCCTGGCGTACAGGGGGTTGGCGAACACGTAGGACTTCTCCAGAGTCTTCTCGTTGGAGATCACCGCCCCGGCGTTCATCTCGCTGGAGGTAGCCGGCAGGGTCGGGATCAGGATGATGGGCAGCGCCTCGGAGGGCGAAACCGCCACCGCCTGGTCGTGACGGGAGACGATCATGTTCCACAAGGGCTGCTTGTAGAGCACGCCGGCGGCGATGGCCTTGGCCGCGTCCATGGCGCTGCCGCCGCCCACCCCGATCACCAGCTCCGCCCCCTCGGCTTTGGCCTTCCTCACCCCCTCCTCCACCTGCTGGATGGTCGGGTTGGCGCTCACGCCGTAGAACGGGATGACCCTCACCCCGTCGGCGTCGAGGATGGTCTCGATCCGAGCGAGCGCCTCCTTCAGGAGGCCGAGCTCCTGGTAGGAAACGAGCAGGGCCGCCTTGCCGAGGGCTTTGGCCTCCGGCCCGACCCGCTTGAGCTCGCCGGGGCCGAACACGACCCGCACCGGGTTGTAGAATTCAAACTTTTCCATGCTTTTTTCCCTCCTTGCGATAGACTCCGTATTCCCGCGCCGTGCGGTACACGGCGTAAAAGTTCTCCAGCGGCACGTCCTGCATGAAGTGGTTGGAGGGGGCGAAGATGTAGCCGCCGCCCTTGGCGAAGGCGTCTATGCGGCGTTTGGACTCCTCCACCGCCTCCTCCACGCTGCCGGTGATGCCCCCCTGCAGATCCAGACCCCCGTGGAACACCAGCTCCCTGCCGAACTCCCGCTTCAGCTCCGCCGAGTCCATGCCGGCGGCCTTGGGCTGCAGGGAGTTCAGCACATCCACCCCGGCTTCGATCAGGTCCGGGATCAGCTCGCGCACCGAGCCGCAGGTGTGCAGCCAGATCT
>CAZMWZ010000356.1:0-1843 GCA_964570045.1 uncultured Spirochaetaceae bacterium
CGATGCCGGCCATCAGCCCCGCCCCGAGAGCAGCCGGCGGGTAAGCCCCCCGCGCAGGAAGGCGCCAAAGGAGGGGGCGAAGGCGGCAAGCTGCCCGTCCTGTTGTTCCACCAGGAAGCCCTGCTTGGCCAGCGGGCGCAGCAGGTGCGCCTCCCTGGGGTCCGGGGCCTTGCCGCGGGCCACGCTCTTCAGGGGGCCTAAGGCGTCGGGCGGCAGGATCGAGACGATCCGCTCGAAATACGGGGCGAGCACGGGCAGCAGTGTCTTCTCCGGGTCGGCGGCATCGGCGCCGGAGGCCAGCTCCCGCGCCGCCAGCTTGAGCACGTAGGGGTAGCTGCCGCACCAGGCGGCCAGCTCGCGCACCTCCTCGCCGGAGCGCCCGCTCAGGGCGGCGAGCAGCTGCCTGCCTTCCTCCGCCGCGAGCGGCCCCAGGCTGAGGTTGGTGAAAATGTTGAAGAACGGGGACTCCTCGATGTCCTTGACCACGCACAGCTTCTGCAGCTCCAGGAAGGAGGTGGTGAGGTAGGCCAGGTTGTAGTTGTTGGCCAGAGAGCGCAGGAAGGAGAAGAACTTCAGCGGGAATTTCGGGCTGCCGGTGATCAGGTGGAAATCGTCCAGCAGCAGGACCAGCAGCTCCCCGCGCGCGTGCCTGCCCTCCACGGCTTTCTGCAGCGCGGTGTAGGGGTTGCCCGCGCCGGGGGCTGCGCTCAACAGGGCGCAGGCCCCGGACAGGAAGCCCTCCGCGTCCCGGTACAGGCCGCCCCCCGAGTCCAGCCTGAAGAATACGTGCCGCCCTCCCGCCTCCAGGTAGCGCCCGCGCACCAAGGGGTGGGCGATGCAGGCCAGCAGCGAGGTCTTGCCGGCCTTGGCCCCGCCGATCACGGCCACCGACTGGGGGCGCTCGGTGCCGACCCTGGAGAAGATCCGCCGCAGGACCTGGTGCTGCCCGTAGAACTCCTCCGGGCTTTCGACGGGCTTTTCCGGATCGCTCATGGCCGCCTTCTCCCGAAGCGATAGAAGATGAGGAAGTTGGTATTGGCGAACGAGGCTCGCAGGAACGATTCCCCGAACAGAGGCGTGCTGCGGTAGGTGGGCAGCTCGCCGGAGCTCGGTAGGCCCAGGATCAGGTCCAGGCGCAGGAGCTCTCACTGGAGCGAAGGCAATACCCCCCTGAGCGGAATAGTCTGGCGCTGCAGCAGTCGCCTCAGGAACCGTTGATTGTCGACATCGATACCAAGGGCATCACCGTCTCCCCGCGCAGTCAGCGATTTGAATGGGCCGAGGTCGGTTACTTTCCGGGTCCCCGCCACCAGAAGGGCTTGCAGTTCTCGGCCGCCTCGACCGAACTGCTACCACGGCTACTTCGAAAATACGTTTGGAGAGCAGTTTGTTTTCGTCTACGACGGGGATACCGGCAAGGCGGACCTGTGGTGTGGTGATGCGGGATGGGAGAAGCCATTTCCTGTTGTGAACGGACTGCCCGAGGGACTGATTCTTTCCCCGGAGGAGCAAGCCTGGCTGCAGGCCTGTTGGAGAGGCGCTGGTAGGATAATGGGATGAGAGCAATCACCAGCTGTAATCGTCCCGTTGTACTTCAATGTGTATGCTCAAGCCTCCCTTCCGTTTCCCCACCTCACCAAGGCGGTGGACCGGCCGCGTGGAATCAACGCCGTCCAGCTGCTGGTCAAGCGTTATTTTCAAAGCATCGCTGAACAGTACGAAAGCAAATACGCTGTCATCTACGGCCGATTCCGTATCGAGCGGATCACAGAGGTAGTGGAGAAGTTCGTTCTTTGCGGGGGACTACTCCCAGGGTGTCGCCCGCATCCAGTGTACCAATCCA
>CAZMWZ010000357.1:0-1835 GCA_964570045.1 uncultured Spirochaetaceae bacterium
GCGGCTCCTGCTGCCGCGATTGTGACCCAGAGGAGGGATTGATTCAACCCATCCGAGGAGGCCCACCCGCGGCAGGTATCGCCAGCGGCTGGTCGAAGAGCTGCGGCGCTGGCCGGCCGCTCGGACCTCCAGCGGGTGCATTGCGCGACAAGGCGCTTGGAAATCCTGGACTGCAAGCTGATCCCGCTGATGCAGGAGCCGTCCGCTTCGCTCTTGACTAGCGGAGGCGCTTATATTACCTTTCTGACTGACCGTTCAGTCATTTTTACCGACGGAGAGAGCGATGGCGGGCAGGGTTCCGGACAGGGAGTGCAGGCGGCAGGCCATCCTGCAGGCCGCCAGGCAGGTCTTCGCCCGTAAGGGTTTCGAGCCTGCGACGTTGGAGGCGGTGGCCCGCGAGGCCGGCCTGGCCAAGGGGACCCTGTACCTGTATTTCAGGAACAAGGAAGATCTGTATTTCCATACGGCGGTGCACGTGCTGGAGAGCCTGCAGTCCTCAATCCTGGAGCAGGCGCAGCGCTCGTCGGGCGCCTTGAACAAGTTGCGAGCCATCGCCATGGGCCAATTCGATTTCTTCGTCCGCCACCGGGACACCCTGCAGCTGCTCGCCCCCTTCTCCAATCCCGGCCTGGCGCGCCTGCACAAGCGGTTGATCGCGGCCATGATGGAAAAGTGGGCAGGGCACCTCCAGCATATCACCGCGCTGGTGGAGGAAGGCCAGCGCACGGGGGCTCTCCGCCGGGACGTCGAGTCCCGGCACATCGCCCTGGCCTTCATCGGCATGACCAACCAAGCGGCCCAAGCCGTTGTCCGTTTCGGCCCGGCGGGCCCGCGACCGGTGGAGCCGCAGGAGACGCCGGAGCGGATGGCCGATACGATCATGCGGATCCTGGTGGAAGGAGTGATGAACCGATGAGAGGCGCCCTGGGTCTGAGTTTCGCACTGCTGCTTGCGCTTTCCCCCGTAACGGCTGGGGCTGAGGCCTACCGTTTCACGCTCGAGGAGGCCGTCGGCTACGGCGTGCAGAACAGCACCTCCATCAGGTCCAAGGCGCTGGCCCTGGAGGCGGCGAAGCAGGACCTGGCGGCGGCGCGCTCCGCCTACTACCCCTCGGTCTCGGCCGGTCTTTCCTACACGCACCTTTTCGAGCAGCCGACCCAGGGGTCCCTGTACCTGGCCGCCACCGACCCGGTGGCGCTGTCGGCCAACCTGAGCCAGACGATCTACACCTTCGGCAAGCTGAAGGGCGGGGTGAAGCTGGCCGAGGAGGCGGTGGTCCAGGCCTCCCTCGACTTAAGAGAGGAGACCCGCAAGACCGTGGTGCTCATCAAGAAGGCCTTCTACGGCTACCTTCTGGCCCTGGAGGTACAGAGCATCAACCGGGACACCCTGGAGCGCAAGCAGGAGGCGCTGGAGGTGGCCGGCCTGCGCTACAAAGCAGGCCTGGTCGCCGACTACGAGGTCCTGCGGGCCGAGTCCGACTTAGAAAACTACCGGGCTACGGTCATCTCCTCCGAGAACGCCGTGCGGGTAGCCCTGCTCAACGTGCGCAACGCCCTGGGGATCCGCGAGGAGGACTTCGAGTTCGAGCTGGTCGGCGCGCTGGAGCCCCTGCGCATCGAGCTGGACTCCAAGGCGCTGCTGGCCCGGGCCCTGGAGCGCAAGTACGACCTCCGCAGCTTCCGCAATGGCATGGAGCTCCTGGCGGCCCAGGGCGCGCTAAACCGTAGCCTGGCCCTGCCCACCATGGCGGGTTTCGTCGGCTACTTGCTGAAGAGCGGCAACGAGTACTTCACCGCCGGCGCCTGGGACGGCACCTGGACCGCAGGGCTGTC
>CAZMWZ010000358.1:0-1832 GCA_964570045.1 uncultured Spirochaetaceae bacterium
GATCGCTGATCAGGTTCAGGCGCCCGGACTGCATCTCGCAGACTGTGGCCTGGATATCCGCTTCAGAGAAGGCGCTCTCACCCGCGGTGCCACGGGTGCTCATGCTGTCGTACACCTCCTTCACGCGCAGCAGCTCGACGGTCTCCAGGGTCACCCCGAAGGTCTTGAAGAACAGCAGCTGGTCGCCGGTGGCGGAGTGGAAGCCCGCCGGCGCGTCGCCGAAGCGTCCGTGGTACTCGCGGCGCAGCTCCTTGACCACACGGTACACGTTCAGCAGCATCCTCAGTTCGTTCTGGAACTCGGTTGACTCCGGGTCGCCTTCCAGGAAACGCGCGTAGCGCCCGATGTACTTGGCCACGTAGTTGTTCATGTCGCTGCCGCAGACGCTGTTGGTGGCCCACTCCACGCTGCCGATCGCCTGGTTGGGCTCCACCCCGGCCGCCACGATCACGGGGATGCCCCGGAGCGCGGGGTGCATGGCGATCACCGGGAATACGAAGCCGTTGGGGAAGGAGGAATTGAAAATCAAGGCCACGTCCAGCTGGGCGCGGGCGAACTCGTCGGCCACCTCCTGGGCCTGGTGATAGCCGAAGATCCGTCCGGGATGGATAAAGGAATCCTTGTGCACAGCCCCCTCGGAGCGCAGCCGCTCCAGCAGCTGCCCCATCACCCGTTCGCCGTACTCCTTGCCCGGTTCGCTGAAAACCCCGTTGGAGTTGAACACCATCCCCAGCTTGGGAGCCGCCTGCGCCGGATAGTTCAAAGGATACACATTCGTCTTTCCCATGTCGGCCTCGCTTTCTCTTTATCCACAGTGGGGCTGGGGGACCAGCTCCTCCGGAGGCAGCTCCCAGAGCGCGGCGGCCTCGCGGAAGAAGGAGTTCACTTCCTCGGGCCGGGTGCGGCTGTCCAGGGAGCCCAGGATGATCCGGCAGTCCCCCAGGCTCTCGCGCAGGCGGCGCAGGATGTCGCGCACCTCCTGCGGACCGCGGCCGATCACCTCCTCCGGGTTAAGGATGGGGGTAAGCGTCGTCGCGGGGAACAGCGCGCGCAGCCGGCTAAAGTCCGAGGCGATCCCGAAATCCAGGTACTCCAGGGCTCCCAGCCCGGCGTAGGCCGCGGCGTAGGCGTCCACGTTCCAGCCGCAGTTATGCACCCCGAACAGGCTGAAGCTCCCGGCAAGCTTGCGGTCGTACGGCATGACGAACCGGCGGTAGTGCTCCTCCGAAATCATGTTGACCACGCAGTTGGAAGTGACGAAGTAGTCCTTCCGCACCCCGGTCTTGGCCTGGCGGTCGTACACCAGGCGGGCCAGGGCGATCATGGTATCGCAGACCGCCCCCAGCACGTGGTGCGCGCGCTCCGGCTCCTGGACCAGGTCCACGAAAAGCTGCTCGCCGCGCAGGCGGAAGGCCGTGTTCAGCACCCCCTGGTAGTTGAGCTCCCCGTCGACCTCGCCCCACTCCCGCTCGATGAGATCGATCTGGCGCAGTAGATCGGCCACCAGGGGATGGCCGGGCAAGTCCGGGAGCCGCAGCGCGGCGGCGGCCGCGTCGCCCAAGGGGGCCTTGCGGTTCTCGGGCCAGCCCTCAGGGTCAAAAAGGATCTCCTGCCCGAACAGGGCGGCGGCGAGGGCGCAGCCATCGATCTGGGAAAGGCCTCCCCGGATCGCTTCCGGGTCCCCGCCCAGGCGCAGCTCCGGGTACTCCTTGTTCAGCGCCCGGGCCATGGCCGCGAAGGACTCCCGGCGGTGCAGCGGGTCTCGGTGCCAGTCCTCGCCGTAGTCCAGGCCCATCCGCGCGGCGAACCAGTCCGGCGAGAAGCTGACGTGG
>CAZMWZ010000359.1:0-1792 GCA_964570045.1 uncultured Spirochaetaceae bacterium
GGGAAACGGGCGATACCCGTGACCGTGAAGGTCATGCCGGCCAGGCCCAAATACTTGTTCTTGCCCAGCAGGGTGAGCTTGTCGCCGACCCCGGCGCCCACCTCCTCAGCCAGCCCCACGGGGAGCAGCATTTCCCGCTGCCCCATCCGCGGCAGCCTACCCTCCACCAGGCTGTGCTGCACCTGCATGACGGCCTGCTCCCGGTCAAAGTCCACCCCCAGGCCCAGCCCGCCGAAGGTGCGCTCTTCCCGGTAGACGGCGGTGGCGAACTGAATGCGCGGCGCCACGGCCGCCACTTTCGGTTCCGCTTCCAGGAGGGCGACCAGGTCGCGGTACCCGGGTACGCTCAAGTGCAGCGGGTTCAGGCGCTCGTTGGCGTCGTAGGCCGCGTTGCGCAGGCGCACGTGGCCGGTGAGGTAGCGCACCACGTTCGCGCGGTAGTCTCCCAGGATCCCTGCCAGGATCGAAAACATCAGGGTGATTATAAGCGTGGCCAAGCCGATGGCCGAGCCGGAAAGAACGCTGCGGCGGCGGTTGCGGCGGATGTTGCGGAAAGCGAGGGCGGCCAGCTTCATACGTGCCTCAGGCAGTCGGTGATCTCGAGCTTCAGCGCCCGGGAGGAGGGGATGAAGGAGATCACCATGGAGGCCAGCACCCCGAAAACCAGGGCACCGACCAGGGCTTGGGGGTTCCAGGCGGAGCGAAAGATGCTGTGCACGCGGTAGCCGATCTGCATGTCCCCGACGAGCGCCCCGAGATTCAGGCCCCAGCGCACCATGTACCAGTTCAGCCCGACGCCCAGGGCCAGCCCGACCCCGGAGCCGATCAGGCCGATGCCCCCGGCCTCCAGCAGGAAGGCCAGGCGGATCGACCGGTCCGGCATACCCAGGGCGCGCATCATGCCGATCTCCCGCACCCGCTCGTACACGGCCATCAACATGGTGTTGGAAATGCCCACCGCGGCGATGATGAAGATGAGCAGGAGCAGGACGCCGGTGCCCGCCCGCTTGCCCTCGGCCATGGCCAGGAAATCCGGAGCCAGCTCCCGCCAGCCGGCCACGGCCAGCTCGGGGAAGCCCGCCAGGCTGCGGCGGATCTCGGCGAGCCTGCCAGCCGGCTCCTGCCACTCCGGAAAGGAAACGGCGATTTCGCTTGCCGCCCCTTCCATCTCCAGGGCCGCGTCCGCCAGGTCCAGGGGCAGAAAGATCATGCCCTGGTTGATCAGCGGGTTGGGGCAGTTGAGGATGCCGACCACCTCCAGGTCCAGGGTCTGGAAGGCGCCATAGCGGGTGCGGGCGCGCACCGTGACCCAGTCACCCACCGCGGCGCCCAGGTCCCGGGCCAGCCAGTCGCCAAGGAGCAGCTCCGGTTCGCCTGCCCGCAGGAAACGCCCCTCGCGGACCGTCTCGGCCAGGCGGTAAACCCCCCCGTCGGTTTCGGGGTCCAGGCCCACGCCCTTGACGAACAGGGAGCCCTCCCCGGCGTCGTCCTCCAGGCCGACGAACAGCTCGGCGGGAAAGACCACCCGCCGGGTCGTGGCCGCGCCCGAGCCCGCCAGGGCCCGCTCCACCGCTGCCGGCCTCTCGACGACCAGCTTCAGCGGCATGGTCTGGATTTCCTCCAGGTACTGGCGGTTCATGACCTTGGCCGAGCCGGCCTCGTACCACACGATGTTGCGCTCCGACTCCCGCTCGGCGCCCAGCAGCCAGCCGTCCATCCAGATGAAGACCGCCACCCCCACGGCCAGGGCGCCGGCGGTGATCAGGGTGCGGCGGCTGTAGCGCGAGAGGTT
>CAZMWZ010000360.1:0-1783 GCA_964570045.1 uncultured Spirochaetaceae bacterium
CCACTGCCAGCGGCCTCGAGGTCATCTCCGAGGCCAACGGCTGGTCCTTCTGGGTGTACGGCGGGACGGCCATCAACATATTCTTCATCAAGGTGGACCTGAGCGCAATGTACAACTTCCTGAACGGCGACTACGGCGCCTCGGTCAACTTGCGCCTGCAGCTGTAGCAGCGGCGTCACTAGACGGGGCGCTGCAAGAGCGATAACTAGAGGCCAGGGGCGACTCCGGCCTTTATCTTTGAGCGCAAGCACCCTGGATCAAGCGCCTACTCCCAGGTGCGTTGCGGCTTTGGCGAGCTGCCTGTCCAGGGTGTAAATCCCGGCTTTCGACAGGAGCGCGGAGGCCAGCAGATGGGCGTCGATCCAGCCCAGGCCGAGACCGGACAGATGCTGTTTCTCCACCAGGCCCATGACCTCCTGGTGCTGAGCCTGCCGGGCTTGGGGCAGCGCAGCGAGCAACCGAAGGAGCCGCTCCCGGTTCCGCAGGTTGCCGCAGGCCAACTCCCCGACAACAAAGGGGTGGATCAGCACTTGCTCTCCACGCAGAAGCGCTTGGAGCCGGGAGTTGCCCGCGCGCAGGTGATCGACCCAGACCGAGGTGTCGACCAGCGTCATGCGACCTTGCCGGAGCGCCTTCTGGGGATTGGGCCGAGGCCGCGTTCCGTACCCCCGAGGTCCGCCAGTCTGCGGGCGCTCTCTCGGGCGACCAGGGCCTGCAACCCCAGGCGCACCAGGGCGGTCTTTTCCTTTACCCCGGTCAGCCTGCCGGCCTCTTGAAGGAGGGCGTCATCGATGTTGAGGGTGGTTCTCATATGTATCAAGATGCACCTTTCATGCATATAAGTCAACGCGCGTTTAATAATCTTGTTGCTGGAAGGAATAAAACACGCTGCCGATCATGTCGTTAACGGAGAAAATCAGGCGGTGAGCCAGCAGCCTCGAAAAGCCACACCTCTGGAAATCCTCTGGGCCAACAGCTCGGAGGTCATGTTCCGCGCGGACGCGGAGGGGCGCATCACGGAAGTAAACCAGGCCTTCACCCGGCTATTCGGCTGCCATGCGGAGGCGGTGCGCGGGCGGGAGATCGGCGACTTTTTCGAGCCCTCCGCCCGGGAGGCGCTCGCCGGGCTTCTGGCTGCCTGCAGCGGCGGGCCGGGCGGCGGGACGGCCCCCCAGGCGCTGCCCCTGCAGGGGCTGGACCGCGACGGCCGCCTTCTCCCGCTGGAGGTGCGGCTGGTGCCCCACCGCGCGCCGGCGGGCATCTCGGTTTTCGGCTTCGTGACGAACCTGGGCAGCCCCGCCGGCGCGGTGGAAGAGCTGGAGATCCTGCGCAACAGCTACTGGACGCTGTCCGAAACGGTGAGCGACCCGATCCTCCAGATCAATGAGGACTTCGTCATCCTGTTCGCCAACTCCGCGGTGCAGAACGTGTTCGGCTACACCCGCGAGGAGCTGCTCAACCGCAGCTTCGCCATGCTCTTTCCGCCCTCGATGTTCGAGCGCTACAACGAGGTGCTGCGCAAGTACTTCATCGTCGACGTGGCCGACCGCAAGGCCTCGCGCCTGGAGCATTCCGTGGAGCTGCTCGGGCAGAACAAGGACCGCGACGTGGTGCCGCTGGAGCTCACCTTCGGCAACTCGAAGAGCCATCGCGGGGGCAGGGTGCTCACCTGCATCGTGCGCGACATCACGCAGCGCAAGATGGCCGAGCGGCGGCTGCGCTTCCTGGCCTACCACGACAAGCTCACCGAGCTGGGCAACCGCGACCTGTTTTACGTCACCCT
>CAZMWZ010000361.1:0-1755 GCA_964570045.1 uncultured Spirochaetaceae bacterium
GTGCTCGGTCTGGGAGAACGTACTTGTGCCCGTGCTGGCGCTGCCGCGCGCCGCCCGCTTCGCGGGGCGCGGGTCTGTCGGGAACGGAGGGGCGGGCAGGGCGGCCGAGTCCCCCGAGCGCAGGGCCCGGCGCCTGCTGGAGCGTGTCGGGCTCGCTCGTCGCCTCGCTCATCGGCCCGCCGAGCTTTCCGGGGGCGAGTGCCTGCGGGCCGCCTTGGTCCGGGCGCTGATCAACCGCCCCGCGCTGCTGCTTGCCGATGAGCCCACCGGCTCCCTGGACGCGGACACCGCCGCCGAGCTGGCCGGGCTGCTCGTGGAGCTCAACCGCGAGGAAGGGGTCAGCCTGGTGGTGGTGACCCACTCCGCCATGCTCGCCGATCGCCTTCAGCGCCGCTGCCGGCTGGCCCGGGGGGTGCTGGAGGAGTGAACGCCGCCCGCCTGGTCCTGCGCGGCCTGCTGCATCGCTGGCGTACCAACCTCGCGGTGGCTCTCGGCGCCGCGCTGGCCGCTGCGGTCCTGGTCGGCGCCCTGGGCGCCGGGGACTCCGTGCGCGCCAGCCTGCGCCGCCTCACCCTGCAGCGCCTGGGCGGCACGGTGTATGCCCTGGAGGCCGGCGAGCGCTTTTTCCGCGCCGCGCTGGCCGGCCAGATCGCCGGCCGCCTGGACGGCCGCGGGGAGGCGCTGGTAGCCGTGCGCGGCTCGGCCAGCGCCCGGGGTGGGGAGACGCGGGCCTCGCCGGTGCAGGTACTGGGCGTGGACCCGGGGTTCTGGCGGCTGGGTCCGCACCCCGGCCAGGAGCCGCAGCCCACTGGCCTGGGCGAAGGCGAAGTGCTGCTCAACGAAGCACTGGCCCGCAGGCTGGGGGTCGGGGCGGGTGAAGAGGTGCTGCTGCGGGTGCACGACCCTTCCTTCATGCCGGGCGGGGCGCCCCTTTCGTTGGGATCGGGGCCCGCGGCGGCGCTGCGGCTCACCGTGAAGGGCGTGGTCCCGCCGCGGGGCTTCGGGGACTTCAGCCTGCGGGTGAGCCAGGCACCGCCGCTCAATGCCTTCGTCGCCCGGGAGAGCCTAGCCGGCAGGCTCCAACGCGCCGGCCGCGCCAACACGATTCTTCTTTCGTCGGACCGGGGCCTCGCGGAGGCCGAAAGGGCTTTCGCTGACAGCCGGCGCCTGGAGGACGCCGGTTTGAGCTTGCGGGAGGCCGGGGCGTATTGGGAGCTCGCCTCGGAACGGGTGTTCCTGGACCCGCCGGTGGAGGCGGCGGCCGAGAAGGCGGCTGCGGGGGCGGCCGATTCCCTGGCGGCGAGCGATCCTGCAGCCGCGGGCGGGGTGCTTACCTACTTCGTGGACAGCATCTCCCTCGCGGGGCGCAGCCTGCCATACTCTTTCGTGGCTTCCGCCGGCGCCGGTCGGCTCGGCGTGGAGCTGGCCGGAGGGGAAATCGCGCTGAACGCCTGGGCGGCGCGGGAACTGGGCGCGGGACCGGGGGACGCCGTGGAGCTGGAGTACCGGGTCCCGGTCGCCGGCGATCGCCTGGAGCGCCGCAGCCGGCTGTTCCGGGTGCGCCTGGTGGTGCCCATCCAACCGGAGGACCGCACTCTCATGCCGGCTTTTCCCGGCCTGGCCGGAGCGGAGAACTGCAGGGACTGGGACCCGGGGATCCCCATCGACCTGAACTTGATCGCAGACCGTGAGGAACGGTACTGGGACGATTACCGCGGCAGCCCGAAGGCGTTCATCTCCCTTTCCGAGGCCCAG
>CAZMWZ010000362.1:0-1754 GCA_964570045.1 uncultured Spirochaetaceae bacterium
CGCGGATCCTCTCTGTGATCGTTCTGGTCGCTCTCGTTCTGGCGGGATGCGCCACCGGGCCCAAGACGGCCCCGACGGAACCTTCGCTGGCCGAGATGACCGGAAAGGCCATCGAGCTGTTGTCCGGCGGGGACAAAGGCCGCGGCAAGGGCTTTTTCCTGTTCGTCGAGGGCTCGAAGGTGGACTGGGCAGCCCACGCCAACGACCCGGCCGGCCTGGTGTACGACCTGCTCGCCTTCGATGAGGCGGTGTAAGCGGCGCTGGAGTTCGCCAAGAAGGACGGAAATACCCTGGTGGTCGTGGTCGCCGACCACGGGACGGGCGGGATCACCATCGGCACGAAGGAGGACAAGAACTACTCCCAGACCGACGACGACTCGGTCCTGGTCCCGATGCGCCGGGTACGGGTGACCGGCGAGGGGCTGGAGAAGCTGCTGGCTGGGGACTCCTCCGAGCAGGCGATCAAGGATCTGTCCGCCGCCGAGCTCAAGGCCATCCAGGAGACCATCGCGGGCAAGAAGCAGCTGCAGGCCGTGGTGGGACCCATGCTCTCCGTCCGAGCCCGCCTGGGCTGGACCACGGGGGGGCACACCGGCGCGGACGTGTTCCTGTTCGCGTATGGGCCGAACCGGCCGACGGGGCTGTGGGAGAACACCGACGTCGGGCGGGCCGTGGCCGCGGCTATGGGCTTCGATTTCGAGTCCCTGAACCAGCGCCTGTTCGTGGAGGCGGGCGAGGGGTTCGCGGCCGCCGGTCTGGAGGCCAGGCTCGACAAGAGCGATTCTGCCAACCTGGTGCTCGTGGTGTCCAAGGGCGCCGCCCAGGCCACGCTGCCGCTGGCTAAGAACCTGCTGATCCTGGACGGCAAGACCGTGGAGCTGGAAGGGATCGTCACCTACGCCGAGAAACTGGACAAGGTGTTCGTGCCGCGCCAGGCCATCGAGCTGGCCGCCGCCGGACTGTGAGGATGCGCCCCGGCCGGTCAGGGAGGGTCGGCTCCCGCCGGCCGGGGCTTTCACTTGTCGGGTAACATGTCGAACGCCTCTACGTGGCTTCGGAAGACACCTCTGCCCGACGCCCGTAATAGGCTTTAGCTTCTGCCGTCACTCGCTTAAGAGCAGCTCCTGCGGCCGTTCGGCCAGGTCCATGAAGCGGCGCAGGAAGCGGGCGGCGTACGCACCGTCCAGCACCCGGTGGTCGAAAACCAGTGACAGGGGGAGGTGGGGTACGGCCACCCAGGTCCCGCCGCGGGCCACCGGCTGCTCGTGGATGCGCCCCAGGCCCAGGATGCCCACCTGCGGAGGCAGGATCAGGGGCCGCCCGTACAGCCCGGCGAAGGCCCCAAAGTTGGTGAGGGTGAAGGTGCCGCCCCGCAGCTCCTCCAGCCGCAGCGTTCTCCCGCGCGCGCCGGCCGCCAGGCGGTCCACCTCGGCCTGGATCCGGGGCAGGGAGAGGGTGTCCGCCCGCCGGATCACGGGCACCTGCAGCCCCTCCTCGGTGTCCGCGGCCACGCCCAGGTTCACCTCGGCGAACTGCTCCACTTCCTGGCGCTCAGGATGGTAAGCGGTGTTTAGGAGAGGGTATTCGCGCAGCGCCAGGGCCGCGAACTTGAGGAAGAACGGCAGGAAGCTGAGCCTTGCCTCCTGGCCCTCGGCGCCCCGGCCCTCGTTGAGCTCCTGCCGCAGCCGCACCAGCTCTTCCACAGCCACCAGCTCGTGGATCACCGCCGAGGGGATGGCGTTGCTCTTCTCCAT
>CAZMWZ010000363.1:0-1742 GCA_964570045.1 uncultured Spirochaetaceae bacterium
CCTACGCCCCTTGAAGTCGAAGGTTTTCAATGATGCCTGCGGGGGCGAAAAAGCGATATCTTCGTATCCGATGAAGATCGGCAGGTACACTCTGTTCCCGGTTCCGGCAGGTCGATTCCGGCTGGACGGCGGGGCCATGTTCGGGGTCGTTCCCAAGGTGTTGTGGAGCAAGACTCACCCCGCGGATGAGCACAACCGCATCGAGCTGGTGTCGCGGAGCCTGCTGGTGTCAGGCGGCGGGAAGCTCGTGCTCGTCAACACGGGCATCGGACAGAGCTGGTCCGAGAAAGAGCGCTCCATGTACGCCATCAGCGAGGCGGTGCGCCTCGAGCGCAGCCTGGAGGAGCTGGGCTTCCGCCCCGAGGAGGTGACCCATGTCGTGCAGACGCATTTACACTTCGACCACGCCGGAGGCGGAACGGTCGATCGCGGGCGGGGTCCGGAACCGCTGTTCCCCCGTGCCGAATACTGTGTCCAGAAGAGGCATTTCCAGTGGGCCCAGGCTCCCTCCGAGCGCGACAGGGCCAGCTTCCGGCCCGACGCCTGGGAGTGCCTGGCGCGCAGCGGACGGCTGCGAATGTTGGAAGGGGAGGAGGAATTCCTACCAGGCATGTTCCTGCACCTGGTCCACGGGCACACTCCCCACCAGCAGCTCCTGCGCGTCACGGACGGAAGCGCGAATCTTTTATTTTGCTCGGACCTGGTGCCGTTCGCCTCCCAGGTGCGGGTCCCCTGGATCATGTCCTACGATCTGAACCCCCTGCAGACGGTGGAGGAGAAAAACCGGCTGCTGGGGCGTGCCGCCGACGAAGGCTGGGTCCTTTTCCTGGAGCACGATCCAGCGGTCGTGACCTGCCGGGTAAGGCAGACGCCCAAGGGCTTCGAAGCGATACCTTCCTGAGCTAGCCATGCTGTTTGCATTCGATAAGGCGACCCTGCGGATCGGCGAAAGGCTGCTCCTGCCCGGTACGACCTGGAAAGTGCGGGAAGGGGAACACTGGGGCGTGCTGGGGCCCAACGGCTCGGGGAAGTCCACCCTGCTGCGGGCGGTCCTGGGCGACGTCCCGGTGGTCCGCGGCAGCCTTACCACCTTTTGCGGCGAGGCGTGGAATCCGCCGGTCGGCTGGGTTTCCTTCGAGCTGCACCGCGAGATCATCGCCCGGGAGGAGAACCGGGACGCAGCGCGCTGGTTCAGCGCGAGCCCGGACGGGTCCGGCACCGCCGGGGAGCTCCTGCTGGAGCTGAGGCCCGCGGGCCCGCAGGCCGCGGAGGAGGCATGGCTTGCCCAGCTGATCTCGCTTTTCGACCTGCGCCCCATTCTGTCACGGCCTTTCCGCAGCCTTTCCACGGGGGAGATCCGCCGCCTGCTAGTGGCCCGCGCCCTGGTGCGCCGGCCGCGCCTGCTGATGCTGGACGAGCCGTTCGACGCGCTGGACGAAGGCTCGCGGGACCTGCTGGCCGGTGCGCTGGGTAGTCTTGCTACCATGGGAATTCAGCTCCTTCAGGTGTCACACCGCATCGAGGAGCTCATCCCGGCCATCACCCACGTGATCGGTCTGCGCCAGGGGAGGGTGTTCTGGCAGGGGCCGCGCCGCCGCACCCTCACCCCGCGCAATCTGGCTAAGCTCTACGGGAAGGCGCTGGCAGGACCGGGAGTTGCAGCGCAGCCTGCGCGCGCGGCCGTGAACCTGAGTAAGCCCGGGGAGGGAAGGCCACCGGATGCGCTTGTAGAAATGCGCGAG
>CAZMWZ010000364.1:0-1737 GCA_964570045.1 uncultured Spirochaetaceae bacterium
GCGAGAACGAGCCGCTGAAGGTGTGGGGGAGGGTGCGGGACGGACAGATCGTGAGCGCCGCGGGCCCGACCATCACCAGCCAGTGCATCCGCGTGCCGGTGAGCGACGGCCACCTGGCGGCGGTGTTCGTGTCCTTCGCCAGGAAGCCCACCAGGGAGAAGATCCTGGAGCTGTGGCGGGCCTACCAGGGCAAGCCCCAGGCCTTATCGCTGCCCAGCGCCCCCAAGCCTTTCCTGAAGTACTTCGAGGAGGACAACCGCCCGCAGACCCGCCTGGACCGCGACGCGGGGGGCGGCATGGGCATCACCGTGGGACGACTGCGGGAGGACCGGATCCTGGACTACCGCTTCGTGTGCCTGTCCCACAACACGCTGCGCGGCGCCGCCGGCGGCGCGGTGCTGATCGCCGAGCTGCTCAAGGCCGAGGGGTACCTCCAGTCCAAGTGAGCCCGCCGGGCTACTGCATCCGCCGGGAACTGCCTCCGGGCTGAGGCCGCGCCTGCGCGAAGGGCACTTCCTCATTTAAGGCTTCGATCTGCTCCTGCTCCTGGCGGTTGAACTCGCCGATGTGCCTCTCCATGATCCCGCGCAGGCGCGGGTCGGCGAAGCGGTGCAGGCTGTGGTTGGCCACGGCCCGGAAGCCGCGGCGCAGCTTGTGCTCCGAGCCGATGCCCGGGTCGAAGCGCCGCACCCCATGCTCGATGGCCCAGCGGATCGGCTCGTAGTAGCAGGCGTCAAAGTGCAGGCAGTCGACGCGCTCGCGGCTGCCCCAGTAGCGCCCGTACAGCCCCGCCCCCTTGGTGAGCAGGAACGACATCCCGACGGGCTCCTCCTGCCCCTCGCGGAAGGCGGTGGCCAGCAGGATGCGGTGCCGGTAGTTCTCGTACAGGGAAGGGAAGAAGCGCGGGGTCAGGTAGCGCGCCGCCCAGGGGCCGAACTGGTCGTTGGTGCTCTCGTAGAAGCGCACCATGTGCTCCAGCGCGGAGCGGGTGATGCGGTCCCCGGTGGCCAGCTCGAGGCGCACCCCCTGCTCCGCCACGGCCCGGCGCTCGCGGCGGATGTTGCGGCGCTGGTTCTTGTCGAACCTGGCCAGGTAGTCCTCAAACCTGGCGTAGCCCTCGTTTTCCCATAGGAAGCTCTGGTGCCGCCAGGCCAGGAAACCGTGCGCCTCGATCTGCGCCTGCCAGGCCGGGTCCACGTAGAGGAAGCTCACGCCGGAGAGGTTGTTGGCGGCCCGAAAGGCCTCGATCGCCTCCAGCATGAAGGCGGTGAGCCGCTGCTCCTCCTCGCCGGGGGCCACCAGGAAGCGGTAGCCCGGCACCGGGGTGGCCGGGCTTAACCCCACCAGCTTGGGGTAGTAGCGCAGGTGAAGGCGTGAGGCCACTTCGGCCCAGGCGTAGTCCCAGACGAACTCCCCCTCACTGTGCCCCTTCACGTACAGCGGCGCTGCCGCGGCCAGCTGCCCGCCGCGCCACACCGTCAGGTGCGCGGGCAGCCAGCCGGTTTCGGGGCACACGCTGCCGGAGCTCTCCAGGCGGTGCAGCCACTCCCACTCCAGCGTCGGGGTGTCCAGGGGTCCGGCCAGCTCGTCCCAGGCCTCCCGGGGGATCTCGGCCAGCGAGTGCTTCCATTCGGCGCGGTAGGGTTCCTTCATGACGATGGGTCAAATATAAGAAATGCGGCGGCCCGCGGCAGCTTCCGGCGGGCGGGGAGGGCAGGCGGGGCGTCCTTGCCATTC
>CAZMWZ010000365.1:0-1722 GCA_964570045.1 uncultured Spirochaetaceae bacterium
CTGGAGGAGTCAGCGGCAATCGACGGGGCGGGGAGGTTCTACACCTTCTTCCGGGTGGTGTTCCCGCTGCTGAAGCCCATCACCGCCACCATCGCCATCCTGTACAGCTTGTGGATCTGGAACGACTTCCTGCTGCCCCTGGTGGTGGTGCGCAAGGGCACCCTGCAGCTGGAGCAGATGCAGTTCTACGGCATGTTCCTGCGCGAGTACGGGCCGGCGGCGGCCAGCCTGATCCTGTCGGCCGCGCCGATCATCGTGCTGTACCTGGCGCTGCAGAAGTACATCATCAAGGGCATCGCGGCCGGCGCGGTGAAGGGCTGACGGCGCATGCGGGTGACCATCAGGGAGGTGGCCCGGCGGGCCGGGGTTTCCAAGACGTCGGTCTCCTTCGCCTTCAACGACCCCTCCCGCCTGTCCCGGGCGACCCTGCGCCGCATCATGGGGATCGCCGAGGAGCTGGGCTACTCACCCGACCCGGTGGCCCGCACCCTGGCCACGCGCTCAAGTGCCGCGATCGGCTTCCTGCTCCCCCAGGCCATCCCCGAAGCCTTCCGCAACCCCTACACCGCCGAGCTGCTGCAGGGCATCGGCCAGGTGTGCCAGCGGGAAGGCCTGTCCCTGTCGCTGATCCCGCCGCTGGAGGGGCTGCTGTCCCGGGCCGTGCGCACGGCCATGGTGAGCGCCTTCATCCTGCTGGGGGTCAGCCCGGACCGCCGCACCTGCGAGTTGCTCGAGCGCCGCCGCCTGCCCTTCGTCACCATCGACGGCGACGGCGGAGCGCTCAACGTAGGCATCGACGACGAGCGGGCCGCGGAGGCCTTGATGGAGCACGTGCTGGCCCTGGGGCACCGGGACATCGAGGTCATCGGGCTGCGCAGCATCGCGCACGGATTGTCGGACGGCCGCGGCTCGCGCACCGCCGAGCGCCGCCTGGCCGGCTTCCGCCGGGCGCTGCGGGCCCGGGGCCTGAGCCTGGGCTCCCACGGGGTGAAGGTCCACGTCTCGGAAGGCTCGATTACGGCCGCCTCCCGCGCCGCGCACCGCATCTTGAGTCGCGCCGACCGACCCACGGCCCTGGTCTGCATGAGCGACGTGTCGGCCTACGGAGCCTACCAGGCCTGCCGCGACCTGGATTTGAACATCCCCGCCGAGCTTTCGGTGGCCGGCTTCGACGACGTGGCGCTCTCCGGCCTGCTCTCCCCCGCCCTCACCACGGTTCACCAGCCGGGCTTCGAGAAGGGGCGCCGTGCGGCGCGCCTGGCGGTGAACCTGCTGGCCGGGCGGAAATGCACGAGCCAGTTATTGCCCGCGCAGCTGGTGGTCCGCGGCTCCACGGCCCCGCCCGCAGATCGCCGCCACCCCCGCGGCCGCTAGGCTTCCGGGCCGCAGTAGCGGCGCGAAGCCCGGCTACTGCCGGCCCAGACATCGGCGCTGTCGGGGGCCACGAACACCGGCAGGTCGCCGAACAGCCGCACCCCGCGCGCCGCTGCCAGGAAGCGGTCCGCGGCCCTGGCCAGCAGAGGCAGCTTCCAGCCCATCACCTGCGCAAAGTCGACGCGGTCCTCGGGAAACCCGGGCGCGGGCTCCAGGTCCCCGGCCGAAAGCAGGCCGGCGGCCCGCGTGTCGAACAGGCGCATACCCGGCTTCGACGATAGACGAAGCCGGCAGGCCTGTGCAAGACGCGGCCGCCGCGGGTATGATGTGGTCCCGAGGAGGAGCAAG
>CAZMWZ010000366.1:0-1712 GCA_964570045.1 uncultured Spirochaetaceae bacterium
TGCTGCAGTAGCAGTAGCCGGGTTTACACCCCGCTATCGCGGCGGCTAGCGGCGGTGTCGCTGGCCGGCCGGCCTTCAGTGCCGGCGCGAAGCCCGGCTAATGCCGGCCGAGCGGGACTCCCCCGGTGAGCATACGCAGGAAGGAGGCCCGGTCCGCGTCCTCGCGCAGCACGACCAGCAGGGTGTCCTCCCCGCCTAGGGTGCCGAGCACCTCGGGGATCTCCAGGCGGTCGATGGCGAAGGCGACGCTGTGCCCGTGGCCCAGCTTGGTCTTGATCACTCCCAGGTTGGCGGAGAACTGGATGTCCAGGATGCCCCGGATGATGTCATCGCGCAGGTACGGCTCCGGGGCCGGTTCCACTTCGTCCTTGAGGGCGTAAATGTAGCCCTCCTCGGGGTCGGGGATGCGCGCGATGCCCAGGAACTTGAGGTCCCTGGAAAGGGTCGCCTGGGTGACGTCCCGGCCCTCCTGCTTCAGCCGCCGCTGCAGCTCCTCCTGGTTGTGGATCTTTCCCCCCTTGAGGATCGCCAGAATCAGCCTGCGTCGTGCCTCCTGACCGGTCAGATGGACCTCCTTTGCGCCTGATTATACCCGCCCCGTAGTCTTTTGCAACCTTGACCAAAAGCGGGGGGGGCGGTACCTTGGGCCCAACGAAACGGAGGGTGTTGAGGATGCCGGACGTGATCGGGAATCTGCTGGAGCCCAACGAGAAAAAGATCGTGCTGCTGGTCATGGATGGCCTCGGGGGTCTGCCCCGGGAGGCGGGCGGCAAGACGGAGCTGGAGAGCGCCCGCACGCCCAACCTGGACGCCCTGGCAGTGGGGGCCGAGTGCGGGCTGCACCTGCCCATCGGCTACGGCATCACCCCGGGCTCGGCTCCGGGTCACCTGGCCTTGTTCGGCTACACGCCCACCGACTACCCGATCGGGCGCGGGGTGGTGGCCGCCCTGGGCATCGACTTTCCGATGCGCGCCGGGGACGTGGCCGTGCGCATGAACTTCGCCACCGCCGACGCGGAGGGCAAGATCACCGACCGGAGGGCCGGGCGCATCCCCACGGAAAAGTGCGCCGAGTTGTGCGGCCTGCTCGCTGGGGTGAAGATTCCCGGCGTGGAGCTCTCGGTCCGCCCGGTCAAGGACTACCGCGCCGTGGTGGTGTTCCGCGGGCAGGGTCTAAGCGACCAGGTCCACGACACCGACCCGCAGGCCACGGGAGTGAAGCCCCCGGCCCCCAAGCCCGCCTCCGAAAAGGGCAAGAGGACCGCCGAGGTGGCCGGAGAGTTCATCCGCCAGGCCCTGGGGATCCTGGCGAAGCAGAAGCCGGCCAACGCGGTGCTCATGCGCGGCTTCGCCGAGCTGCCCCACATTCCCTCGATGAAGGAGCTTTTCGGCCTGAAGCCGCTGGCGCTGGCCGTGTACCCGGACTACAAGGGCGTGAGCCGCCTGGTGGGCATGGAGGTAGCCCACGACCTGCGCGACCTGGACCACCAGGCCGAAGTGCTCAAGTCAAGCTGGGACCGGCACGACTTCTTCTTCGTCCACCACAAGTACACCGACTCTCGCGGGGAGGACGGGGACTTCGCCGCGAAGGTGGCCGAGATCGAGAAGGTCGACGCTTTCCTGCCGAAGATCACGGCCTTGAAGCCCGACGTGCTGATCGTGACCGGCGACCACTCCACGCCGGCGGTGCTCAAGGCCCACTCCTCGCACCC
>CAZMWZ010000367.1:0-1711 GCA_964570045.1 uncultured Spirochaetaceae bacterium
TGGGGAAAGCGCCCACGAAAAAGCCCTGCCCCGCGGCAGACAGCACGAAGCAGCCGCGTTCCCCGAGCTTGATCACCACGTTGGCCACGCCCTGGTCCCGCAGGAAGGCGGCCATATCCTCGGGTTTCTCCCTGCCGGTGATCCGGGCCGCCTCCTTCTGGCTGGGTAGGAACCAGCTCAGGTGCGGCAGGCAGGGCGCGATCGTTGTCAGCCAGCGTCCCTCCGTGTCCCAAGTGACATCCATGGAGGTTAGCTTGCCCTGCCGGCGAGCGCCGCGGAAAAGCGCTGCCGCCCCTTGCCCGTCGAAGCGCGGCAGCAGGTAGGTCCCGCCCACGTGCACCACGGCGGCCTCCCCCACCAGGGCGGGGTCCACGTCCTCCAGGCGGAACAGGTCGTTGGCCCCCCCGTGGTAGAAGAAGGTTCGCTCCCCCTGGGAATTGATGGCCACGATCACGGAGCAGGTGCCGGCCTCGCTCGTGCGCTTCAGACCGCGGTGGTCGATCCCGGCTCCCTCGATGACCGACGCCAGGAAATCCCCCCAGTGGTCCTTCCCGATCAGACCGGCGAAGCCGACCCGGCAGCCCAGCCGGCGCAGTCCGATGGCGACGTTCAGGCAGTCCCCGCCGTTTTTCAGTTCAAGAAGCTCCACCCGCTGGGTGTCGCTGGCGAAGTCCAGACGGTCAACGGGGCGCACCAGGATGTCGGCGGCCAGCTGCCCGACGCAAAGCACCTCGCTCATGCCGGCTCGTCGGGGGTAAGGAACTCGATGCCGTAGTAGGCGCTCAACTCGCGCAGCTCCCGGGACAGGTCGCAGAAGGCCACGGCCAGGTGGTGGGGGAAGCCGTGCTCCCGCTTGAGGCGGTCGAGCTGGCGATAATTCTTCACGCGCACATCGGCCCCGGAGTACAGCAGGCCCTTGGCCGTCTCGGCCGAGCTTTCGCCGGTGAAGGCCAAAAGCTTGAGCCTGCCTTCCGGAGTCTTGGTGATGCACAGCCCGGTCTTCACCCCGTACTCGAACTGCCCGATGTGGGTCGGGCCGGAATCCACGCCCGCTTGGCGGCGGACCCCGTGCTCGATCAGCGCGTCGCTCACATTGAGCTGTCCGGCCAGGATCTTTTCCTTTATTTCCGGGGTGATCCCCTGCTTCTCTACGGCCTTCAGCACCTGCGGCGGGTTGGGCTCCATGAGGCCGGCGATGCCCACTCCGCAGTGGCCCAACTGGACAACCTCGCTCGCCGAAGTCCAGTTCACAAAATCCAGGTAGGCCGCCGGCCTGCCGGACAGACGGGTGCCGATAGACTGCATGATGGCGATCGGCCAGTCCGACTCGCAACCGAAGGCGGTCACGTCGCGCTTGGCCATGGCCCACCCCAGCGGCAGGCAGGGGTGCGCCGGGATGGAAGGCCCCGGGATCTCCGGCCAGCACTTCAGCGAGGCGGAGGTGAACCCTTCGGCCCGGATGATAGCCCGCAGGGCGTGGTACAGGCGCGCGCCGCTGTACAGCACGTTCGGGTCGCTGATCAGGTCCAACCGCCCGGAGCGCATCTCGCGGACCGTGGCCTGGATGTCGCCTTCAGAGAAGGCGATCTCCCCGGCGGTGCCGCGGGTTCTCATGCCGTCATACACTTCCTTGACCCGCAGCAGCTCCACGGTCTCCAGCGTCACCCCGAAGGTCTTGAAGAACAGCAGCTGGTCGCCGGTGGCCGAATGG
>CAZMWZ010000368.1:0-1709 GCA_964570045.1 uncultured Spirochaetaceae bacterium
CGGCGCACATGACCTCACTGGCCACCTTCGCCTACATCATGGCCGCCGACATGGGCGTTGCCCAGGCCGCGCTGGTGTCGGTGCGCAACAACACCCCGTTCTACAACGGCCAGATCATCGCCCGCGCCGGCAGGGGCATCACCAAGCTGGCCGACCTGAAGGGCAAGACCTTCGCCCGGGTGGACCCGCTGTCCACCAGCGGCTGGATCATCCCCATGCTGACCATGAAGGCCGCCGGCATCGTCCCGGAGCGCGACCTGAAGCAGATCGTGGACGCCGGCAGCCACGATGCGGTGGTGGCCGCCGTGTACAACGGCGACGTGGATGCCGGGGCCTGCTACGTGGACGCCCGCACCCGCATCGAGAAGGACAAGCCCGACGTCATGGAGAAGGTCGTGGTGCTGCAGGTCTCGGCCCCGATCCCCAACGACGGCGTGCAGTTCCACCCCTCGCTGCCCAAGGACCTGCGCGACAAGATCGTGAAGGCCATCCTGGACATGGCCAAAACAGAGATCGGCAAGAAGGCCATCAACGTCGCCTACCAGTGGACCAGCCTGACGCCGAAGGACGACACCTTCTACGACCCCTTCCGCCAGGTGCTGCAGGCCGCGGGCGTGAACGCCGCGGATCTGTTGAAGAAGTAGCCTTTGGGAGAGGGGGACCGCCGGTCCCCCTCTTTTTTGTAGAAGCGATGCTCGAGGTCCAGAATCTTACTAAAATCTACCCTGACGGAACGGTCGCGCTGCGGCAGGTGAGCTTCACCGTGGAGCCGGGAGAGTTCCTGGTGATCATCGGCTTAAGCGGCTCCGGCAAGTCCACGCTCCTGCGCTGCATCAACCGCCTGATCGACCCCACGGAGGGCACGATCCGCTGGCACGGGGCGGACATCACCGCGGCGGAGCCGGACGAGCTGCGCCGCATCCGCCGGCAGATCGGCATGATCTTCCAGCAGTTCAACCTGGTGCGCAGCGCCAGCGTGCTGACCAACGTGCTGGCCGGGCGCCTCGGCTACGTGAACCCCCTGTCCTCCCTGGTGTACAGCTTCCCGGCCGCGGACCGGGAGCTGGCCTGGAAGGCCCTGGAGCGGGTGGGGCTGACCGAGCAGGCGGCCAAGCAGGCGCGCGAGCTGTCCGGCGGGCAGCAGCAGCGGGTGGGCATCGCCCGCACCCTGATGCAATCCCCGCGCATGATCTTGGCCGACGAGCCGGTGGCCAGCCTGGACCCGGTGCTGGCCCACTCGATCCTGGGCTACCTGGAGGAGCTCAACCGGCAGGACGGCATCACCGTGCTGTGCAGCCTGCACTACCTGGACCTGGTGCAGCGCTACGCCACGCGCGTGATCGGCCTGCGCGAGGGGCGCCTGGTGTACCGCGGCACCAAGGAAGAAATCCGCCGGATGACCGACGCGCAGTTCAAGGAGATTTACGGCGAAGAGGCCGTCCGGACCAGCGCCGGGCTGCGGGACGAGGGGGCCTGAGGGTGGCCGGCAGGAAGAACAGCGGCGCGCGCCGGGAGCTGCCTCCCCCCCTGGTCCCGCCGGCGGTGGCGGCCATCGCCTCCCTGATCGTGCCCGGCCTGGGCCAGGTCCTGGACCGCCTGGTCCAGCGCGGGCTGCTCCTGTTCGGGTCCGTGGTCACCATCGTGCTCATGCTCGGCTGGCGGGTGGCCCTGCTCGCCCACCGCGAGCCCACGGCCTGGGCCATGCTGGC
>CAZMWZ010000369.1:0-1701 GCA_964570045.1 uncultured Spirochaetaceae bacterium
CCAGCAGCACGATAAGAAGGGCTACACCGGCCAGCACGGCCAAAACTAGCACCACGGCTCCGACCGCGGCCCAGGTCACGTAGCTCGCACCGGCAAGCAGCGCCACGGGGCTGAGGCTCGGGGCGCGCACGATGCGCCCTTCGGAGCCTGCGTACCGGGCTGGGATTTCAGGGATGCCGTCGCCGTCGGTGTCCGGGAAGCTCCTGACGAACTCCATCAGCCCCACCCACTCCTTCAGCTCCTGAATGCCGGGCCGCGAGCGATCCGCGTCCACCCGGACGGTGGCCAGGTCCGGGATGGGCACACCCTGCCGGTCCTTGGGCACGATGTCCAGGATGTGGAAAGTGAAGCCGCCGATGAGCTTCAGGAAGGCGGAGTTGTAATAGTTGGCCACCAGCCGGTAAAGGGCGGTGTTCCGCCGGGAGGTGTCGAGCGACCGCCAGCCCTCCTGGTCGCTGCCGATCTCCACGGAGGTGACCCGGTCGAAGAGCACCCGCCGGGGGTTGTACTTGAAGCGCACCCCCGAGACCTGGAGGAAGTAGTCGCTGCCCTTAAGCGGGTAGACGCTAGCCACGATCTCGAGAGCCTTGCGGACCTCCGCCCCCGTCAAATAAATACTGATCAGCGGATAGGCCATGCTTCCGTCCAGGCCCACACCCAGGGGCAGGACGCGAAACAGGTCGGCCACGGTGAGCCGGCCGGTGGACCCCCGCAGGATCTCGTCGCGGATGACCCCGCCGGACTCCACGGCCAGCGTGACCCGGCTGGAAGGATCCGCCGGGTCGGAGTCGAGGCGGTCCACGTACCAGCGGATGCTGTCCGCCACGAGGTTTCCGAGGCCGGTCTCGGCCTCGGCAGCCTTCAGGTCGAATCCCGTTTCGGCCAATACCTGCCCGTAGGACAACCCGTGCGCGGCCAGGACGCGCTGGCCGATGACTCGCTTGAACGAGTCGATGCGGGCCTGGATGGCAGGGTCTCCGGCGATCGAGTCGTCCAGAGCCGCCGGTTTCCAGTCCAGCAGGCGTACCTTGCCCGCGTCGACCTCAAAATCCAACACGCCGAGCTGCTTGCCGTATTCCCAGGCCTGCACGATGATCGTGCCGCCGACCTGGAGCGGGACCTCCAGGCGGGTGTGAGTGTGGCCGCTCACGATGATGTCGATGCCCGGAACCTCCTTGGCCAGAAGCACGTCCTCGGACTCGTCCGCGTCATCCTCAAGTCCGGAGTGGGAAAGGCAGATCACCACGTCCGCTTTTTCCCGCTCCCGCAGCAGGGTCACCATCTCCTTTGTGACCTCGACGGGTTCCCGGAACTCCACCGGGGAGGCAAAGGGGGCCACCTCGGCGGCGTCCTTCCCGATGATGGCGAACAAGCCGAAACGCAAGCCGTCCTTTTCGATGACCCTGTACGGCCGCACCAGCCCGGCGGTGAAGACCTGCTCCAGGCTGTCGTCCTTCGGATCCCCGGGGTCGAACACGGCGCTAGCGAACAGAACCGCAGGGAGGGCACCCCTGCCGCCCGCGGCCGAAAGGATTCGCGCCAGCCCGTCCGGCATCAGGTCAAACTCGTGATTCCCCAGGCCTACGGCATCGTAACCCATGGCGGCCAGCAACCTCAGCTCCAGGCTCTCCTCGCGGGCGGGCATATGGAACAGGGTGCCCATCAGGAAATCGCCCGCGTCCAGCACCAGCACAGGGTTTT
>CAZMWZ010000370.1:0-1682 GCA_964570045.1 uncultured Spirochaetaceae bacterium
GTGAAACCGCGTCAGCGCGCACCGCGGGGGTCGCGCCCTTCGGGCCGGTCGGTGCCGGCGCCGCGGAGGCCGCCGGCGCTGCCGCGGGTTCCTGCGCCCGGGCCCGGAAGGCGCCCACGTCCTCGCCGGGCTTGCCCACCACCGCGATCGGGGCGCCCACCGCGGCCCGCCCGCCGGCGGGGACCAGGATCGCCAGCAGCGTCCCCTGGTTCACCGACTCGTACTCCATGGCGGCCTTGTCGGTTTCCACCTCGCAGAGCAGGTCCCCCTGGGCTATCGCCTCGCCTTCCTTCTTGTGCCAGCGGGTGATGGTGCCTTCCTCCATGGTCGGGGAAAGGGCAAGCATGAGAACGGGTTCCGCCATTCGCTCTCCTTCAATCCAGGTACAGGAGCCGCTTCGCGGCCCGCACGATCTTGTCCACGGAAGGCTGGGCCGCGAGCTCCAGGGAGTGGTTGTAGGGCATGGGCACGTCCTCCATCCCCACCACCTCCACGGGCGCGTCCAGGTCGTCGAAGCAGTTCCTCGACACCAGCCAGCCCAGGTACGCGCCGTAGCCCGCCATGAGCCAGTCGTTGTCCACGACCAGGCAGCGGTTGGTCCGGCGCACCGAGGCGTAGAGGGTCTCCTCGTCCAGAGGGCGCAGGCTGCGCAGGTCCACCGCCTCCGCCTCGATGCCTTCGCCGGAAAGGGCCTCCGCGGCCTCCAGCACCAGGCGCATAGTCCGCGAGAAGCTCACGACCGTAAGGTCCTTCCCCGGCCGCTTCACCTCTGCCTGGCCGATGGGCACGAGCAGCTCCCCTTCCGGCACCTCCCCCTTCCAGCCGTACATCATCTCGGCCTCCAAGAAAACGACCGGGTTGTCGTCGCGGATGGCGCTCTTCAGCAGGCCCTTGGCGTCGTAGGGCGTGGAGGGGGCCACGACCTTCAGCCCGGGAATGTGGGCGTAGAAGGCCTGGAAGGACTGGGAGTGCTGGCTGGCCAGGTGCTCGGCGGGGCCATTGGGCCCACGGAACACGATAGGCACCTTGAGCTGCCCGCCGGACATGTAGAGCATCTTGGAGGCGTTGTTCAGCACCTGGTCGAAGGCCTGGGCGGAGAAGTTCAGGGTCATCCACTCCACGATCGGCCGCAAGCCCACCAGGGCGGCGCCGATCCCCACCCCCGTGAACCCCTCTTCGGTGATGGGGGTGTCGATGACCCGCTGCGGGCCGTACTTGTCCAGCAGGCCCTGGCTCACCTTGTAGGCGCCGTTGTACTGGGCCACTTCCTCCCCCAGGAGGATGACCGAGTCGTCCCGGGCCATCTCCTCGTCCATCGCGTCATGCAGGGCCTGGCGGAAAGTGATCACCGGCATAGCACGTCCTCGTACAGGGTCTCGACGGCCGGTTCCGGGCTATCCTCGGCGAAGCGGGCCGCCTCCTCGCTCGCCAGCTTGCACGCCTCGTCCAGCCCCTGGAACTGCTCCTCGGACAGGGTCCCGGACTCCAGCATCCGGTTCCTTAGTATCAGGATCGGGTCCTGCCGCTTGTACCCTTCCAGCTCCTCCTTGGCGCGGTAGGTGGCGGGGTCGCTCATGGAGTGGCCGCGGTAACGGTAGGTGACGATCTCCAGGAAGGAGGGTTCCTTTTCCTCCCGGGCCCTGCGCACCGCCCAGCCCACCTCCTCGTAGACCGCCAGCACG
>CAZMWZ010000371.1:0-1672 GCA_964570045.1 uncultured Spirochaetaceae bacterium
ATCGCCTGTTCCGCCAGCTCGATCTGGATGAATCCCAGCGCCTCTGGAGCTGGTACCGCCGACACCTTTGGCCGCCGTTCGACGGGAGCCGTTCGATCGGCTCCCCACGACCGTTCAGGTTGGCAGGGAGCTGTGGGGGAACGGGGGAGCGATCATCCTAGCCCGGTCGCACGAGACCCTGCCCGATACGCGGGTGGAGAACCTGCTGGCGATCTACGATGCGGTGGCGGAATTGTAGCCGGCCTGTTCAGTACCCCGCCTGCAGCCTGGCCAGCGCTTGGAAAACACCCTTCTCCTCCAGCGCCTCGTAGGCCAGGCAGTAGATGCCGAAGATCTCGTCGTAGAGCTTGGCATTCCGCGGGTTGGGCACGTACTTCCTGTCGATCTGCACCATACGCTCGGCTCCCTCGGCGATGCTGCTGAAGGCCCCGATGCCGGCGGCGGCGCACAGGGCGGCGCCCATCAGGGCGGCGTCGGTCATCTTCAGCGTTTCCACGGGCCGGTTGTAGACATCGGCCTGCATCTGGTTCCAGAGCTCCGACCTGGTGGCCCCGCCCAGGATGCGGACCTGCTCGATGGGGATGCCGGAGGCGGCCATGGAGTTTACCATGTCCCGCACCTCCAGGGTGATGCCTTCCATGAAGCAGCGCGCCAGGCTGGCGCGGTCGTGGGCGAAGGTCAGGCCCAGAAGCGTGCCGCGGGCGTGGGGGTTCCAGCGGGGCGTCGTGGCGCTGGCCAGGTAGGGCAGGAGAATTAGCCCCTTGGCCCCCGGCGGAGTGGAGGCGATCATCTCGTTCAGGCGGGCATAGACGTCCTTGCCGTCCTTGACGGCCGTCTCCTTTTCCAGGGCCGCCACCTCGTCGCGGAACCAGCGGAACACGCCCGCCGCGCCCGACTGCAAGCCCTCCAGCTGCCACTTGCCGTATACCGCGTGGTTGTCCACCATGGCCTTGCGGTTGGGGTCCCTGAATGGGCTGTCCAGGTAGGCGGCGGCCAGGCCGCCGGTGCCCAGCGATACCGAGAGGTAGCCCTTGCGCACGATGCCAGCGCCGATGGCCGCGCTGTTCTGGTCGCCGGCCCCGACGCGCAGCGGCGTCCCCCCCTTCAGGCCGCAACGCTCGGCCGCCGCCGCCGACACCCCGCCCACCCGGGTGCCGGAGGCGCTGGGCTTGGGGAACAGGGACTTGTCTAGGGCGAGGGCCGAGAGCAGCTTGCCGCTCCACTCGAAGGAGTAGGGGTTCCACAGCCCGTAGAAGCCGGCGTCCGACACGTCGTCGAACCAGTCCTCGGCGCCGAGGGTCTTCAGCGCGTAGTCCTGCAGCTGCACGACCTTGGCCACGCGCTTCCAGTTCGCCGGCTCGTTTTTGCGCACCCACATGATCTTGGACACGATCCAGGTCGTGGTCAGGGGCATGCCGGTGGTGTCGTAGAACTCCTCGGCTGATACCTTGCCCCGGATTTCCTCGACCTCCTCGTGCGTGCGGTTGTCCTGCCAGGAGATCATGGGCCGCACCAGGCCCCCCCGCTCGTCCACGAACACGGCGCAGCAGCGCTGCGCCGAGATCGCCAGGGAGGCGACCGCCGCCGGGTCCAGCCCCGACTTGTGCACCGCCTCCTGGCAGCACTCCAGGGCCTTGCCCACGATCAGGTCCACATCCTGCTCGACCCAGTT
>CAZMWZ010000372.1:0-1639 GCA_964570045.1 uncultured Spirochaetaceae bacterium
CGGAGGTGATGAACGGCATGGCCGGGTTGGAGGTGACGATGACGTCGTACTCGCCCGTGGCCGCCAGCGAGGTCATCTTCTCCTGCCACTCGCCCTGGTTGAAACCGGCCTCGATGACCTTCATCGAGGCGCTGGAAAACTCCTTCACCGCCTTCTCGGCGCCCGAGACCATCTGCTCGTACAGGGGGCTGCCCGCGACCACGCCCGGGACGAATACCGCGATCTTGAAGGGCTGGGACTGGGCAAAGGCCGCGAACGGCAGGACCACGCAGAGCGCAAAAAACAGAGCAATCGTCCAGGTTCGCTTCATTACAAAACTCCTTTTCCCCGAAATGATCAGGGCTTCGACGAAGCCGTATAGTACTCCTGGCGGATGCATTCCACCGGGCACACGCTCACGCACAGCCCGCAGCCGATACACTGCGCCTCCTCGATGCGGGCCTTTGGCCCCAGGCTGACCGCGCCGTAGGCACACACTTCCCGGCAGCGCCCGCAGGCCGTGCAGCGCTCCTCGTCCACCACGGCCGCCACCGGCGCGGTGACCGCCGTCTGCTCGTTCTCGCGCCGCTCGCGGATGCGCACCAGCGCCAGGCCCCGGGCTTGCTCCGGGCCGGCGAAACCCAGCTCCGCGAGGAGCTGCGCCAGCTCGGCGATGATCTTAGCATACCGGGCCGGTCCATTCATATGACCCGCCGTGCAAACGCCCACCAGCGTGGCCCCGGCCATCAGGTACTCCACCGCGTCGCGGGCGCTGTACACCCCCCCGACCCCGACGATCGGCAGGTCCACGGTCATGGCGATGTCCAGCACCATCCGCAGGGTGAGGGGCCTGATGCCGGCTCCGGTGAGACCTCCCACGCCGCGCGGCCCGCCCAGGCGCGGCTGGCCGGTGCGGATGTCGATGGACAGGGCCGAGCCCAGGGCGTCGGCGCAGGCGATGCCATCCGCGCCGGCCTCCTTCACGCCCAGGGCCCACTCCCTCACGATGTGCGCGAAGGTGCCCGACAGCTTGACCACCACGGGCACTTTGACGGCCCGCTTGATCAGGCGCACGGCCGCCTGCATGGGCCCCACGTCCGTGAGCTTGGGCTCGGGGTAGTTGAGTCCCGGGAACATGGCGTTCAGGATCTCGCCCATGTGCGGGCAGTGGGTCGGCAGCTCGATCACCGACGCGCCCGCCGCCACGGCGCGCTCGGCCAACGCCGCGGACTCCTCCGGCGAGAAGCCGGCCAGGTTGGCGATGACCCGGGCCTGCCCCTCCCTGGCCCGCTTGATCCCCTCGGTGAACCAGTACTCCGCGCTCCTGTCCGAGCCGAACACCGCGTTGAGCAGGCCCGGGCCCGCCTGCACGAAGCAGGGCAGCACGTCCGGGGCCGGCCGCGAGACGATGGTCTTGGTGCAGACGGCGGCTACCCCCGAGCGGGCCACTTCGGCGATGGTCGCCCCGTCGCGCCCGTGCACCCCGGCGGCGACGATAATCGGGTTCCTGAACTCCAGGCCGCAGAAGCGGGTCTTGAGGTCCACGGCGGCTTCAGGCTTCGATGCCATTCTTCCTCCACAGCCTGCGGGCCTCCTCCTGGCAGGCGAGGCGCACCTCCTCCTCCGGAGAGAGCGGCGTGAAGCGGGCGCCGACTTCGAA
>CAZMWZ010000373.1:0-1612 GCA_964570045.1 uncultured Spirochaetaceae bacterium
GCCACAGTGCCGTAGCCCGAGAGAGTCACGGAGGACACGACCTCCGCGCTCGCCGTGGCCGCCAGCGCGGCCACGGCGAGAAGGGCAAGCAGCGCCGGCAGCCGGGGGTGCCACCTCACCACGACAGGGCTTCCAGGCTGAAGATGTTTTTCGGCAGCGTCTCGTCCAGCTTGACCCGGTCCACGCGGAACTCGGTGGAGGAGCTCTTCTTCAGCGCGTCGCGCATGATCGCCCGGCTCATCACGCTCCGGCCGGCTACCTGGCGCACCTCCAGCACCTCCAGGGTCTTGAGCAGGCGGCCGGACAGGGCGTAGTACTCGGCCCTGCGCGGAATGAACTCGACGGCGTCGACCCAGAGCTTCTGCAGGGGGTAGGCCACCCCCCGCCCCTTGGCTTTCAGCTCCAGCAGGTGCTGCTCCCGCCCGCCCAACTGCTCGCTGCCCAGCAGGCGGACGTTGTACAGGTCCAGAACGCTCTTCTCCCCGGTGAGGTCCTCGTAGGAGAAGTCCGAGCCCATCACCGCCTCCTTGAGTGCCGAGCCCTGCAGGCGCACCACCTCCTCGGCGTCCGGGAAGTACAGGTAGATCTCGTCCTGGAGGCGCAGGATTTTCTGCCCCTTCTCCTCTGGGTTGGTGAAGGCCAGCAGCATGCGCTCCCGGCCTTCCGCGTAGCTCACGAAGGTTTTAGTGCGGGAGCCGAAGCGGTCCGTGATGATGAGCGCGCCCTCCGCCTCCTGGGTGCGGAAGCGCTGGTTGGCCTCCAGGCGCCGCACGATATCCTCGGCGTTTTGGGCGAAGGCGGCGGTCGCGGCGACCAGCAGCAGGAGCACGGCCAGGCGGACGGCAGTAAGGTTACGCATCACGGTCGATACCTCCTAAATGCTGCGCAGGGCTTCCACGGGCTGGATGCGCGCCGCCCGGCGGGAGGGCAGGAACGAAGCCAGCGAGGCCACGGCCACGGAGTAGAAGAACACGAACACTGTGGAACGTAGGGCGAGGCGCGGCCGGATCACCGGGCTCACCTCGAAGCTCACCCCCTGCATGGCCCGGGACAGGTCCACTCCGGTGCGCGACAGGGCAGCGGTGATGGCCGTCCCCAGCAGTACGCCGGCGAAGGCGGCGATGGCGGAGATGAAGAAGGCCTCCAGGAAGAACAGGCGGACGATTTCCCCGGGCTTCATGCCCAGGGCCGAGATCGTGCCGATCTCCCGCAGGCGCTCGAAGATCACCATCATCGTGGTGTTGATGATCACCGTGGTGCCCAGGATGAAGAAGAACAGGGCGACGAAGTTGTACATCGTGTCGACCAGGCGCATCAAGGTGTGCCACATGCCGATGCGCTCCCAGGCTCGGGCCTCCACGCCCTGCGCCCCGGCGGCTGCGAGCAGCTCGTTCACCCGGGCGGCGAGAGCGGCCACCCGGCGGTCGTCCCGGGCCAGAACCAACACCTCGGTGGCCTCGCCTTCCATCTTGAGCAGGCGCTCCGCCGTGTCGATCGGCACCAGCAGGAACCTGCGGTTGAAGCCCGCCACGGGGAAGCGGGCGATACCCGTGACCGTGAAGGTCATGCCGGCCATGCCCAGGTACTTGTTCTTGCCCAGCAGGGTGAGCTT
>CAZMWZ010000374.1:0-1578 GCA_964570045.1 uncultured Spirochaetaceae bacterium
ATGATCCTGCTGTGGGCGGCCATCCAGGCCGTCGGCTGGCTGGCCTCGCCGCGCGTGGGCAGGCTCATCGACCGGGTGGGGGAGAAGCGAGTGCTCGCCTTCTATTACACCAGCATGATTTTTGTGTTCATCGGGTACGCCTTCGTGCCCGTCAAGGGCCTGCTGTACGCGATCTTCGTGCTGGACGGCGGCTTCTTCGTATTCGCCGTGGCCCTGACCACCTACGTGAGCCGCATCGCGCCGGCCAGCGAGCACACCCCCACCCTGAGCATGGGCGTGGCCATGAACCACGTTGCGGCCGTGAGCATGCCCTTCCTTGGCGGCATCCTCTGGAACAACCTGGGGTATCGCTGGGCCTTCCTGATCGGCATCCCCGCCGCGGTGGCCAGCGTCGCCATCGTGCTGCGGCTTCCGGCCACGGCTCCCGCCGACCGCCCCCGCAAACCGCCCCCGCTGCGCTGAACCGCCGGGTGCTCGAGCTGACTTGCAGCCTGGCCGGGATCGTTTATACTCAATGCAGAAGATCCGGAGCGGACTCGGGGAGTCTGCTGCGGCGACCCTCGGGTTTTTCATAGATCCCGCCTCCTGAAGGTGCTTCCGGTGACGGCCGGCGGCCGCCGGCACGCGAAGCGGAAAGAAGTCATTGCCTACAGCGAATCCAGGGGACTGGTCACGCCCAGCTTGTTCTTGGTGGCGACGTGGGTGTAGATCATCGTGGTCGAGACATCCGCGTGGCCGAGCAGCTCCTGAATCGTGCGGATGTCATAGCCTTTCTCCACCAGGTGGGTGGCGAAGCTGTGCCGCAGCGTGTGCACCGTGGCCCGCTTGGCAAGGCCCGCTCTGGCCACCGCCTGGTGGAAGGCCTTCTGCAGGGTGCTGGGGTAGAGGTGGTACCGCCGGACGATGCCAGAATCCGGCTCGATCGACAGCTTGGAAGAGGGGAATACCCAGAACCAGCTCCATTCCTTTCCGGCGCCGGTGTATTTCCTGGCCAGTGCTCCGGGTATCCAGACGCCGGCCAGCGCTCGCCTGCGATCCCGGTCGTGGAGTGCGTGCACGCGAACCAGATGCCGTTTGAGCTCGTCGGCCACTCGCTCCGGCAGAACGGTCTCGCGATCCTTGTCGCCCTTGCCGGCCCGGATCACCAGGCAGTTGCGGGCGAAGTCCACGTCCTTCACCCGCAGGCAGAGGCACTCCTCGAGCCTCAGGCCGCCGCCGTAAATCACGGCGGCGATCAGGCGGTTGGTGCCCGACAGGTGATGGAACACCTGCCGAAGCTCCTCTTTCGTCAAAACCACCGGGAGTCGCCTGGGCCTTCTGGAAGGGATCACCGACTCCAGCCCGATGATCTCCCGTGCCAGTATATTCCGGTACAGGAAGAGCAGCGCATTGAAGGCCTGCTTCTGGGTGGCGGCGGAGACCTTCCTTTCCACCGCGAGGTAGGAGAGGAAGTGCTTGAGATGCTCCTCCGTCAGCGCCGGGGGCTCCAGCGGGGAGGTGAAAGCCAAAAAGCGGGCGATCCAGGCCAGATAGGTTTTCTCGGTGCGGAAGGAAAGGTGCTTCAGCCGCATCAAGCGG
>CAZMWZ010000375.1:0-1563 GCA_964570045.1 uncultured Spirochaetaceae bacterium
CTACTCCTTCAAGCCGGCGGACACCGACAAGTTCCGCAAGGCGGTGTTGGGCCAGTGTAGATTCCCGGCGTAAAGTTGAATAATTCCTGAAATCATCCCAGACTCTTTTCTCAGATCGGTAGGAAAGAGAGGAAGGGAAAGCGGGACGAAAGCCCTGACGCCAATCAGCTTTTCGTCCCGCCCTGAAAAACGCAAATATTATTATACTCTACATCCAGCGGGACGTCTACGACTTCGATAAAGTCCGCAGCGAGTTTGTCATTCTGTTTTGCTTCTCCCCCTGCCCGGCCTGTCAAAGGATCGGGGAACTGAAAAAACACGCCTCCTACTGGAAGTACTACTACGCACAGCCCCTGCGGATCTTGCGCTGCATCTGCAACCACTGTGGCGTCACCCACGCCATCCTTCCCAGCTTCTCCTTGCCGGGCACCAGTATCGGGACCGAGGAGGCGGAATCCTATTTGCTCCTGCGCGAACAGGGTCAGGGCCGAGGCCGGGCTTCCCACCTGTTCAGCGGGCAGAAGGCGATGAGCCCCAACCATCCGGCGGTGTTGGATCGTGCCTTCCAGGTGGCGGTGGACCGGGCCAGGGCGATCTTCGTGGGGCGCACCGATGAGCGGCTACAGGGCAGCGCCTGGGTGGAGGCCCTCAGCGGTGAAACGGTGCACCCCCTGGTGAGCCTGAACCAGTACTGCCTGGAGCACCGGGTGAACGGGATTTGCCTGACCCGCTATTGCATCCACCTGTTCCGGGAAAAAGCTGTGAGCGCTCCGGCCCCACATAACAGTGGATCTGCTCCTGTCTGGAGGGTGGTTGTAGACTCCGGGTAGATCCAGGCTACCCGAGAGGAGCAACCGAATGGACAAGGAACAGGAACAGAAGAAGGCCCAACAGATCATGGACTTCCGCTACTCGATCATCGCCGAGTTGCTGAATCCGTATCTGTCTCGCGCCGAACGCAGGGCGCTGATGCGCCAGAAGGCCGGCCGGCGCTACGAGATTCCCTACTCGGACCGTAGCGGCTTGAGCACCGACTGCATCCGCAAGTGGTACGCCGCCTTCCAACGGTTCGGCAAAGAGGGCCTGCGGCCCAAGGCCCGATCGGACAAGGGGCTGTGCCGGGCGCTTCCCGCCGAGGAGTCGGCCGCCCTCCTGGAGTACCTGGAGCAGCATCCGGAGCTCACCGCCAAGGCCGCCTACCGCAAGCTCAAAGTCCAGGAGGTGGTCCGCACCGAGCTGTCCAAGTCCGCCCTCTCACGGCTGGTGGTGGCCGCAGGGCTCCAGCGGGAGGACCGTCTGGGCGACAAGGAGCAGCATCAGCAGCTGAAGTTTGCCTTCAAGTACCCCCTGGAGTGCGTGCAGGCGGACATGATGCACGCCTTGGAGGTGCCGGCGGACAGCGGGAAAGGTAAGCGGGCCATTCTGATGGTGATCCTCGACGATGCCACCCGCCGGGTGGTGTACGGGGAGTTCTCCTTCCGGGAAAGCTCGCTGGAGTTTGAGTACGGCCTGCACCACGTGCTGCTGGCCGCTCACCGAATCCCAGGTTTGCGGGCGCCATTT
>CAZMWZ010000376.1:0-1557 GCA_964570045.1 uncultured Spirochaetaceae bacterium
CCCGGCTATCGCCGCGTCGCGGGCTCCCCGCCGTGCGCCTGCGCATCAGCGAGCACGCGAGCGACGCCAGCGAAGCGGAGTTCGTGGCGCGCACCATCGAGGGCCTGATAGGGGGGACGCGCTTCTTCTCCTTGGACAGCGCGATCAGCGGGGGCGAACAGGAAAGCGGCATCCAGAGCTTCGCGGACTTCGCGGTGCTCTGCCGGGTGGCCCGGCAGATGGAGCCGCTGGCCAAGGCGTTCCGCGACCACGCCATCCCCTTCCAGGCGGCCTCCGAGTCCCCCTGGCTGCGGCAGGAGCCCGCCCGCTCGATCCTGAGGGTGCTGCAGGCCTTGCGGGCGCCGGGCAACACCCTGGCTCGCGACCGGGTGCTGCAGGGCGGGCTGGCTGCGGCGGAGGACCTGGATCGCTGGCGGCTGAGCTTCGAGCGGGACGGCGACCTCGGCACCTTGCTGGCGACCCTCGCCGCCGCCTTTCCAGGGGACGGGGAAACACAGACCAGGCTAGCCGGCCTGGCCGCGGAGTCAGGAGGGGGCATCGACGCTTTCCTGGAAGCGGCCGTGCTCGGCTCCGAGCCCGACGCCCTGGCGAGGGGCGCCGAGAGCGTGTCCCTGCTGACGCTGCACGCGGCCAAGGGACTGGAGTACCCCTGCGTGTTCATCACCGGCTGCGAGGACGGCCTCCTGCCCTACACCCTGCCCGCCCGGCGGCCGGCCGACCCCGAGGAGGAAAGGCGCCTGTTCTACGTCGGCATGACCCGGGCCGGGACCTACCTGTACCTGACCCACGCCCGCCGCCGCCGCCTGTTCGGGCGCGAGGTCCGCCTGCCTCCCAGCCCCTTCCTGGCCGCCCTGCGGGAGGAGCTGGCGGAACGCTCCCGCCCCGACCCGGAGCCCCCCCGCGACAGGGAGGCGGGGCAGCTGGACCTCTTCTGATGCGAGCACCCGGGCATGAGCCGCGGCCGCTGACCGCCCTGGTCACCGGAGCCTCCTCGGGGATCGGCGAAGCCCTGGCGGGGGAGCTGGCCTCGCGGGGGCTGCGGCTGCTGTTGACCAGCGAGAACGCCCCGGAGCTGGAGCGCGTGCGCGCCGCACTGGCGGCGGCCTGCCCCCGTGAAGTGCGGGCCCTTGCCCTGGACCTCACACTGCCGGACTCCCCCGAGAAACTCGAGGAGAGCACGGCATGAGCTTCGCACGAGATGCGCGCATCGTGGCGCGCGAGCTGGCGCGCTATTACCGGGAATCCAGGGCCGGATCCAAGCCGGTCATCGACCAGCGTCCCCTGCACAGCCTGGTGGGGGAGCTGAGGCTCGCCGAGCTGGCGGCCCAGGGCGGGCTGACGGGTCGCCGCCTGCGGCGCTTCACCCGGGACTACCTGGAGCGCACCACCCGGCTGCACCACCCCGCCTACCTGGCCCACCAGGTGGCCGTGCCCCACCCCTCCGGCTCCCTGGGCTCCCTGGTGGACGGCTTCACCAACAACGCCATGGCCATCTACGAGATGGGCCCGGCGGCCGCGGCCATCGAATACTTCGTGATCAACTGGCTGCTGGGCAAG
>CAZMWZ010000377.1:0-1545 GCA_964570045.1 uncultured Spirochaetaceae bacterium
CTCAAGTGGGCCACGGCCTACGACGTAGGCAAGGCCATCAACCTGAACCGCGTCGAGGGGCAGATGGAAGGCGGCGCCGCCCAGGGCCTGGGCTTCGGGCTCATGGAGGACTATCTGGAGAGCGACGGGCTGCCGCTCACCTGGAACCTGCACGACTACCTGATCCCCACCTCCAAGGACGTGCCGGACATCAAGTGCATCGTGATCCAGTCGGAGTCCGGCAAGGGTCCCTACGGGGCCAAGGGAATCGGCGAGCCTTCGATTTCAGCCGCCGGGCCGGCCGTGGCCAGCGCCATCAGCGACGCCATCGGGGTGCGCATCACGCATTTGCCGATCACGCCGGAGCGGGTGTTTTTCGCGCTCAGCCGTTCTCCCGCTGCTTCCAGTAATCCAGGACTTCCGGGGGGTAAACCGCGCCGATCCGCTCCGTGATCCCTGCGGCGGCCTCGATGAACAAGGGCGCGTACTCGTCGAGCTGGGCCGCGTCCAGGTCGATCGAAGTCCCCACCAGCGCGATCGAGCCCGCGGGACGGCCCTCGTTGTTGAAGATCGGGGCGGCCAGGGCGGTGATGCCGTTGTGGAACTCCTGCTGATTGGTCGCCACCCCGGTTTTGCGGATCGCTTCCAGCTCCTTACGCAGGACGCCGAGCGAGCGGATGGTGTGGGGGGTATAGGCGTCAAGCTCAAGGCCCTGGAGGATCCGGTCCTGGTCCTTCCTGGGCAGGAAGGCAAGAACTACTTTGCCCGCGGCCGAGGCGTGCATGGGCATGATCTCGCCGCGGCCCACGGCGACGCGCGTGTCGATCTGCCCGCAAGTCTCCATGGTGATGCAGTGCTGCCCGTTGAAAAGGGCGAAGAACGTGGTCTCCTCGGTCTGGTTGTGCAGCTCTTCTAAGTAGGGCAGGCAGATGGCCGACAGGTCCATGCCTTCGACCACGGCCTCCGCCAGGCGCAGGTGCGTGAAACCCAGGTAGTAGCGGGCGTCCTTCTTGTTCTGGCGCACGTAGTCGTACTTCCGCAGCGCCGCCAGGATGCGGTAGGAGGTGGAGGGGGGGATTTCGATCTCCTTGCTGATTTCCTTGTTCGTCAGGCCGGTCTTGTAGTGCCGGCGCAGCGCTTCCAGGATGCGGTGGATCTTCTCGACCGAGGGCATACCGTGAATCCGGTCCCCAGTCTACAGGGTCAGCGGAGCGGGTGTCAAACCGCCGCGGCGCTGAGCGGGTGTTGCGGAGGATGCCCCGGCGGGCTACAATCGAAGCAGGAACCCAGGAGGGCCATCCTGAAGCAACCACCCGGTGAGGACCCGAACCAGACGATCATCCACGGCAGCAACGTAGGCCAGCGCCTGTCCAGGATGCGCAGCACCGGCACCACCTACATCGTGTTCCAGGGCAAGCGCGTCCCTCTGGTCGGCAGGATCAGCCTGGGCAGGGACAAGGGCAATGACATCGTGCTGGAGGACAAGCTGGCGTCGCGCCGCCACGCGGTGATCCAGAAAATCAAGGACGAGTACTTCCTGGAGGACCTGGACAGCACCAACGGCAC
>CAZMWZ010000378.1:0-1530 GCA_964570045.1 uncultured Spirochaetaceae bacterium
TTCTATAATGGGAGCTGAGCGGGCGACGTCCCGAATTGGGCAGCCGTCGGGACGGAGGAGGCCGTTGCTGCGCGCAGCCTCTGGTGCGTGGAAGGGAACCTGTGGCGACCTCCCGTCCAGAGCGTTTCGCAGTGGGTGGGACCTCAACCTGCTGGTCGAGTCGATGGGGAACATGCTCCAACGCCTGATCGGGGAGAACATCCACCTGGAGCTGCGCCCTGCGGCTGGGCTGGATCCAGGGTCCCCCGAGGCTCCTTGGGTGACGCGGCGAGCACCGTATTGCCGTCGGTGTCACCTTCGTGCCCGGTACCCGGTTCTCCACCGGCGGGGGATAGGGGGAATGCCTGCGCTTGAGCTTTCGTACTCGCAGTGCGCGGACGAGAGCTGCCAGCTGGAGATCGGGCGGCTGTTGTCGGCCTCGCAGCTGGTGGTGGGCAGCATCGGGCAGATCGGGGGTTGGCTGGTCGTGACTGTGCGCCTCGTGGATGTGCCCACGGGGCAGACGCTGGGCTCGGTCTCCGAGAAGTACCTCTGCCTGGAAGCGCTGATCGACGCCATTGCCGCTTTGGCACATCAGACCGTGCAGGTCGAGGGTCGGGACGTCCATGCTGCTGAAGCGCTGACTGCCCGGTCGCTGGTCACATCGGCCGGCCGGGTGCAACTGGAACGTAAGCTGCAGCGGCTGCGGCGGCGGGTGGACGAGCAACTGTACGCGCGCTGGCTCCAGGAGAAGGGCTTCGCGGAGTACGAGCAGGAGGCGGCGATCGAGGAAAGCATCGAGTTCCTGGAGGAGCATCTGGCCCAGACCAACACTTGGGGTCACGCCCTGGACCTGGTGGGGAGCTATGTTCCGTTTCGGGCTAGATCCGATGAAGAAGAGGGCCGGTACACGCTGGCCGCCGGCATGCTGGCCGGCTGCGGGGGGAGGATCCCAGGCGACTGGGCGGCCAAGGAGCACGGGGTGGATGCCATCTTTGTGCACGGCCGCCCGCCGTACGGAGGGTTCGCCATCCGGCTGGAGCGGCTTATTCAGAAGGTGCTGGGCCTGGCCAACGTCAAAGAGGCCTGCCTGTTTCCGCGGGATCGGAAACGGATTCGGCCTTAGATAATTTGGCAGTGCCTCAGAACGCTTCGAATGGAGAACCTCAGCGAAGGCGTTTCGGGCGGGAGCGTTTCTGCACCCCTCTCCTGCGGGCTTCGATCAGGAACCTGAGGTCGTCGAGGTCCTTGTTTCGCCCGGCGGACCTTTTGTTCCGGATCAGTTCCTCCAGCCCGATAAAGTGCACTGTCAGAAGCCGTCCCCTATGCCCGAATCGTGCTGTCCTGCGGCCTTTCCAGGCGACGGGGAAGCCAACGCCGTCAATACTGTTCAGGAGGTCCAGGCGATTCGGTGGGCGGCCGAACTGGAACACCTTGCCTTTCCCGCGGAGGGCGGCCGCGTTCTCGATACCGGGGACTGTGCCACCCCAGAACTCCTGAAGCGCCTGGTAGAGCCGAGCCGCGTTGGCCGCAGAGGCCTCGTAAAAAATA
>CAZMWZ010000379.1:0-1526 GCA_964570045.1 uncultured Spirochaetaceae bacterium
TGCTGCTCGCCGTTCTCCTCGCGGGGTTCGCCCCCGGTCTGTTGGCTGCTCCGGCCTGGAGCTGGTCCACCACGGTGGACGCAATTATTAGCACCGGAGACACCCGCTACCTCATGGAGGAGTTCGGCAACCCTGGAGTGAGCAGTGAGCTGATCTTCCCGCTGAACACCCTGCTGGCGGGCGTCACCTTTCAGGGCGACCGAACAGGGGGGCGAAGGGACTGGGGCTTCGAGGCGTCGGTGGCAGTGAATCTGCTCGCGCCCTTCGGGCTCATGCAGGACTGGGACTGGGATATGTATCCTGGTTATCCGAAGGTGCCGTACAGCTACACGGAGTCCAGTGCGCGTATGGTCTGGCTGACAGCCTGCGCATCCTGGAAACCAGTTCTGGCCTCGGGTGGGTGGGGAAGCCTGGAGGCCGCGCTGGGGTACCGGCTGCAGTACATGTACCAGGAGGAGAACGGTATAAATGGGTGGAAGTACGCTGACGATGAGTTGGACGCGGATACGGACCCGGATCTTTGGATTGTCTCCTATCCCGGCGTGTTAGCCTTGACCTACTGGGTCCTTTGGAACGTGCCGACCGCGGGGCTGTCCGTCACGCTGCAGCCGGCCTCCGGCCTGAGCGTGCGGGCAGAGGCGGGGTTGGCCGTGCCCTACGTGGCCGACGAGGATGACCACGTGCTGCGGTACAAGCTGTCCACGGCGTCGGGCCTGGGCTTCGGCGGGTACGTAGACCTGGTGGTACGCTATTCCTGGGGAAAGGCCCAAGCCCGAGTGCGTCCTTTCCTCTCCCTAGCTATCGACGCCATGGCCCTGAAGGCGAATACCCCGCAGACTCAGTCCTGGTATGGCAATGATCCTGGCTTTTCTGGAGATGAAACGGGTATGCAGATTCCGGGCGTGGACCACCAAATCTCCACCCGGCAGTTCGCGGTGGTCCTGGCGGGCGGCGTTGAGTATTGAACCTTTTTTTTCAAGTTCCTTGACCCCTGCGGAAGGGGTACCCTATAATGGCGCAAAGGAAAGAGGCATGAAAAACAGCAGAATAGCATTCCTGATTCTCGGCATCCTGATTCTTCCGGCCTTCGCCTTCGCCAGGCCCCAAGTGGCCGTGCTGGACGCCATTCTGGCCGCGGGCATGGACAAGACCGTTGCGGCGCCGATCACGGACAAGATCCTAGAGGAGCTCGTGAACTCGGGCAAGTACACGGTGATCGACCGGGCCAACGTGGAGCAGGTCCTCAAGGAAAAGGAGTTCCAGCTCTCCTCGGGAGTGGTCAAGAACGAAGAGGTGCGCCAGGCCGGCGAATACCTCGGGGCGGACCTAGTCATCGTGGCCAGCGCCTCCCGCGTAGGCTCCACCTACGTGATCTCGGCCAAGATGATCGACGTGGTGACCGGCGAGATCGTGGCCCAGGCCTCCTCCGAGCAGAAGGGCAGCATCGACGTGGTGCTGGACGTGGCGCGCGTGGTGGGCAAGCAGATCTCCGGGCAGAAGGTCGTGGTGGCGGAGAAGCCCGCAGC
>CAZMWZ010000380.1:0-1509 GCA_964570045.1 uncultured Spirochaetaceae bacterium
ACGTTCTCCCAGACCGGGCACTGGGGCAACAGGGGATGCAGCTGGAAGACGAAGCCCACGCGTTGGCTGCGCGCGGCGGCGCGCTCCCGCTCTAGAAGGCGAGCCAGGTCCAGGCCGTCCAGGAGCACCCTCCCCCGGGAGGGCTCCTCCAGGCAGCCCATCAGGGCGAGGAGGGTGCTCTTGCCGGAGCCCGAGGGCCCGACCACGGCCAGGCTTTCCCCCGCGCGCACCGCCAGGTTCACCCCTTTGAGCACCTCGATGGGCGCGCTCCCCTCCGGCGCGGGGTAACTTTTATGCACCTCCTCCAGGAGGAGCAGGGGCTGTTCGTTCATGGGGTCCTCCCTGCCGCCGGCGCAAGCCGGTCGAAGGCCGACTCGAGGGCTGCGGCCATGCGCTCCGCGGTGTAGCGGGCCAGCACGGCCTCGCGCCCCGCGGCTCCCAGGGCGAGGGCACGCCGCGGGTCGCCCAGCAGCCCGGCCAGCGCTTCGGCCAGCGCTTCGGGAGTGTTGGGCTCGTAGAGCAGCCCGCCGCCGGTGTCGCCCACCAGTTCGCTGAAGCCCCCCAGGCGCGGCTGGACCACCGGTACGCCGGCGGCCAGGGCCTCCAGGATGAAGGTGCCGAAGGCCTCGCCCTCCCGGACCGGCACGGACAGTACGGTGAGGGAGGACAGGAAGCGGATGCGCTCGCCCCGTTCGAAGGAGCCCACGAAGCGCACCCGGTCGCGAAGCCCGTGCCTCGCGAAATCCCTCTTCAGCCGCCGCAGGAAGGCGGCGTCGCCTCCGGTGCTGCCGCCCATGAACCACAGCCTCAGGCCGGGGAAGCGCCCCCCGGAGGCCAGCCGCAGGAAGGCCTCGGCGAGAATCCCCGCCCCCATGCGCTCGCAGACGTGGGACAGGAAGCCGATCACCGGAGGGCCGGGCCTGGGAGTCGAGGGCGCCGCGGGCAGTCCGCTCGGGTCGATGCCGATCGGCACCACCGTCAGGCGCTCCGCGGGCAGCCCCAGGCGCTCCCCCATGAAGCGGGCGTACCAGGCGCTGACCGGCAGGAACAGGTCCACGTCCGCCGCCCGCTCCCGCAGAATCGCCCAAGCCCGGGCGCGAGCCGGCACCCCCAGCGCGTCCAGCCAGCTGTCCTCGTCCTGCAGCGAGCTGGCCACCGGGATGCCCAGCTCCCGGCGAACCCGACGGGCGAGGCCCAGGAGCAGGCAGTTGGACAGGTGCACAACGTCCGGACGGACCTCGGCCAGCCAGCGCACCAGCTGCTCCAGCTCGGCCGCCTGCCCCCCCTCCTCGCCCTGGAGCATGGAGAGGGTGAGCCCCTCCAGAGCGGCGGCGTCGGTGGTCCCCGACAGGCCGCCGGCCAGGCGCAGGAGCGTGTCGGCGTCGAACAGCCGCTCCAGCCAGGGCGGCAGCCGGCCCAGAGACGGGAAACGGTGGTGAAGGTAGAGGTTCACGGCCCCGTAGAACACGGGGGGCGGGGGAGCCTGCGTCGGCGGCTCGGGGGTTAGCG
>CAZMWZ010000381.1:0-1509 GCA_964570045.1 uncultured Spirochaetaceae bacterium
CGCGCCTGGATGATGTTGATGATCGGTTTGCTGTACAGCATGTCTTGACTCCGCTCCTTGCGCAAGGTGTAGGGATTATACCGTATCTCACAAGAGAGGTATAATCTTGACCGGCTTGGGACGCACATTTTTGCAGGAGTATGGATGGTAGCTGTTGTTGAGTTGCTTTACGTTTTGTGTGCAATTCTGTTAAGCCTATATGGCTTGAATAGCCTGTTGCTGACCTGGCTCTACCTGCGCCACCGGCGTGACCCTCGGCCTGCACCCCCACCGCTGTGTGCGGGTCCAGCAGCAGGCCGTGCTCGGCGTGCACGCGGCGCAGGGTGGCCCGGGTCTGCTCGTCGCTCACCCGCTCCCCGTGGATGCAGGCGCGCATGGCCTGAGAATCGCAGCCGAAAACCTCCAGCAGCCGCTCGAAGTTGCTCGGATCGCCCACGTCCATGGCGTTGGAAAGCGTGCGCACCGAGGAGCGGGGCTGGAACCTGCCGGAGTCCAGGTACTCCGGCACCACGTCGTTGGCGTTGGTGGCGGCCACGAAACCTTCCACGGGCAGGCCCCACTTCCAGGCGTACACGCCGGCGGTCAGGTTACCGAAGTTGCCGCTGGGCACGCAGAAGCGGACACGCGCCGTCGCCTGGCCCGCGGTCCGTCGGCCCTTCTTCCCTCGGGCGAAGCCGTAGACGTAGTAGAAGGCCTGGGGCAGAAGCCTGCCCAGGTTGATGGAGTTGGCCGAGGTGAGGGGGATGCGCTCGCCGAGCTCCGCGTCCAAGAAGGCCAGCTTGGCCAGGCGCTGGCAGTCGTCGAAGCTGCCGTGCACCTCCAGGGCGGTGACGTTTCCGCCCAGGGTGGTGAGCTGCTTTTCCTGCAGTGGGCTGACCCGCCCGGAAGGATAGAGGATCACCACCTCGATGTTGGCCCGGTTGTGAAAGGCCCGGGCCACCGCGCTGCCGGTGTCCCCGGAGGTGGCCACCAGGATCACCGCCCGGCGGCCCTCGCCGGCCAGCAGCTCTTCCATGGCCGCGGCCTGGAAGCAGGCCCCGAAATCCTTGAAGGCGCAGGTGGGCCCGTGGAAAAGCTCCAGCAGGCGCAGGCCGGGGGAGAGATCGCGCAGGACCGGCTCGAAGTCGAAGGCCCGCCGCACAATGCGGCCCACCGCCTCCCGCCCCAGCTCCTCGCCCAGCAGGGCGGAGCTGACCGCCTCGGCCACCTCGAGGAAGGAGGCGCGGGGGGAGAAGCCGGCCAGCAGCGAGCGCAGGTCCGGCTGCAGCGCGGGCTGGTACAGCCCGCCGTCGGGGGCCAGGCCGCGGAACAGGGCTTCGCGGAACCGGACCGCGGGTCCGGCGCCGGCGGGCACGCGCGTGGAACGGAACTGCATTTCCCCTCCTACTCCCGCTCCAGGCAAACCGGGCCGACCCGGTTGATCTCCGACACGAACAGGTCGCACTCCAGCCCCACCCGGCGGAAGGTCTCCTGCATGGACTTGCCGGCCGCCCAGGCCGTGTCCAGGGA